>NZ_JBVHEH010000008.1:0-337499 GCF_055562955.1 Kitasatospora sp. NPDC015121
GGGGGGGGGGGGGGGGGGGGGGGGGGGGGGGGGGGGGGGGGGGGGGCCCCCCCCCGGGCGGCCCCGGGGGGGGGGGGGGGGGGGGGGGGGGCGCCCCCCCCCCCCCCCCCGCCCCGGTGGTCGGGTTACTACCAGCGGTACCAACGGCCGCGGCCGCCGGTCGCGTTGGTGCCTCGGGCGATGAAGCCCACCAGCCACACCGCGAGCACGATGATCGCGACCCACCACAGGATCTTCACCGCGAAACCGGCGCCGAACAGGAGCAGGGCGAGCAGCAGGACCAGCAGGAGCGGGACCACGATGTGTCCTCCTTCGTATGGCTTCATCGGTACGACCGCCGTCTGCCCCGTGATCGCCCGGCCATGCCCCCCGCCGGTACGGAAATCCGTCCGGCGGGGGGCGGGTCGAGCGGGTCGAGCGGGTCAGGCGGCGGGCGGCGGGAAGCGGTCCCAGACCCGGTGCCCGGCGAGCAGGTCCGCGATCTCGCGCAGGACCTGGCCGGGGTCGGTGCCGAGGATGACGCCGGGGCCGTCCGCGGGGAGGCCGGCCGCGGCGAGGGCGTCGCGGGCGTCGCCCCAGCCGCCGATCGCCTTGGCGTGCCGCCAGGCCTCGCCGAGCAGCAGGACCAGACGCGGGTCGAGCAGGGTGTGCGGGCCGGCGGCGCGGGCGTCGCGGGCGGGGGCCGCGTCGGGGGCGGGGGCGGGGACGCCGGCCAGCAGGACGGCGTCGAACTCGACCGAGCGGGCGGTGGCGAAGCTGCGCTGCACCTCGGCGGGGTCGCCGCCGGAGGGGGCGACCACGAGCGGCACGAGGCCGGCCGCGAGGGCGGCGCTGCGGACGTCGTCGAGCGTGCCGGGGTCGGTGCCGGGCCCGGTGAGGATGCCGACGGTCCGTCCGGCGACCGGCCACTCGTGGCCGAGCTGGGAGAGCGCGGGGCTGGGCCGGGCGGGCTCGTCGGCGGTTTCGGGCGCCGGGGCGGGCAGGCCGAGGGCGGTGGCGACCTCGGCGCACAGCCGTTCGTCGATCCGGGCCAGGACGCGCAGGTTGCGTTCGCGGACGGCGGGTTCGGTGCACTTGCCGAGCTCGAAGCTGTAGGCCGCGATGATGTGCTCCTGCTCGACCGGGGTCATGCTGGCCCAGAAGAGCCGGGGCTGGCTGAAGTGGTCGTCGAACGAGGCGGGCAGCTCCCGGACCTTCGTCGCCGCGGCGACGGGCTGCGGGTGCTCGATGAAGGCCTGCTGCTCGGCGCCGGCGAAGAACGGGCAGCCGCCGTCCAGCGAGTTGGGCTTGTAGGGGGCGACGCCGGTGTGCACGGCGTCCTGGTGGAAGCCGTCGCGCAGCATGTCGTTGACCGGGGCGTGGGTGCGGTTGATCGGGATCTGCGCGAAGTTGGGGCCGCCGAGCCGGGTGATCTGGGTGTCGAGGTAGGAGAACAGCCGGCCGGCCAGCAGCGGGTCGTCGGTGACGTCGATGCCGGGCACCAGGTGGCCGGGGTGGAAGGCGACCTGCTCGACCTCGGCGAAGAAGTTCGTCGGGTTGGCGTGCAGCGTCATCAGGCCGAGCGCCTGGACGGGGGCCAACTCCTCGGGCACGAACTTGGTGGGGTCGAGGAGGTCGATGCCCTCGAAGGTCTGCTCGGGGGTGTCGGGCAGGACCTGGACGCCGAGCTCCCACTGCGGGTACGCGCCGGCCTCGATGGCGTCGTACAGGTCGCGGCGGTGGAAGTCGGGGTCGGCGCCGCCGATCAGCTGGGCCTCGTCCCAGGTCAGCGAGTGGACGCCGAGCTTGGGCTTCCAGTGCCACTTGACCAGGCAGGTGGCGCCCTCCGCGTTCACCAGGCGGAAGGTGTGGACGCCGAAGCCCTCCATCGTCCGGTAGGAGCGCGGGATGCCCCGGTCGGACATGTTCCACAGGGTGTGGTGGGTGGCCTCGGTGTGCAGCGAGACGAAGTCCCAGAAGGTGTCGTGGGCGGACTGCGCCTGCGGGATCTCCCGGTCGGGGTGCGGCTTGCCCGCGTGGATGACGTCCGGGAACTTGATCGCGTCCTGGATGAAGAACACCGGGATGTTGTTGCCGACCAGGTCGAAGACGCCCTCGTCGGTGTAGAACTTGGTCGCGAAGCCGCGGGTGTCGCGCACGGTGTCGGCGGAGCCGCGCGAGCCGAGCACGGTGGAGAAGCGGACGAAGACGGGGGTCTTGGCCCCGGCGGCGAGGAAGCCCGCCTTGCTGAGCCCGGTTCCGGTGCCGTAGCTCTCGAAGACGCCGTGCGCGGCGGCGCCCCGGGCGTGCACGACGCGCTCGGGGATCCGCTCGTGGTCGAAGTGGGTGATCTTCTCCCGCAGGTGGTGGTCCTGGAGCAGGACCGGGCCGCGCGGTCCGGCCTTCAGCGAGTGGTCGGAGTCCGGCAGCCGGGTGCCCTGCGCGTTGGTCAGGAACGCGCCGGCCTGGGCGCGGACCGGGCCGCTGTCGTCCTGCGGGCCGCGGCCGGTGGCCGAGCGGGGCTCGGGCGCGGCCTGGTCGGGCTTGGGCGGCAGCGGCGGGCGCGGGTCGACGGGCTCCTCCACGGTGGGCTCACCGGCGGTCGGCGCGCCGGGGAGGTCGGGGCGGGTGGCGTCGGCAGTCATGGGTGTCCTTCCGGAACGTGGGCGTGGTGGGGGGTTACCGACACGGCTAACCGGTCGGCCCCGAACAGAAACGGACGAATGCCCCTCAGCTCTCTCTTATCGCCCCGTTTCCTCCCCCGCACCTCGGGCAGGCGCGACGCGACCGGATGGCCGAGGAGAGGTGAGGACCGTGGCGCGGGTGGATTTCGCGGACCGGGCGGCGTTGGTGACCGGCGGTTCGCGTGGGTTGGGTCTGCTGGTCGCCGAGGAGCTGGCCCGGCGCGGCTGCCGGGTCGCGGTGTGCGCCCGCGACGGCGCGGAACTGGCTTTCGCGGAGCGACGGTTGGGACGGCTGACGACCCGGCGGGCGGCGCTGGAGTGCGACCTGACGGTGCCGGGCGCGGGGGCGGCGGTGGCGGCGGAGGCCGCCGAGCGCCTGGGACGGCCGCTGGACCTGCTGGTGAACAACGCGGGGGTGATCCAGGTCGGCCCGCTGGCGGCCCTGGCCGGGGCGGACTTCCAGGAGTCCTGGGCGGTGACGGTGGCGGCGCCGGTGGAGCTGGTGCTGGCGGTGCTGCCGGGGATGCGCGAGCGCGGCGCGGGCTCGGTGGTGAACATCGCCTCGATCGGCGGGCTCGTCCCGGCGCCGCACCTGCTGCCGTACGTGACGGCGAAGGCCGGGCTGGCGGCGTTCTCCCGGGGGCTGCGGGTGGAGCTGGCGGGCAGCGGGGTCCGGGTGACCACGGTGGTGCCGGGGCTGATGCGGACCGGCTCGCACCGGGCGGCCCGGTTCTCCGGTCGGGCGCCGCTGGAGTACGCGTGGTTCGGCCCGGCGGCGAGCCTGCCGCTGCTGTCGATGGACGCGGACCGGGCGGCGCGCCGGATCGTCCGGGCGGCCGAGTGGGGGCGGCCCGAACTGGTGCTGACCCCGGCCGCGAAGCTCGCCGTCCGGCTGGAGGGGCTGGCGCCGGCGACGTTCGGGGCGCTGCTGGGCGCGGCGGGCCGGCTGCTGCCGGGGCCGGGCCGGGTGGCGGAGCACGACCTGCCGGGCGGGGCGGCGGCGGAGCGCACGGGACGGCTCGTCCCGGTGCTGACGAAGCTCGGCGACCGGGCCGGGCGGGCGAACAACGAACCGGGTTGAGCCGGTCGAGCGGAAGGAAGGAGCACGCGATGCGTGCGGTGACCTGGCAGGGCAGGCGGGACGTGAAGGTGACCGGGGTCCCGGACCCGCGGATCGAGGACCCCTCGGACGTGCTGGTGGAGGTGACCACGACCGGCCTGTGCGGCTCCGACCTGCACCTGTACGAGGTGCTGGGGCCGTTCCTCGACCCCGGCGACGTGCTGGGCCACGAGGCGATGGGGATCGTCCGCGAGGTCGGCGGCGCGGTGCGCACGCTGGCGCCGGGCGACCGGGTGGTGGTGCCGTTCAACGTCAGCTGCGGCACCTGCCGGATGTGCGCGAACGGGCTGCACTCGCAGTGCGAGACCACCCAGGTGCGGGAGTACGGCAGCGGCGCGGCCCTGTTCGGCTACACCAAGCTGTACGGGCAGGTGCCGGGCGGGCAGGCCGAGCTGCTGCGCGTCCCGTTCGGCGACACGCTGCCGGTGAAGGTGCCGGCCGGGCCGCCGGACGACCGGTTCGTGTACCTCTCCGACGTGCTGCCGACGGCCTGGCAGGCGGTCGAGTACGCGGCGGTGCCGGAGGGCGGCACGCTGCTGGTGCTGGGCCTCGGCCCGATCGGCGACATGTGCGTGCGGATGGCGCTGCTGCGCCCGGGCATCCGGCAGGTGATCGGCGTCGACCTGGTGCCGGAGCGGCTGCAGCGGGCCCGGGAGCGCGGCGCGGTGGTGCTGGACCTGAACGACCGGCCCCGGCAGCTGCCGGAGGCGGTGCGCGACCTGACCGACGGCCTCGGCCCGGACAGCGTCATCGACGCGGTCGGCATGGAGGCGCACGGCTCCCCCGCCGCGTCCGTGGCGCAGCGGGTGACCGGCCTGCTGCCGGACGCGCTGGCCCGGCCGCTGATGCAGAAGGCCGGCCTGGACCGGCTGCAGGCGCTGCACCTGGCGGTGGAGCTGGTGCGGCGCGGCGGGACGATCTCGGTGGTGGGCGTCTACGGCGGCGCGGCCGACCCGATGCCGCTGCTGACCATGTTCGACAAGCAGGTCCAGCTGCGGATGGGCCAGGCCAACGTGCGCCGCTGGACGGACGAGCTGCTGCCGCTGCTGACCGACGCCGACCCGCTGGGGGTGGACTCCTTCGCGACCCACCGCCTGCCGCTGGCCGAGGCCCCGGAGGCGTACGCGATGTTCCAGCAGAAGCGGGACGGCGCGGTCAAGGTGCTGTTCACGCCCTGACCGCGCACCCCCGCACCGCCTTCGCCGTCCCCGCCCGCTCCCGGGCGGGGGCGGCGTTCCGGGTCAGGCGGCGCGCAGCGCGGGCAGCAGCTCGTGCTCGGCCCAGTCGAGGAACGCGGGCTGGCTGTCGCCGCCGACCTGGATCAGCGCGAGTTCGTCGAACCCGGCTTCGGCGTAGGGCCGGACGGCGGCGAGGAAGTCCTCGACCCGGTCGCCGCACGGGATGGACTCCGCGACGTCCTCGGGCCGGACGTACTGGCTCGCCGCCGCGAAGCCCGCCGTGCCGGGGAGGTCGGCGTTGACCTTCCAGCCGCCGCCGAACCAGCGGAACTGGGCGTGCGCGCGGGCGACGGCGGCGTCCCGGTCGCGGTCGAAGCAGACCGGTGCCTGGCCGACGGCGGGTTTCCCGGCGCCGCCCGCCTCGGCGAAGGCGGTGAGCAGGTCGCGTTCGGGCTGGACGGCGATCACCAGGTCGGCGAGCCGCCCGGCGGTGGCGCAGGAGACCGGTCCGGAGACGGCGACGCCGATCGGGGGCGGCTGCTCGGGCAGGTCCCACAGCTTGGCGCCGTCGACCTGGAAGTGCCGTCCGTGATGTGTCACGTACCCGCCGGCGAACAGCTCCCGGATGATCTCCACGGCCTCGGCCAGCATCTCCTGCCGCACCGCCACGGGCGGCCAGCCCCGGCCCACCACGTGCTCGTTGAGGTTCTCGCCGCTGCCGAGCCCGAGCCGGAACCGGCCCTGCGAGAGCAGCTGCACGGTGGCGGCCTTCTGGGCGACCACCGCCGGGTGGTAGCGGACGGTCGGGCAGGTCACGTACGTCATCAGCGGCAGCGCGTCGGTGGCCTGCGCGACCGCGCCGAGCACCGCCCAGGCGTAGGGGGCGTGGCCCTGCTCGTCCAGCCAGGGGAAGTAGTGGTCGGAGATCACCGCGAAGTCGAACCCGGCCCGTTCCGCGCGCACCGCGTCGGCGACCAGGTCGCGCGGGCCGCGCTGCTCCGTCATCAGGGTGTATCCGATCCTCATGGGTGGCTCCTCTCGTGGTGGTGTACGCGCTCCGCGTGGTCTACGCGGTCAGCGCCTGCGGTGCGAGGGTCTTGATCAGGGTGTTGGTCCAGCGCATCTGGCGGAGCGTCTGCGGGTGGCAGCGGGTGGCCAGTTCCAGCAGTTCGGCGTCCCGGCCGGCCTGCGCGGCCTGGGCGAGCATCTCCCAGTGCAGCGAGTTGCGGGCGGCGGCGAGGTGCAGCGCGGCCAGCGTCTCCAGCAGCTCGGGGAGGCCGTCGTCCGGTCGGGGGGCGAGGTCCTCGGCGGCCCTGCGGCGCAGCCGGGTGAGGGCGCCGGGGTCGCGGTCGGCGGGCAGGCGCAGGTCGCGGTCGGCGGCGGTGGCGGCGATCAGGCGGGCGTGTTCGGCGGACCAGCGGGCGGTGTCGGTGGCGACGTGGTGGAACTCGTGTTCGGCGGCGTGTTCCTCGGCGGCGGCCAGCAGGTCGTCGCGGAGGGCGAGTTCGCCGTCGTGCAGGGTGCGCAGGACGGCGAGGACGGGGTTCACGGGGTGGCCTCCGGTGCGGGTGCGGGCCGCTGGTCGGCGAGCGCGGCGGGGCCGCCGGTGGTGGGGGGCGCGACGGCGGGATCGACGGGCGCGGAAGCGCCGGTGGTGGGGGCGGGGGCGGGGGTGCCGTCGGCGGGGGCGAGGCGGGTGAGGCGGGCGGCGGCGGTCTTGAAGAGGGGCTGTTTGGAGACCGGGTCCCAGTCGGTGGGGGTGGTCTCGTTGGCGGCGCGGCCGCCGTCGGGGCCGGGGCCGGTCCGGCCGGGGGTGTCCCAGTAGCCGTAGTGGAAGGGTAGGAAGAGCAGTCCGTCGCGCAGCGCGGTGACCCGCAGTCGGGCCCGGACGGCGCCGCGCGCGGTGGCGACCTCGACCAGGTCGCCCTCCGCCAGGCCGCGCCGGCCGGCCTCGCCCGCCCCGATCTCGACCCACGGCTCGGGGGCGGCGGCGTTCAGCTGGGGGGTGCGGCCGGTCTTGGTGCGGGTGTGGAAGTGGTACAGGGTGCGGCCGGTGGTGAGTTGCAGCGGGTACTCCGCGCTGGTGTCCTCGTGCGGGGGCAGGTACTCGGCGGCCTTGAGGACGGCCCTGCCGTCGGGGTTGAGGGCCCGGTACTCGGTCTCGGAGACGGACGCGCCGGTGACCAGGTCGCGGCCGTAGGTCTCGCAGGTGTCGGGGGCGGCCCAGGAGATGCCGTCGGTGTAGAGGCGCTCGGTGCCGTCGGGGTGCTCGGCGTCGCAGGGCCACTGGATGCCGCCGCGTTCGCGCAGCAGCTCGTAGCTGAGGCCGGTGTAGTCGCAGGGCCGTCCGGCGGAGCAGCGCTGCCAGGCCTCGAACGCGGTGCGCGGGTCGTGCCAGCCGATCAGCGGGGCGCCGTCGCGGTCGCGGAAGTCCATCCGGCGGGCGTAGTCGAGCAGGATGGCCAGGTCGGGCCGGGCCTGGCCGGGCGGTCGGACGGCCTGTTCGCAGAGGTGGACGGTGCGGTCGGCGTTGGTGAAGGTGCCGGTCTTCTCGCCCCAGGTGGCGGCGGGCAGCACCACGTCGGCGAGCAGCGCGGTCTCGGTCGGGTAGAGGTCCTGGACGACGGTGAACAGGCCTTCGGAGCGCAGGATCCCGCGGATCCGGGCGAGTTCGGGCAGCGAGACGGCCGGGTTGGTGCCGGAGATCCACAGCAGCTTGATCGAGCCCTGTTCGGCGTACCGGAAGATCTGCATCGCGGGGGTGGGCGGGCCGTGGTGCGGGATCCGTTCCTCCTCGACGTTCCACAGCTTCGCGAGTTCGGCGACGTGCGCGGCGTTCTCCCAGTTGCGGAAGCCGGGCAGGTCGCCGTCGGCGCCGCACTCGCGGGTGTTCTCGGCGGTGGGCTGCCCGTTCATCTGGAGCACCCCGCAGCCGGGGCGGCCGAGCATGCCGCGCACCAGCTGGATGTTGTTGACCTGGACGGCGGCGGCGGTGGCCTGGTGCGACTGGTACACGCCCTGCAGCACGGTCGAGAGCAGCGCCCGTGCCTCGCCCAGCAGTTCGGCGGCCCGTTCGATCTCCCGGGCGGGCACGTCGCAGATCCGGGCCGCCCACGCGGGCGTGCACGTCGCCACGCCTTCGGCGAGTTCCCGGTACCCGACGGTGTGCGCGTCCACGTACGCGTGGTCGATCCGGTCGGTGCGGACGAGTTCGTGCAGCAGCGCGTTGAGCAGCGCGACGTTGGTGCCGAGCCGGGGCGCGAGGTGCACCTCGGCGCGGGCGGCGGCGGGGGTGGGGCGCGGGTCGACGCACAGCAGCCGGGGCGGTTCGGGCCCGGCGAGGCGGTCGAGGACCCGCATCCACAGCACGGGCTGGGTCTCGGCCATGTTGTGGCCGTACAGCGCGAGGGTGTCGCAGTGGTCGACGTCGGTGTACGAGGCGGGCTGGCCGTCGCAGCCGAAGGTCTCCTTGAGGGCCTCGGCGGCGGTGGCGGTGCACAGCCGGGTGTTGCCGTCCAGGTGGCTGGTGCCGAGGCCGGCCCGGGCGATCACGGCGAGCGTGTAGTACTCCTCCAGGAACAGCTGGCCGGAGGTGTAGAAGCCGATCGAGCCGGGGCCGTGCGCGTCCAGCAGGTGCCTGGTCCGGTCGACGACCAGGTCCATCGCGGTGTCCCAGTCGGTCTCCTCCAGCCGTCCGCCGCGCCGTACCAGGGGCGTGGTGAGGCGGTCGTCGGCGTGGTTGGCCTGCCAGCCGTACAGGTCCTTGGGGCCGAGGCGCCCGCGGTTGACCCGGTCGTCCGCCCGGCCGCGCACCCCGACGATCCGGCCGTCGCGCACCGCGACGTCCATCGCGTCGCCGTTGGAGTGCAGCAGCGAGGCGGTCGGCACCCAGCGGTCCACCCGCTCCGCGTCCGTCCCGGCCGGGTGGGCGTCGCGGCGCGCCGGCCAGGGCTGCCCGGGCCGGTAGGGGGTGCGGTCGCCCCAGGGTTCGGCGATCCGGTCGATCCGTTCGCGCATCTCTCCTCCTCCGTCGGGTGCGGCCCGCCGGCCGGCGCGTGTACCCGGCGGGTCGTGCGGCATGCGTCCCGGTGGCCCGGTGGCCCGGTGGCTCAGTGGCCGAGCAGGTCGAGGACGGCCCGTTCGACGGCCGGGCCGGGCGGGCCGGGGCCCTCGGGGTCGGCGGCCAGGTCGGGCAGGGCGTCGGCGAGGGTGACGCCCCGGTCGTGGAGCTCCAGCAGGCGCGGGTTGACGTAGGACGCCCGGCAGACGGCCGGGGTGTTGCCCAGGTGGTCGGCGACCTCCCGGACCACCCGGGCGGCGGCCCGGCGGCGGGCGGTGGCGGAGCGGTCGGCCCGCGGGCGGGAGGCGGCCAGGCCGACGGCGGCCAGGACGGTGGCGTGCCAGGTGCGGAAGTCCTTGGCGGTGGCGTCGGTGCCGGTGTGCTCGCGCAGGTAGCCGTTCAGGTCGGGGGCGGTCAGCCGGTGCCAGCGCCGCTGCCCCCAGTGCGCCAGCAGCACCGGGTCGTCGTCGCGGCGCCGCAGCAGGGCGCGGACGGTCCGGGCGGCGGCGGGGTCGGTGAGGGTGAGCTCGCGGTGCCGGCCGGACTTCGCGGGGTACGCGAAGCGCAGCCGGTCGCCGCGCACCTCGGCCTGGTCGCGCAGCAGGGTGGTGAGGCCGTGCGAGCCGTTGGCCTTCGCGTAGGACGGCGAGCCGATCCGGAAGAAGCCCAGGTCGAGCAGGTGCACGGCGCAGGCGGCGACCCGGTCGTGCCGCAGGCCGGGCAGGTCGAGGTCGGCGGCGAGGCGGGCGCGCAGGGCGGGCAGGGTGCGGGCGAAGGACAGCACGTGGTCGTGCTTGGCCGCCTCCTGCCGGGCCCGGAAGTCGGGGTGGTACAGGTACTGGCGGCGGCCGGCCTCGTCGGTGCCGGTGGCCTGGAGGTGGCCGGTGGGCTTCGGGCAGATCCACACGTCCCGCCAGGCTGGGGGGATGGCGAGCGCCCGGAGCCGGGCCAGGGTGTCGGGGTCGCGCAGCGGGGCACCGTCGGTGTCCCGGTAGGAGAAGCCGCGGCCCTGCCGTCGCCGGCTCCAGCCGGGGGCGTTCGGGTCGCTGGTGGTCAGCCGGGTCATCGGTGCCTTCCGGGTTCGTCCGGCCCCTGCTCAGCGCTGGGGGCGGAGCAGGTCGCGCAGCAGGCGCAGGGCGGTTTCGACGGCGGTGTCCCGGATGTCGGCGGGGCGGTCGGTGGGCGGTTCGGGGCGGGCGGTGCGGGTGCCGCCGGGGCCGCTGACGGCGACGTGCACGGTGCCGACGGGGCGGCCGTCGTGCGGGGCGGGCCCGGCCACGCCGGTGGTGGCCAGGCCGTAGGTGGCGCGGGTGAGGGCCCGGGCGCCCTCGGCCATCTGGGCGGCGACCTCGGGGTGGACGGTGCCCTGGTCGGCGACCAGCGCGTCGTCCACCCGCAGCAGCCCGGTCTTGACCTCGGCCGCGTAGGCGACGACGCCGCCGAGGAAGACCCCGCCCGCGCCGGGGGCCTCGGCGAGGACGGCGGCGAGCCGGCCGGCGGTGAGCGACTCGGCGGTGGCGACGGTGTGCCCGGCGGCGGCGAGCGCGGCGGTGACCTGCCGGGCCAGGACCGCGGTGTCGGGGAGGCCCGGCCGGGGCGCGTCGGTGCTCATGCCTCGCGGACGACCTTGACGGTCGCCAGGTCGGAGTCGGCGCTGTCGGGGATGAGCATGCCCGCGGCCTTCCCGGTGCGCAGGTAGTCCAGGAGGGCGTCGTTCAGGCGCTCGCCGGGCAGCGCGGCGGGGATGCCGGGCGGGTACGGGGTGAGCATCTCGGCGGCGATCCGGCCGGCCGCCTTCTCCAGCGGCACCTGCTCGGTCGGGCCGAAGAACGCGTCGCGCGGCAGGTCGGCCTGTTCCAGCCGCAGCTCGCCCGGGTCGGGGACGCGCACCCGGGCGGCGGGGCGGAGGGTGTCGGCGGCGGCGACGAGTTCGCGCAGGCCGTGCAGCAGGGCGTCGACGGTGGTGGGGTCGTCGGCGTGGGTGAGCTGGGCGCTGATCCGGCGGTGGTCGCAGACGTGCAGGGTGAGCTGGTGGTGGGAGCGCAGCCAGTCCCCGGCCCGGTAGCCGGTGGTGCCGAGCGCGGAGACGTCGACGATGACCTGCAGCGGGTCGAGGTCGGCGGCCAGTCCGGGCCCGCAGAAGTCGTCCCGGCCGTGGACGTGCAGCCCGTCCAGGGCCTCGATCCGTTCCCGGGCGTCGGCGGCCAGGGCCAGCGCGGAGCCGTACAGGTCGCGGCCGTGCTGGACCATCTGGCGGCGCCAGCCGTCGAGCGCGGCGTACAGCAGGACGGAGGGGCTGGTGGTGCCGAGCAGGTCCTCGCGCTGCTTGAGGGCGTCGGGGGCGACCAGGTCGCCCCGGAGGTGGAAGACCGAGCTCTGTTCGAGGGCGGAGCCCATCTTGTGGACGGAGGTGACGCAGACGTCCGCGCCCGCGTCCATCGCCCACTGCGGGAGGTCGGGGTGGAAGGGCAGGTGGGCGCCCCAGGCCTCGTCGACGATCAGGGGTTTCCCGGCGGCGTGGCAGACCTCGGCGATGCCCTCCAGGTCGGCGCAGGTGCCGTACGGGGTGGGCGAGGTGACCAGCGCGCCCTTGACGTCGGGGTGGCGCTCCAGGGCGGCGCGGAACGCCTCGGCGCGCGGCGGGTGGGCGAGGTGCAGCTCGGCGTCCCAGGAGGGGTCGACCCAGACCGGGCGGATGCCCGCCAGGATCAGTCCGGCCACCACGGACTTGTGGGCGTCGCGGCCGACCAGCAGCTCCTCGTGCGGGCCGGCGACGGCGAGCATCGCGGCCTTCACCGACAGCGAGCTGCCGCAGGTGGAGAAGAAGGTGTGCTCGGCGCCGACCGCTTCGGCCATCAGCGCCTGGGCGTGCGGCAGGATGCCGCGCGAGTCGGTGCGGTCGTCGAGGCCGCCGGAGGCCAGCACGTCGGAGCGGAACACGTCCGCCCCGAGGACGGCCAGCACCCGGGGGTCGGCGCCCCTCCCCTGTTTGTGGCCGGGCGGGGTGAACACGGTCAGCGGGTTGGCGTGGAAGGCTGCCAGGGCCTCTAGCACCGGCGCTTGTGACTGGTCCATGTCGCGGCGTCTGCCCCTCGCCCCCCGGCCGAAACGGCCCGGCCGTTTCCCACCCGATCGGGTGAAGCCGCCGCCTGGCCGCGCCGGCTCGCCGCCCGCTGCGGTCCGGGCTGACCCGCCCCGTCCGGGCGGCGGTGCCGTCGGCTACCCTTCAGCGCGCCCGCACCGTGCCGGGCGGTCACCGTCCGGGCCGGGGCCCGGACGCCGAGGGAAACGGGGAGCGGACGTCGTGGAGGAGCGGGAGCCGGAGCGGTCCGGGGCGGGGCGGACGGTGCCGGCGTGGCCGCGCGGACGGGTGGCGCGCTGGGGCGGCGGGATCGCGGTCGCGGCGCTGCTGGTCGGCGGCGGGGCGGTCGCGCTCGCCGGGCACCACGAGCACGGACCGCACGGGCACGGGGGCCACGGCGGTCGGGCCGGTGCCCGCGACGGGGAGCACGGCGGTCGGCCGCACGGCCGGGGCGGCCGGGACGGGCGCTCCGACGAGCACGGCCGGCACCTCCGCAAGGACGGCCAGGACAGCCAGGACGGCACGAGCGGCCAGGACGGCAAGGGCGGCGGGCAGCAGGGCCGGGAGAAGTCCCGGCGTCCCCGTACCGCCCCGGCGCCGCTGCCCTCGCTGGACGCCGCCGAGGCGCTGACGAAGGCCACCGCCGCCGTACCGGGCGGGCGGGCCGAATCACTGGAGGCGGTCACCACGGCCGACGGCGGCCGGGCCTGGCAGGCCGTGGTGCTCGGCCCGGACGGCGTGCGCCACCTGGTCACACTGGACGGCACGACGGGCACCCCGACCGGCAGCACCGTCCTCGGCGGCTGACCGACCCCGGCCGCCGAGGCCGTCCCCGGCCGCCTTCGGGTCCTCCTCGGAAGGACGGCGGCGCTGCGCCATGCTGGTGGCGGTGCGGGTGACGCCCGTCCTCGCAGCACCCCTTCTCGGAATCCTCGGAAAGGCGCCCCGTCGATGCCCTGCTGCTCCACTCCCCCGGGCCCGGGGGCACCACCGCGTTCGCGCCGCCGGGCCGGGGCCGGGTGAGCGCCGTCCTGCCGCGTCGTCCCGCCGTGGTGGCTTCGGCCTGCGGCGGGGCTTTCGCGCTGCTGGCGGTGGTGGTGGCGGCGCACGGCCGGGGGCCGTTCGGCTTCGAGGCGGCGGCGGTGCGCTGGGGGGCGGCGCACCGTCCGGGTGGGGCCCGGGCGGTGGCGCTGGCCGTGACCGCGCTGGGCACCGACGTGTTCCCGTACGTGCTGGCGCTGGCGGCGGGCGCGGTGTCCGTCCGGGCCCGCCGGCCGGGCCGGGGGCGGCCGACGGCCGTGGTGCTGCTGGCGCCGGTGGCCTGGCTGGTGGCGGGGCAGCTGCTCCGGCAGGGGGTGATGCGGGCCTTCGCCCGGCCCCGGCCGCCGGTCGGCTACTGGGCGTTCGACGCCGACGCCCTGGCCTTCCCGTCCGGCCACGCCTTCACCTCGGCGCTGTCCGCCGGGTTGCTGGCGGCGGCGGTGGTCCTGGCCCGGCCGTCGGCGGCCCGCGCCGCGACGGCGGGCGCGGTGCTGTTCGCCGCCGTGATCGGCTGCACCCGGGTCTACCTGGGCGTGCACTGGCCGCTGGACGTGCTGGGCGGCTGGCTGCTGGCGGCCGCCTGGCTGTCCCTCGGGCTGTGCCTGCTGCCGAGGCTCCCGGCCGGGCTCAGTGGACGCAGAACTCGTTGCCGGCCGGGTCCTGGAGCACCGTCCAGGTGAGGCCGGGGACGCTGTGCTCGCCCACGACGCTCGCGCCCAGGGCGACCAGCCGCGCCACCTCCTCCGCCATGCCGGTGCCGGACGCGACGGCGAAGTCGACGTGCACCCGGTTCTTGCCCAGCCGCTCCTCGGCCACCCGCTGGAAGCCCATCGCCACGGGCTTCGCGCCGACGATGACGAAGTCGCCGTGGTCCTCGGCGATCTCGCCGCCCAGCGCGCCGGCCCACCAGCGGGCCAGCTCCTGCGGTTCCGCACAGTCCACCGTGATCATCACTGCTGCCAGAGTCATGGCCGCCACCCTAGCCACCGCCACTGACAGTCCGACGGCGGTCCGGCAGCGCTCCGGTGGCGGTTCAGCGGGGCGTCGCAGCGCCCGGCGGGTAGCGGTGTTCGGGGCGGCCGACCCTCGCCGCACCACGGGGGTGCGGGGCCGTTCCGTCCGCGACCCGCCCCTCCTGCGGCTACCCTGAGGCCCTGTCAGGGGAGTGCGAACCTCGGGGAGGGGTGCGTCATGGGCGCGGAGGTGACGGTCGAGTCGATCGACCTGGGCGACGGCACGGTGGTGCGGGCCGAGGTGATCGGCGAGGTCGGTTTCACGGGCGACCGCCCGCACGACGGGCTCGGCGACGTCGGCGCCCGCCGCCAGGTCGAACGCCTCGGCTCCGCGGTCGCCCTGACCCTCGACCAGGTCCGCGACACCGTCCAGGGCATCGGCCGCTGGGCCGCCGAGTCGATCACCCGGGGCGCCGCCGGCTCCCCCGACTCCTTCGAGGTCGAGTTCGGCCTCAAACTCGCGGTCAAGTCCGGCCAGTTGATGGGCGTCATCGCCGAGGCGGGCAGCGAGGCAGGCCTGACCGTCCGCCTCTCCTGGGACCTGGCCGCCCGCCGCGAACGGGCGGCGGCCGCCGCCACGGACGACGGCGCCGACGCCGGTACGGCCGCCGTCACCGAGGGGTGAACCGGCCCGTCAGTCGGTCGACTTGACGACTTTGAGGACCTTCCCGGTGGCGCCCGCCGTGAGGTAGCCGCCCCCGCTGCCCTCGTCATCGGAGAGGTAGTAGCGGATGGTGATCTCGTCCGCGAACCAGCCGTAGTCGACGATCAGGTAGCGGTCCTTCGGCTGCGGGACGTCGAGCCGGCTCTTGGCGGTGGCGGTGACGGTCGGCAGCTGGTTCCAGTCGATCTTGCCCAGGTCGACGAGCTTCTTGGCGCTGATGCTGTCGACGATGCTGCCGTTCGTGACGCTGAGCTTCCCGGCGCGGTAGTCGACCATGTCGTAGCGGGCGGGGTTGTCCTTGCGCACCACCCTGGCGTGGGCGTTGTCGGAGCGGACCGTCATGTCGATGACGGTGGTGCTGCCGGTTCTCGTCCGGATCGACTCGACCAGGGCGCGGGCGCCGTCCGGCGTGAGCAGGTCGGTGCCGGACGCGGGCCCGGACGCGGGCCCCGAGGCGGGGGCGGAGGCGGCCTTGGACGGTGCGGCGGAGGATCCGGTCGGCGGGACGGCCCCGGTGGTGGCGGGAGCGGTCGCGGGGGCGGTCACGGGGGTCTTGGCGGCCGGGCCTCCGCCCTTCTTCCCGTCGAACAGCTTCGGCCCGAACGCCCACCCCAGCAGCCCGACCGCCGTCACCACCGCGACCGCCGCCGCCAGCACCGCCCCGCGCCGCCGCCGCGGCCCCGCACCCGGCCCCGGCCCCGGCCCCGGCCCCGGCCCCGGCGGGACCGTCTCGGTCGGCGCGTGCGGGACCCCGCCCCCGTACGTCCCGTGCGTCTGGGTCGGGCTGTACGGGATCGTGCCGTTGGTCTCGGTCGGGGAGAACGCGGGGCTGCCGCCGAGGGTGCCGTCGATGCCCTGTTCGGCGGCGGCGAACAGCCGGTCGAGGCGGACGGCGTCGGGCCGCTGGGCGGGGTCGCGGGCGAGCAGCGCGGTGAGGGTGGGGCCGAGCGGGCCGGAGCGGACGGGGGGCGGCAGGGGCTGGTCGAGGACGGCGGCGAGGGTGGCGATGCTGTTGGCGCGGCGCAGCGGGTGGTGGCCCTCGACGGCGACGTAGAGGGTCATGCCGAGGGACCACAGGTCGGAGGCGGGGTCGCCCTCGTGGCCGCGGATGCGTTCGGGGGCGATGTACTCGGGCGAGCCGATCAGCGCGCCGGTGGCGGTGAGGCTGGTGGACTCGCTGAGCGCGGCGATGCCGAAGTCGGTGAGGACGGGGGTGCCGTCGGGGCGCAGCAGGACGTTGCCGGGCTTGACGTCGCGGTGCTGGATGCCGGCGGCGTGGGCGGCGGTGAGGGCGGCGAGCAGGCCGCGGCCGATCCGGGCGGCCTCCTGCGGCGGGAGCGGGCCGCGGGTGATCCGGTCGTGCAGGGAGCCGCCGCTGACGAGTTCCATCACCAGCCAGGGGTGGGCGAGTTCGGCGTTGTCGACGATGTGGTGGATGGTGACGACGTTGGGGTGCTGGAGCCGGGCGAGGGCCTGGGCCTCGCGCAGGACGCGTTCGCGCAGTTCGTGCGCGGCGGCGGGGTCGGCGGCGAGCATCGCCGGGTCGGGCGGGCGGACTTCCTTGAGCGCGACCTCGCGCTGCAGCATGGTGTCCCTGGCCTTCCAGACCAGTCCCATTCCGCCGCCGCCCAGCCGCGCGAGCAACTCGAAGCGGCCGTCGATCAGTTGGCCGCCCGGCCCGGCTGTCGTCATGGCGTTCATCGTAGGGGGTGGCGCCGACGCCCTTCGAACACGGTGGCGGTGCTCAGCGGCCGCCGGCGGGGGCGAGTTCGACCTCGGGGCCGTGCTGGCGGGTGCCCCAGCCGGTGCGCAGGCAGGTGAGGGCGGCGTACCAGCGCAGGGGGCGCAGGACCGTCCAGGACCAGGCGGCGGCGAGCGGGGTGAGGGCCCAGGTGGCGAGTTGCGAGCGGAGGCGCTGGTCGGAGCGGCGGACGGTGAGGTAGCGCAGGGTCTGGCCGGCGACGATCAGCGGCGGGACGGCGAGCAGCGCGGGCGGCGGGGCGGTGCCGGTGCGCCAGGTGTGGGTGAGCAGCAGGACGGCGGCGGCGGTGGCGGCGAGGTGCTGGTACCAGCGCAGGACCTGGGTGAGCAGGGCGGGGTGGCCGAGCGGCAGGTAGCGCACCCGCCAGAGCGAGCGGATGGTGGAGCCGCGCATCCAGCGCAGGTACTGGCGCAGGTGGTGGCCGACGGTCTCGGGCATGGCGCTGAACACGACGGCGCTGGGCTGCTGGACGACCCGGCCCCGGCGCAGCGCGTAGAAGGTGAGCAGGGAGTCGTCGGAGAAGGTGACGGGCCGTCCGGCGAAGGTCTCGCCGAGGTACTGCTCGCGGTGGTCGGTGAGGACGGCGGCGCGGTAGGCGGCGAGGCCGCCGGAGCAGACCATGACGGCGCCGAGCGGGGAGAGCGCGGAGCGGTCGACCAGCTGGTTGGTCACGTACCAGAGGTCGGTGACGCGGCTGAGCAGGCCGCACCGGTTGTTGCGGGCGAGGACGACGCCGGCCACCGCCTGGACGCGCGGGTCGGCGAGGGGTTGCAGCAGTTCGCGCAGGGCGTGCGGGTCGAGGTGGGCGTCGGAGTCGACGGTGACCAGGACGTCCGCGTCGGGGCAGTGCGCGGCGGCGGCGACCTGGGCGGCGCGCTTGCCGCGGTTGGGCTGGCGCTGCCAGCTGGCCCGGACGCCGGCGCGTTCGGCGGCGGCGAGCCAGTGCGTGCGCAGTTCCCCGTACTCGGTGCCGGAGCCGTCGTCGACGACGTGGACGGACTGCGGGGGGCGGGTCTGGGCGAGCAGCGAGTGGAGGCCGGCGCGCAGGTAGCCGGGGTCCTCGTTGTAGAGCGGGACGAGGACGGCGACGTCGAGCCGGTCGAGGGCGCGCTGCCCGTCGGGGGTGGCCCGGGCGGGGCGTTCGGCGAGGTAGAGGCCGGTCTGGACGGCGAGGGCCAGGGCGAGCGGGGCCCAGGCCCAGTCGGTCCAGCCGCCGCCGCTGCCGGTCGCGGCGGCCCAGGTGCGCAGGCCGTAGCGGGCGGCGAGCAGGGCCACGACGCACAGCCCGGCGGCGGCCGCGAGCAGGGCCGCCGGCCGGTGCCGCCAGGCCGTCAGCGTGCCGGACGGCGGCTGCCCGTCGGCCTCGGGGCGGTCACCGGCCGCGGGGTGCCCGTCGGCCGCGGGATGCTCACCGCTCACGGCGGAACCCGAGGCGCACGCAGACCACCCCGAGTCCGACCAGGACGGCCGCGACCGCCAGCACCCACCACCCCGCGACGGTCAGTCCGCCGAGCACGAGCACGCCCGCGCCGGTCTTCGCCAACTGGTTCTGGTACATCCCGTGCCTCCGCGCCCGGCAGTGAACAGACGATCCTGTCCACCGTCGCCCGGGAGCACCGCTGACGCACCATCAGCGGGCGAACGGGTGAGCGGGCCGCGGGCGGGTGGCGCCGGTGACCGGCCGGGGAGCCGGACGTCCGGGGCGGCGCGGCTCCGCGGTCAGGCGACGGGCTCGAACGGGCGGACGGTGAAGTCGGCGCAGACGTTCAGCGTGCCGTTGTCGACGCCGCCGCCGACCGGGACCTGCACCTGCTCGGTGGTGTCGGGCAGGATCACCGCGACCTTGGTCCCGGTGACCGGGCAGACCAGGCGGCCGGTGGCGCTGCCCTCGAAGTTGACGTTGCTGTAGAGCAGGTGGGCGACGGCGGACTTGCCGGGCTGCAGGGTGACGGTGCCGGCGGCGGTCTCCCGCTGCCGGACGGCGTCCAGCGGGGCGGACTTGCCCTGGTCGTCGGCGAGCCGGACGCCCGGGAAGCCGGTCAGGGTGCACGCCTTGCCGGAGGTGTTCTGCGCCCGCAGCTGGGCCAGCGCGGACGACTGCGGGGTGGCCCGGTCGTTGGGTCCGGTCACGGTCAGCTTGACGTCCTTGGCGGTGCACTTGGCGCTGCCGGCGGCCTGCGCGGGGGCGCTGCTCGCGGCGCCGCCCTTGCCGGTGCCGGTGGCGGCACCGGCGCTCGCGCTCGCGGGGGCGGAGGCCGCGCTGCTGGGGGCGGCCCCGGCGGTGCCGGTGGTGGCGTCGTCCTCGTTGCAGGCGGTGAGGGTCAGCCCGGCGAGCAGCGCGACGGCGGCGGTGGCGGTCAGGCGGGTGAAGGTGCGCATGGCGGGTCTACCTCGGCGGGTGTGGGGGCGGAGTGCTTGCTGACAGATTTCTACCGCCCCGCGATCCACGGCCCTGTCCTGCGCCCGTCACAACCGCGTCACAGCGGCCGCCCGCACCGGACCGAACCGCCCGGAACCACCCGGAACCGCCCGGGAGGTGGCGGGTTGACGTGCCGTCAGAGCGCGGCGAGCCGGGCCAGCGCCCCGGCGTCGGCTCCGGCCCCGGGCAGGGCGCAGGCGGCGCGGACGGCGGTGTCGTGGGCGGCGGCGAGGGCGTCGAGGCGGGCGAGGCGGGTGCGGCCCCGGCGGGAGAGGTGGGCGGTGATCCGGCGGCGGTCCTGGTCGTCCTGGCGGCGGTAGACCAGGCCGGCGTCGGCGAGGGCGTCCACCAGGCGGCTCAGGCTGGCCTGCGGGATGAGCAGGGCCTGCGCCAACTCGCCCATGGCGTGGCCCTGTTCGTCGGCGAGGGCGCGCAGCACCCGCCACTGGTCGACGGTGCAGTCCTCCTCGGCGAGGGCGGTGGCCAGGCCGCCGGTGAGCCGGCGGTGGGCGAGCGCGACGAGTTCGACCAGCAGCGGCGCCGGGGCCGTGTCTCCCGCTGCGGCGCCCCGCGCGGTGGCGTTCGCGGTCATCCGGCCTCCCGTTCCGTTCCCCTCGCGGTGCCCCGCCCGGGTTTCCCGGAGGCGGGGGTTCCGACCATACTCGCACCGGTGAGGACGGAGTGACGCTGGACGCCAGGCTGGTCGACCCGCTCGACGCGCTGCACCTCGGACGGGAGGACGGCGCGTTCCGGGTCGGTCTCGTCGTGCCGCAGTCCGGGACGCTCGGGCTGACCGGCCCGTCCGCGCTGGACGGCGCGCTGCTGGCCGCGCACGAGGTGAACGCCCGGGGCGGGGTGCTCGGCCGTGCGCTGGAGCTGGTGCTGGTGGACGGCGGCGGCGCGCCGCAGCCGGTGGCCGCCGAGGTGCGCCGGCTGCTCGCGGCGGGGGCGCTGGACGCGCTGGCCGGCTGCCACACCAGCGACGTGCACCGGGCGGTGGAGGCGGTGGCCGCCGGGCGGATCGCGTACGTGTTCACCCCGCCGCACGAGGGCGGCTCCCGGCGGCCCGGGGTGCTCTGCACCGGCATCGCCCCGGCCGCCCAACTCGGCCCTGCCATCGCCGGGTTGACCGAGCGGCACGGCCTGCGCCGGTGGGCGCTGATCGGCAACGACTACATCTGGCCGCGCACCGTGCACCGGGCCGCCGCCCGCCTCGCCGCCGGGGCCGGGGCCCGGGTGGTGCTGGAGCGCCGGCTGCCGTTCGGCGCGGTCGAGCGGGCCGTCGAACCGCTGCTGGACGAGTTGCGCGCGACCCGCGCGGACGGCCTGCTGCTCAGCCTGATCGGGCGCGACCAGGTGCTGTTCCACCGGGCGCTGCGCCGCAGCGGCCTGGACCGCCGGCTGGTGCGGCTGTCCGGCTCGCTGGAGGAGAACGGCCTGCTGGCCCTGGGCGGCGACGGCACCGGCACGCTGTACGCCGCGATGCCCTCGTTCGCGACCCTCGCCGAGGAGCCCCGCCAGCTGCTGGCCGAGCGCCACCGGGCGCTGTGCGGCCCGTGGGCGCCGGTGCTGGACGCGTACGCGGTGGGCCTGTACGAGGGCCTGCACCTGCTGGCGGCGCTGGCCGCCCGCCGCGCCCTGGAGCCGGCCGGCCTGGCCCGGGCGGCCGCCCCGCTGCTGCGCGCCGGGCGGCGCGCGGTGCACCTGGCCCGGGCCGAGGGCCCGGGTTTCACCGTGCTGCGCTGAGCCGCCCCCGCCGGTCCGGGCCAGTCCGGTCCGGTCAGGTCCGGTCCGCCGAGAAAACCCTTCCATCTGGAAATACTTGCCCCTACAGTCTCCCCCACACCCGCTGTCCCGTCACGGAGAGGGAGCACCATGGCCGACACACCCGCGCCCCAGGGCATCGAGAGCTACGGCTACCAACAGGAGTTGCGCCGCTCCCTGACCTTCACCGACCTGCTCGTCTACGGGCTGGTGTTCATGGTGCCGATCGCGCCGTTCGGCATCTTCGGCAGCGTCTTCCAGGGCTCGGGCGGCATGGTCGCGCTGGCGTACGTGCTGGGCATGGTGGCGATGATGTTCACCGCGCTGTCGTACGCCCAGATGTCGCGGGCGTTCCCGATGGCGGGCTCGGTGTACACCTACGCGGGGCGCGGGATCGGCGCCCCGGTGGGCTTCCTGTCGGGGTGGATGATCCTGCTGGACTACGTGCTGGTGCCGAGCCTGCTGTACCTGATCGCGGGCGTGGCGATGAACTCGCTGGTGGCGTCGGTGCCGGTGTGGCTGTGGGTGGTCGGGTTCGTGCTGCTGAACACGGCGGTCAACTACCTGGGCATCGAGACCACCGCCAAGGTCAACAAGGCGGTGCTGGTCGGCGAGCTGGTGGTGCTGGCGCTGTTCGTGGTGGTCGGCGTGGTCGCGCTGGCCGGGGGCGAGGGCCGGGGCTTCGACTTCACGCCGCTGTACGACGGGCACACCTTCTCCTGGAGCCTGGTGTTCGGCGCGGTGTCGATCGCGGTGCTGAGCTTCCTCGGCTTCGACGGCATCTCCACCCTCTCGGAGGAGAACCGGGACTCGGCGAAGGCGATCGGCCGGTCGATGGTGGCGGCGCTGCTGCTGGCGGGCACCCTGTTCATCGTGCAGACCTGGGTGGCGTCGCTGCTGGTCACCGATCCGGACTCGCTGGTGCGCGACGGCGACCCGGACGGCACCGCGTTCTACGACGCGGCGCGCACCGCGGCCGGCGGCTGGCTGGCCACCCTGACCGCCGCCGCGACGGCCGTGGCCTGGGGCTTCGCCAACTCGCTGGTGGCGCAGGCGGCGACCAGCCGGCTGCTGTTCGCGATGGCCCGCGACCGCCAGTTGCCGTCCTTCCTGGCGAAGGTCCACCCGACCCGCCGGGTGCCGGTCAACGCGACCCTGCTGACCGCCGGGATCTCGCTGGCGCTCGGCCTCTACATGACCTCCCGGGACGACGGCATCACGCTGCTCAGCTCGCTGGTCAACTTCGGCGCGCTGAGCACCTTCCTGGTGCTGCACGTCGCCGTGGTGGTGCACTACCTGGTCCGCGGGCGCAGCAGGGACTACTGGCGGCACCTGGTCGCCCCCGTGCTGGGCTTCGCGATCCTGGCGTACGTGGTGGTCAACGCGAACATCGCGGCGCAGCGGCTCGGCTTCGTCTGGCTGCTGGTCGGCGCCCTGGTGCTGACCGGGCTGGTCGCCACCGGCCGCACGCCGAGGCTGTCCGTCGCCGAACCGGTCGCCACCGTCCCCGCCCAGGCCGGCGCCCCCGCCGAGGAGCCCGCCGGCGTCCCCACCGAGGAGAACCCGTGACCCTGCCCGACGAGATCGTCCGCCTCTCCCCCGGCCCGGAGGACTGGGCCTACACCTTCGGCGGGCGGCCGCCGCTGACCACCGTCCGGCCGGGCAGCATCGTGGAGCTGACCACCGAGGACTGCTTCGGCGGCAAGGTGCGCGGCGTCGACGACCTGCCCAGCCGGGTCTGCGTCTTCCCGTACCTGAACCCGGTGACCGGGCCGGTCGCGGTGGCGGGCGCCGAGCCGGGGGACGTGCTGGCGGTGCACTTCGTGGAGATCACCCCGGCCCGGGACCGGGGGTTCTCCAGCACCTTCCCGCACTTCGGGGCGCTGACCGCGACGCACCAGACGGCGATGCTGCACCCGGCGCTGGAGGAGCGGGTCTGGGCGTACGACCTGGACGTGGCGGCGGGCCTGTGCCACTTCCGGGCGCGCAATGGCGACTTCGCGGTCGCGCTGCCGCTGGACCCGATGCACGGGACGGTCGGCGTGGCCCCGGCGGCCGGCGAGGTGCTGGCCTCGATCACGCCGGGCGCGCACGGCGGCAACCTGGACACGCCGGAGATGCGCGCGGGCACCACCGCGTACTTCGGCGTCAACGTGGACGGCGGGCTGCTGGCGATCGGCGACGGGCACGCCCGGCAGGGCGAGGGCGAGGTGTGCGGGACGGCGGTGGAGGCCGCGATGCGCACCACCGTGATCGTCGACCTGGTCAAGGGCGGCGGCCCGGCCTGGCCCCGGCTGGAGAGCGACGACCACCTGATCAGCACCGGTTCGGCCCGGCCGCTGGAGGACGCGTTCCGGATCAGCCAGCACGACCTGGTCGGCTGGACCGCCGACCTGCTCGGCCTGGACCAGCTGGACGCGTACCAGCTGGTCAGCCAGGCCGGGCTGGCCCCGGCGGCGAACGTCTGCGACACCAACTACACGATGGTCGCCAAGCTGCCGAAGTCCGTCCTGGGCGCGGTCAGGGCGTACGACGGCCTGCACGACCGGCTGCGGGAGACGGCGGCGGCGTACCTGCGGCACCGGTGACGCGCGGCGGGCGGGCGGTCTGCGATCGTTGCAGGTGAAGGCACGCGTCCGCGCGTGCGCACCCACCGCAGAGGAGCAGCAGTCGTGATCTTCATCGCCGTGAAGTTCACCGTCCGGCCCGAGCACAGCGCCGGCTGGATCGAGCGGGTCGAGGAGTTCACCTCCTCGACCCGCGCCGAGGAGGGCAACGTCTTCTTCGAGTGGTCCCGGAGCGTCGACGACCCGCACCAGTACGTGCTGCTGGAGGCGTTCCGGGACGGCGAGGCCGGGGCCCGGCACGTCGAGTCGGAGCACTTCAGGACGGCGATGGCCTGGATGCCGGACTTCATCTCCCGCACCCCGGAGATCGTCAACGTCGAGGTCCCCGGCACCGGCTGGAACGCGATGGCGGAGCTCAGCCCGCGCGGCTGAGCCCCGCCGCCGGCGCCTGACCGCGCGTCAGGCGCCGGACGCCCGGCCCTGCCTGCGGGAGGCCAGCAGGCTGGCGACGGTGGTGACCGCCAGCACCACCACGATGAAGGCCAGCGAGAACGCGATGCTGATCTCGGGCACGTGCACGCCGCTCTCGTGCAGGGCGTGCAGGATCAGCTTGACGCCGATGAAGCCGAGGATCACCGACAGGCCGTACGACAGGTAGACCAGCCTGGTCAGCAGGCCGCCGATCAGGAAGTACAGCTGGCGCAGGCCCATCAGCGCGAAGGCGTTGGCGGTGAAGACGATGTAGGCGTCCTGGGTCAGGCCGAAGATCGCCGGGATCGAGTCGAGCGCGAACAGCATGTCGGTGGTGCCGATGGCCAGCATCACGGTCATCATCGGCGTCATCAGCCGCTTGCCGTCGATCCGGACGAACAGCTTGGTGCCGTGGTACTCGTTCGTGGACGGCACTCGCTTCTTGATCGCGCGCAGCAGCCGGCCCTCCTCGAACTCCTCCTCGGTCTTGTCCTGCCCGGCCTCCCTGACCAGCTTGACCGCCGTCCAGACCAGGAACGCGCCGAAGAGGTAGAAGACCCAGGAGAACTGCGAGACCAGCGCGGCGCCGCCCGCGATGAAGACCGCCCGCAGCACCAGGGCGATGATCACGCCGAACATCAGCACCCACTGCTGGTAGATCTTCGGCACCGCGAACTTGCCCATGATCAGGATGAACACGAACAGGTTGTCCACGCTGAGCGACTTCTCGGTGACGTAGCCCGCGAGGAACTCCACCGCGGGCTGCGAGCCGCCGTACCACCAGACGAACCCGCCGAACAGGCAGGCCAGCACCACCCAGACGGTGGTCCAGACCGCGGCCTCCTTGATCGAGACCTCGTGCGGCTTGCGGCCGCCGATGAAGAAGTCGGCCACGATCAGCGCGATCAGCACCGCGATGGTGGCCACCCACAGGCCTGCGGACACGTCCAATGACTGCTCCTCGTCGGGGCCCCGGAGGGGGCGGTGCGGCGCGGGAAGCACCATCCTGACCGCCGAAGATCGATCCGCCCGCGCGACACACCCGAACCCGCGCCCGGCCCGGGCCCCGGCCCCGACCGGAGGGCGGGGGGGGTGATTGCGGACGGGAACTGGCCGCTGCCGGCCGTAGCGTGGCGGCAGGCCGACCACCCACCGACGGGAGAACCCGCACCGCATGAACGACGTGCTGTCCGTCCGCACCCTGAACCGGACGCTGCTGGAGCGGCAGTTCCTCACCGAACGGACCGGGCTGGGGGTGCCCGGGGTGGTGGAGCGGCTGGTCGCGCTGCAGGCGCAGGAGCCGAACTGGCCCTACCTGGGGCTGTGGGCGCGGGTCGAGGGGTTCCGGCGGGAGGAGCTGGCGGCGCTGCTCGCGGACGGGCGGGTGGTGCGGGGGGCGTCGCTGCGCAGCACCCAGCACCTGTCCGGCGGGGCGGACTACCGGCGCTGGCGGCCGCTGCTGGGGCCGGTGCTGGAGCGCACCTCGCGGTCCTCGTACTTCCGGCCGGCCACCGACGGGCTCGACCTGGACGCGCTGGCGGCGGTCGGCCGGGAGCTGCTGGCCGCCGGCGGGGTGTCCCGGCAGGGGCTCGCCGCCGGGCTGGCCGCCCGCTACCCGGGGCGGGACGGGAAGCTGCTGGCGGCCGTGGTGCAGCTGCGGGTGCCGGTGCTGCACGGGCCGGACAGCTCCGGCTGGGGCGGCTGGAGCCCCCGGCCGAACACCTCGCTGACCCTCGCCGAGCCGCGGCCGGGCGAGCTGTCGGCGGGCGCGGCGGTGCTGCGCTACCTGGCGGCGTTCGGTCCGGCCGGGGTGCGGGACTTCCAGGCCTGGTCCGGGCTGACCCGGACCAGGGCGGTGTTCGAGGAGCTGCGGCCCGGGCTGCGGGTGTACCGCGACGAGGGCGGCACCGAGCTGTTCGACCTGCCGGACGCGGCGCCCGCCGATCCCGACCGGCCCGTCCCGGTGCGGTTCCTGCCCGCGTACGACAACCTGCTGCTCGGGCACGCGGACCGCTCCCGGGTGCTCGCCGGGTCGGACCGGCCGCGGGTGCTGCCCGGCGCGGCCCGGGTGCTGCCGACCTTCCTGCTGGACGGCTTCGTCGCGGGCACCTGGGCGGTCCGGGACGCCGGGCTGCTGGTCTCCCCGTTCCGTCCGCTGCCGGGCCCGGCCGCCGAGCAGGTGGCGGCGGAGGCCGGGCGGCTGGCGGCGTTCCTCGACCTCGGACCGCGGGTGGTGCTCGACGGGCCCTGACCGGACGTCAACCCAGTGCGGCCGCCAGGACGGTGACGTCGTCGCGGCCCCAGTCCAGGCCGAACCGTTCGGCCTCGGCGTGCAGCGCCCGGACCGCCTCGGCGGGCGTGGCCCCGGGCCGGGCGGCCAGCAGTCCGGCGACCCGGCGCTCGCCGAACTCGCCTTCGGTGCCCCGTCCCTCGGTGAGGCCGTCGGTGCAGAGCAGCAGCAGGTCGCCGGGGTGGAGGGACGTGCTGCGCTCGGTCCAGGTGCCGGGCTCGGGCTCGATCAGCGGGTGCAGCAGCGGGCCGGTGGGGGCGAGCCGTTCGACGGTGCCGTCGGCGCGGCGCAGGAACGGGCACTCGTGGCCGGCGTTCAGCCAGCCGAGGCGGCCGGTGCGCGGGTCGATGCGGACCAGGACCAGGGTGGTGAAGCGGTCGTCGTCCGGGTCGAGGGTGTGCCAGGCGGCCCGGACGGCCGCCACCGGGTCGGCGGCGGTGCGCAGCGAGCCGCGCAGCGCGCACTTGAGCTGGACGGCGAGCAGCGCGGCCTCTACGCCGTGCCCGGAGACGTCGCCGAGCAGCAGCGCGGTGCTGCCGTCGGGCAGCGCCAGCACGCCCAGGTAGTCGCCGGCCAGCAGGCCCTCGGCGGCGACCAGTTCGCCGTGCGCGCCGACGCCCGGACCGGCCCGGTGCCGGGAGGCGAGGATCGCGCCGAGGCCCTGCACGCAGCGTCCGTTCTGCTCCAGCGCCTGGTGGTCGCGGCGGGCCTGCCGCTGGGCGGTGCGCAGCCGGCCGCGGAGGGTGTCGGCGGCCTGGGCGAGCCGGTTCAGCGCGACGGGCGCCCGGGCGTCGACGGCCCGGGGCGCGCCGTCGTGGCGCATCCGCTCCTCGATGCCGGCCAGCGGGGTGAGCAGCCGGCGGCTGATCTGGCGGGCGGTCAGCCCGGCCAGCACGACCAGTCCGCCGCACAGCGCGAGCAGGTAGAGCAGGACGGCCCGGCCCTCCCGGCTCGCGTCGGCGGTGGTGGCGCGCGCCTCGGCGGCGAGCAGCGCGGTGAGCCGGTCGGCGTGCCGGTGCACGGCCGGGTAGCCCTCGGCGGCACTGCCGGACGCGGCGCAGGCGGCCAGTGCGGCGCTCCGGTCGGCGGTCGGCACGGTGTCCAGCCAGCGGGTCGTGGCCAGGTCGAGGTCCTGGGCGGCGGCGGCGAGTCCCGGGTGCCACCCGGAGAGGCCGCGCAGGTCGGGGAGGTGTCCGGCGAGCCGGGCGCGGGCGTCCGCGTGCAGGGCGGCGGCCTGCGCGCCGTCGTCGGCGAGGCAGGCGCTGCGGGCGTCGCCGATCGCGGTGCGGGCCTGGGCGAGGGCGGCCTGGGCGGGACGGATCCGGTCCTCCAGGTGGCGGACGGTGCTCTCGTGGCGCTCGTTGACCAGGTAGCCGCCGACGGCGGCGGCGCCGGCGACCAGCGCGGACAGCGAC
Organism: Kitasatospora sp. NPDC015121; assembly: GCF_055562955.1. Classification (NCBI taxonomy): domain Bacteria; kingdom Bacillati; phylum Actinomycetota; class Actinomycetes; order Kitasatosporales; family Streptomycetaceae; genus Kitasatospora; species Kitasatospora sp. NPDC015121. The sequence goes on from NZ_JBVHEH010000008.1 coordinate 27,510, forward strand.
AGGGCGACGGCCGACAGGGACGGGGGTCCCGCGGTGCGCAGGGGCATGACGATTCCACTTCCTCCCCCGCGGCCCCCCGGTGTGCCCCCGGCGGTCCCCCGCCGATCGGCGCGTGGCGCGCGGGCCGCCCGGTCCCGCCCGGTCGGGACCGTCACTCTCACCCTCCCAGCCTGCCCGGCTTTCCGCCCCCGGTCACCGGGGCTTTCGTCCCTGGAGCCCGGGGGCGGAGGTCGGCCGGCTACCGCGCGTTCAGCGAGGTGTTGTTCCACCAGCCCTGGCGGCCGACGGTGAACGCCACCGCGCGCTCGCCGATCCGCGCCTCGTGGCGGGTGCCGGGGGTGAGCGGGCTGCGCGGCGCGGCGCCGTGCGGGTCCTTGACGGACGGCACGGCGAGGGTGGCGGCGGGGGCCAGGTCGGCGGCCAGGAAGCCCTGCGGGTCGACGGTGGTGACCACCTCGTCCCAGTTCGGGGCGCCCGCCAGGGCGTGCGCGAGGTGGACCTCGTCGCCCCGGCCGAAGACCAGCTCGGTCAGGAAGTCCGGGTAGCCGGCGTCGGCGACCAGCGGTCGGTAGTGCACCACGTCCTCCTTCCGGCTGCTGACGTCGACGGCCGGGAGCAGCGGGGTGAAGGTCCGCCTGCCCTCGGCGTCGACGGTGACCCGCTCCAGCTCCACCGGCAGCGAGGTGCGGGTGCCGTCGACCAGTTCCCGCAGCGGCCAGTGGCCCTCGGTGAACAGCGAGTAGTAGACCTGCTGGTCCTCGTGGGCGGCCAGGTCGTCGAGGTAGGTGGTGCGCAGCCGCTCGCCCAGGCCGAAGGCGGTGATCAGCTGGAAGGCGTGGACCGGGACGTGGTACAGGCCCAGGTGGTAGCTGAAGACCGTCTCCTTGCCGATCAGCAGGAACCGGTGGCCGTGCCGGTCGCCGGTGGCGCTCAGGGTGTCGGGCAGGGGCGGGGTGCTCATGCGGGGCCCTCCTCGGGTGTCGTGGTGTGCTGTTCGTCGTACCGGTCCTGCCGGTTCCGCCAGAACGGCCGGTCGCTCCAGCGCCGTTCGGCGGCGTAGTGGCTGCGCAGGTTGCGCAGGTAGGCGGCGCGGACGGCGGCGACCTCCCGGGCGTAGCCGCCCAACGCCTCCCCGTCCCCGCCGAGCCGGGCGTGCACGGCCTGCCCGGCCCGCAGCCCCGTGAACAGGGCGGTCAGGATCCCCTGCGAGGACAGCGGGTCGAACGCGAGGGCCGCGTCCCCCGCCGCGGTCCACCCCTCCCCGGCCACCTCGTCCGACCACGCCGTGTGCGCGGGCGCCCGCCGCGGCGCGCCCCCGGCGGGCCAGGGGTGCGCCGCGGCCAGCGGCCCGACGTGCCGGGTCGCGGCGAGGCGCCCGGCGAAAGCCTCCATGCCGGCGGGCCGGACGGCGCCCGCCGGGCGCTCGGAGCGCCCGGCGCCCCCGGTGGCCAGGGGGGTCTCGGTGTACCAGGCGAGCAGGCGGCGGCCGGTGGGGAGGGGGGCGGTGTACCACCAGCCGTCGGGGGCGGACTCCACGGTGGTGGTGGTGTCGGCACCGGGCGGGTCGGCGGGGTCGAGGGTGAGGTGGACGGCGACCAGCCGGTCGTGGACCAGGGTGCGGGCCCCGCAGGCGCGGGCGAGGGCGGCGCGGCGGCCGGTGGCGTCCAGCAGCCACCGGCAGCGGGCCGTCTCCCGGGCGGGGCCGCGCAGTTCGACCGTCCAGCCGCCGTCGGGGGTCCGGCCGAGCGGCCGCACGGCGGTGCGTTCGGCGAGGTGGACGCCCTGGGCGCGGGCCCGGTCGCGCAGTTGGCGGTCGAAGCGCGGACGGTCGAGGTGCCAGCCGTGGCCGTGCGGGTCGCGGATGCCGTCGACCGAGACCAGCGCCGGGCCGCCCCAGGCGGAGCGGTTGGCCGCGCACGGCAGGTGGCCGTCGGCGAGGACCCGGTCGGCGCCGAGGTCCCGCAGCAGGACCCGGGCGGCGGCGGGCAGCGCCTCCCCGACCGCGCCGGGGCCGCGCCCGGCGTCCGCGAGCAGCACCGCCCGTCCGGCCCGGGCCAGCACGACCGCCGCCGCCACCCCGGCCGGCCCGCCCCCGGCCACCACCACGTCGTACCGGGCCACCCGCACCCTGCTCACCGCCCACGCCCGGACACCGCCCACGCCCTCACTCCGTCCCGTCCACGGGCCTCGCGCCGCCGCCGTTCGCGGCCCCCTCGCCGTCCCCCCGCCTCCCCCGACGGCCCTCCGCCAGGAGTCCCACCCCACCCGGACACCACCCCCCACCTCACTCCGACCCGTCCACGGGCTTCGCGCCGCGGCCGTTCGCGGCCTCCTCGCCGAACGGGTCGAGCTTGTCGATGTAGCCGACCGTGATCTCGTCGGTGGAGTAGCCGGTGTGGGCGGCGGTGGCGGCGAGGAGGGTGGCGTGGGTGGCGGTGCCGAGGGTGGTTTCGGGGACGTGGAGGGTGACGGTGTTGCGGTCCGGGGAGACGCCTTCGAGGGGGAAGCCGGGGGTGGACTCGACCTGGAGGGTGTCGGGGAAGCGGCCGTCGCCGACGGTGTAGCGGCGGGTTTCGACGATGCCGAAGTCGTGCCACTCGTCGATGGAGCGGGCGAGTTGTTCGAGGTAGTCGCCGCGCAGGCCGCGCAGCCAGGAGACGCGGCGGGCGAAGGCGTCCTCGCGTTCCTCGTCGGTGTGGACGGTGCCGGCGTCCTCCTGGTTGACGATCCGGAAGTCCTCCTCGCTGAGGACGTGGTTGGGGACGCGGGCGGGCCAGAAGGTGGGGACGTACGGGTCGTAGCGGACGCTGGGCAGCGCGGTGGACTCGTAGCCGGAGCGGCAGCTGGCGGTGTCGGTCTGCCAGGGGATGGCCATCCAGCGGGTGAGGTCGCCGGGGCCCTGGGCGTGCAGCGGGCCGTCCTCGGCGAGGGCCTGCTGGGCGGTGAGGGCGGGGCCGTAGTCGGGTTCGGACTGGCCCTCGGGGCGGTGCAGGATGCGGAAGGGCTCCTGGTACATGGTGGTGTGGCGGATCGGCCAGGTGACTTCGCAGCCGGGGTGGAAGGCGTCGGCGAGGCAGAAGTCGAGGGCGGCGCGGTCGAGCAGGGCGGGCTGGTCGGCGACGGGGGCGTCCTCCAGGCGGCGGGGGAAGCCGGGCCAGGGGGTGGTGTCGAAGTCGCCCTTGGCCCAGGCGCCGAGTCGGGCGATCTGGGTGTCGGAGAGGGTCAGGTACTGGAGGACGGACTTGGGCCTGCTGGCCATCGCGTCGCCGTAGAACCAGGGCCAGGGCTGCGGGGAGAGGCCGTCGCGGGCGTGGTCGCGGATCGCCGTCCAGATCTGGCGGCGCAGTTCGCGGTGGCGTTCGGCGGTGCTGCCGAGGCGGGCGAGGGTCGCGGGGGCGAGGAAGTCCTGCGGGCCGCCGAAGCCGTAGTGGGCGGCGAAGCCGTGGTTGACCCACTGGAGTTCGTGGAAGCGGCGGAGGATCGGCAGGATGTCGCGGGCGAAGTTGACCCGGGGGTCGGGCGGTACGGTGCCCTGGCGGAGGAAGAGGTCGTGCAGCAGGTCCCAGAGGGTGCGCGGGGTCTTCACGTCGGGGGCGTAGTTGGGCGGGGCGACGGCGACCCAGGCGCCGGTGACCGGGACGTTCCGGCCGTCGAGGGTGAGGGTGGCGGTGACGGGGCCGTCGGAGGTGTCGTCGTACCAGCCGTCGTTGTTGCCGAAGGAGTGCAGTTCCTCGCCGCCCGGCGCGCCGGAGGTGCCGGTGCCGCCGAGGACGACGAGCCGGCCGTGGTCGTCGGTGTGCATCCGGCCGAGCGGGACGTCGACGCCGAGGAAGGTGCCGCCGGTGAACTCGACCTGCTCGCCGGTGCCGGCCCGCAGGGTCTTGCGGCCGGGGTCGATGACGAGCCGGGCGCGGTCGGTCTGCCCGGGGTTGCGGCGGGCGGACTTCATGCCCGCCATGTCGGGGATGTCGAAGGCCAGGTCGAAGTTGTACCAGGCGGACTTCCGGTTGGCGACGTGCACGGCCCACTCGATGGCCACCCCGTCCTCGGCGGTGGTGAGTTCGCGCACCACCCGGCCTCCGGCGTCGTAGCCGTAGATCCGGAACCGGGCGGCCTGGCGCTTGATCGCGCCGGTGTCGTCCTTGTGGGCGCCGGGGGTGACGGGTTCGGGTTCGGGCGTCTCGGGCCCGTGGAACCAGCCGTCCGGTCGGGTGCTGTTGCCCAGCCGGGCCAGTCCGATCGCGGGGTGGATCTTCGCGTACGAGATGTCGTCGGTCATCGCGCTCGACGTCCTTTCCGCCGCACCGGGCCGGGCCCGGGCCGGGTCCGCCGGCACGCGCACCACGGCCTCCCGGTACGGGAGTTGGCGGTTGGGGAGGGCGCTCGACGCCCTGCCGCCCACCATGACAGATCGAGTACGACCGATCGCGCCGGGACCCGCCCCCGTGACGCAGCGTCAGCCGAACGAGTGACGGCGGCCGGGTCGGGCCGGCCGCCGCCACCACCGGGTGGGGGTGCCGCCCGTGCCGCCCGCACCCGTCCGACCGCTGGCCGGAAGCCCCCGGCGGACGGCCGCCCCGCCGGGGGTGCGGCGGCCGCGGGGGTCAGGCCGCCGGGGCCGGGCCGGTGGTGGAGCGGATGACCAGCTCGGGGTCGAAGAGCAGCTCGCCGGTCGGCGTGTCGCGGCCGGCCACCAGGGCGAGGACGCTGCGGCCGACCTCCAGGGCGAGGCGGTCGGCGGGCTGGCGGACGGTGGTGAGCGGCGGGTCGGTGAACTCGGTGATCATCGTGCCGTCGTAGCCGACCACCGAGACGTCGCCGGGCACCGAGCGGCCGAGCCGCCGGACGCCGCGGATCACGCCGAGCGCCATGTAGTCGCTGGCGGCGACGATCGCGGTGGCGCCGAGGGCGAGCAGCGCGCCGGCCGCGGCCTGGCCGCCCTCGACGGTGTAGGACTGGCGGACCACCAGCTCCTCGGGGCGGGTGGCCCCGCGCCGGGCCATCGCGTCCAGGAAGCCGCGCACCCGCCGGTCGGCGGGGCGGTTGCCGGCCGGTCCGGAGACCATGCCGACGGTGCGGTGGCCGAGCCGGTGCAGGTGGTCGACGGCGAGTTCGGCGGCGAGCCGGTCGTCGGTGGAGAAGACCGGGGCGGGCACGCCGTCGGCGAACTCGCCGTTGACGCCGACGTACGGGATGCGGCGGGAGCGCAGAATCTCGTAGCTCTCGGTGTCGACGCCCTCGACGGTGTTGGACGCGGAGAGGAACACCACCGCGGCGATGCCCTTGTCGATGATCGCCGAGATGTACTCGGGCTCCTGGACGCCGCCGGCGAAGGACGGGCAGAGCACGGTCTTCAGGCCGTGCGGGGCGAGCGCGGACTCGATCCGCTCCGCGACGTCGGCGAAGAACGGGTTGGAGACGTGCTCGGTGACCACGGCGACCAGCTGGCCCTCGACGGCCCGTTCGTAACCGAGGTCGGCCATCGCGCGCTCGACGGCGTCCCTGGTCCGTTTCGCCACGCCCTGCCGCCGGTTGATCACCCGGCTGACGGTGGCCTCGCTCACGCCCGCGTGCGCGGCGATCTCGACGATGCCGATCTTCATGTCCTCACCCTCACCGGACGACGCTCCGCCGGGCCGCTCACTGGACGCCCCGGATCCGGGCCAGTCCCATCCGGGGGACCCGCACGCCGTGCGGGCCCGGGACCAGGGTGTTCCGGATCCGCCCGATCATACGGCCGTCGGGCCCGTGCACCTCCATCTCGACGTCCACCGGCCCGCGCTGAACCTCGATCACCACCCGGTCCGCGGCGCTGCCGTTCACCAGCACGGTCTCCCGGTGCGCGGCGGGGTCGAGCGGGACGACGCGCTCGGTGTGCACGTCGACCACCCGGACGCCGTCGGCGACCGACTCGACCAGGGTGTACTGCTCGTCGGGGCGGCCGGGTTCGACGTCGCCGTCCAGCAGCTGGGGCCGCAGCGCGCGCCACTGGGCGAGCCAGAAGCGCAGCGCGTCGAGGTGGTCGGCGGGCAGTTCGTCGAGCCGGACGGAGACCTGCGGGACTGCGTGCAGGGTGCTGATCAGGTTGCGGGCGACGGTCTCGACGGGCGCGGCGGCGTCCCACAGCAGCGGGTCGCTGTGCACGGCGCCGCCGGTGGCGAGCAGCCCGGTGTCGAGGGTGCGGACCCGGTTGGCGGTGGTGTCGCCGGGGCAGTCGAAGGAGCGCAGCAGGTTGCCGAACTCGGCCATCGCGGGCCCGACGTAGGGCTGGCGCAGTTCGAGCAGCAGCTCGGGGCGGACGGCTTCGAGGGCGGTGCGCAGGTCGGTGAGCAGGCCGATCAGGGCGGCGCCGACGTCCTCGCCGCCGTCGTGGGCGTAGACCATGGCCTCGTCGAGGAAGTCGAGCTTGAGGCCGTCGAAGCCGTGCTCGCGCACCAGGCGGACGCAGGTGTCGACGACGTGCGCGCGCACCTCGGGCCGGCGCGGGTCGAGCACGTGCGCGCCGGGGACGCCGGCCGGGCGGGTGGCGTACGGGGCCCAGGCGGCGTGGCAGTCGGCGTCGGGGCCGAGCAGCAGCGGGGCGGTCCAGGCGAGGTAGCGCAGGCCGGTGGCGCGGACGGCGGCGACGTGCGCGGTGAGGTCGGGGAACTTGGCCTCGTCGGGCCGCCAGTCGCCGACTCCGGCGTAGCCGCGGCCGCTGCCGTGGCGCTGCCAGCCGTCGTCCAGGATGGCCGCGCCGAAGCCGAGCCCGGCGGCGAGGGCGGCCTGCTTCTCCACCTCGGCGGCGCCGACCCGCTGGTTGTAGGCGTACCAGGTGCACCAGAGCGGGAGCCGGGCGGCGTCGGGGACGGGCATGGCGGCGGTGCGCTCGGCGTACCAGGCGCGCAGCGGGCGCAGCGCGGCGGCGACGGAGGGGGCGCGGGGGGCGAACAGGACGCGGTGGACGCGGTCGGAGGGGGCGAGGTGGAGGTGGACGACGTAGCTGTCGTTCTCCTCGGAGACGCCGTAGCGCAGGGTGGTCTCGCGGACCGGGTCGGCGCCGGCGAAGGTGAGCAGGGTGGCGCCGGTGTGGTCGTGCAGGCAGCCGGCCGGGAGGCCCTTGACCAGGCTGGTGGAGGCGCGGCCCTCCCAGTCGGCGACGGGGGTGCGGCGCCAGTCGGCGCCGGGGTGCCAGTAGCCGGCGGCGTCGCCGAGCGGCAGGGTGAGCCGGACCTCGACGTGCGCGCCGGGGGCGTGCACGGCCAGCACGGTGAGTCCGGCGGGGTCGCGGGTGGCGGTCCAGGCGGTCTCGGCGCCGTCGGCGAGGACGGCGGCCTCCACCGTGTCGAGCAGCGGCGCGTACCGGGCCGGGGCGAGTTCGGCGGTGGTCACGGCGGTGGCGGTGACGGCCGGGGCGGTGACGGCCGGGGCGGTGACGGCCGGGGCGGTGACGGCCGGGGCGGTGACGGCCGGGGCGGTGACGGGCCCGAGGGCCGGGGTGGTCACGGTGGTTACTCCTTGACGGCACCGGCCAGCAGGCCGGAGACGAAGTGGCGCTGGAGGGCGAGGAAGACGATCGCCATCGGGATCGCGGCGACGGCGGTGCCGGCCAGGATCGCGCCGTAGTCGGTGTCGGTGACGCCCTTGAGCGAGGCGAGCGCGACCGGGACGGTCAGTGAGGTGCTGTCGCGCAGCACGATCAGCGGCCAGACGAAGTCGTTCCACTGGAACAGGAACAGGAAGATGGCGAGGGCGGCGAGCGCGGGCCGCATCGGCGGCAGCACGACCCGCAGGAAGAGCCGGAACTCGCCGCAGCCGTCGATCCGTCCGGAGTCGAGCAGTTCGTCGGGGACGGTGCCCATCGACTGGCGCATCAGGAAGATGCCGAACGGCAGCGCCAGGTTGGGCAGGATCACCGCCTGGTAGGTGTCGAGCCAGCGCAGGTCGGCCATCAGCTGGAACAGCGGGACGAGGGTGACCTGGGCGGGGACGACCAGGCCGAGCATCAGCAGGGCGAACAGGCCGTCGCGGCCCTTGAAGCGGTACTTGGCGAAGGCGTAGCCGGCCAGCGTGCAGACGGTGCCGGCGCACAGGGTGTAGATCCCGGCGATCAGCAGCGAGTTGAGCACCACCCGGCCGAAGTGCGCCTCGTCCTGGAGGGTTCCCAGGTTGGCGCCGAGGTGGCCGCCGGGGACGAGCGGGGGCGGGGAGCCGAAGACGTCGGTGCTGCTGTGGGTGGCGGCGACGACCACCCAGTAGAACGGGAGCAGGACGGCGGCGAGCGTGAGGGCCAGGCCCCAGGTCAGGCCGATGCCGCGGACGGTGGTCCTCATCGCTCGCCTCCGTCGCGGTCGCCGAGCACCTTGAACTGGACCAGGCCGAGGATGCCGATCAGGACGGCCAGCGCGTAGGCGATGGCGGAGGCGTAGCCGAAGTCGAAGTAGCTGAAGGCGTTCTGGTACAGGTACATGCCGATGGTGAGGGTGGCGTTGTCGGGTCCGCCGCGGGTCAGGACGTACGGTTCGTCGAAGATCTGCAGGGTGCCGATGGTGGAGAGCACCGTGGTGAGCAGCAGCGCGGGGCGCAGCCCGGGCAGGGTGACGTGCCGGAAGGCCTTCCAGGCGCCGGCGCCGTCGACGGCGGCGGCGTCGTACAGCTCGGCGGGGATGGTCTGGAGGCGGGCGAGCAGGATGACCGCGTTGTAGCCGGTGTAGTGCCAGGTCAGGGCGAGGGCCAGCGAGACCTTGGCCCACAGCGGGTCGGTCAGCCAGGGGACGGCGTCGACGCCGGCGAAGTGCAGCAGCCAGTTGACCAGGCCGTACTTCTCGTTGAGCAGCACGGAGAAGATCACGCCGTAGGCGACCAGGCCGGTGACCATCGGCAGGAAGAAGCCGAGCCGGAAGACGGCGCGGGCGCGCAGCAGCCGGGAGCCGAGGGCGACGGCGAGGCCGGTGGCGAGCGCCAGCATCAGCGGGACCTGGACGACCAGGACGGTCGCGGTGTTCTTCAGCGCCGTCCAGAACAGCGGGTCGTGCAGCAGCCGGGTGTAGTTGTCGGCGCCGACGAAGGCGTCCTCGCCGTCGACGGTCCGGTGCAGGCTGAGCACGAAGGACCGGGCGATCGGGTAGAGCTTGAAGACCGCGAACAGGGCGAGCGCGGGCAGCACGAACAGGTACGGGGCCGCCCGCCGGGCCGCGGCCCGGGGGCGGCGGTCGGCGGGGCGGGGCCGGGCGGGGGCGGTCCGCCCGGCGGGAGTGGTGCCGGTGCTCATCGGACGACCTTGCGGCCCGTCTGCTGGGCGAGCTGGTCGGCGGCCCGCCTGAGCACGTCGGCCGGGTCGGCGCCCTTGAGCAGCACCTTGGTCTGGGCGTCGGTGACGACCTTGAGCGCGCGGGCGTAGTCGGCGCTGTAGTTGAAGGCCGGGGAGGGGGCCTTGAGGGCCGCGAGGAACACCTCGCCCTTCTGCTGGCCGCCGAAGAACTCGGACGGGGTGTGGAACGCCGGGTCGTCGTAGGCCTTCATCAGGGCGGGGGCGATGCCCTTGTCCTGGTAGACCCTCACCTGGGAGGCGGGGCGGGTGAGGGCGAACTCGACGAACTTCCAGGCGGCGGCCTGGTGCCTGCTGGTGCCGGATATCGCCAGGTGGGTGGAGTTGACGGTGGCGGCGGTGGAGCCGCCCCGGCGCACAGCGGGGGGCAGCCGGACGCCCCACCTGCCCTTCTCCTCGGGGACGGTCTCCTGGATGATGCCGCCGTACCAGGTGGGCATCGGCAGGACGGCGCTGGTGCCGGCCTTGATCGCGGCGATCTGGGCGTTCCAGCCGCCGGAGAGGTCGGCGAGCAGGTCGGCGTCGTTCAGCCGCTTGATGATCGTCATGGCCTTGACGGCCTCGGGCGAGTCGAGGGTGATCGCGCCGTCCAGGTCGAAGTAGAACGCGCCCTGGAGCTGGAGCAGCAGCTGGAAGAAGTTGGCGGCGTCCGGGACGGAGGCGGGCTTGTCGATGCCGAGCAGGTACTTCCCGGTCTTCGCCCTGACGGTCTTGCCGGCCTCGATCGCGTCGTCCCAGGTGTCGAGGGACCTCACGTCGACGCCGGCCTGGTCGAACACGTCGGCGCGGTAGTAGAACCCGCCCGAGTTGGCCTCCCAGGGCAGGGCGTTGACCCGGCCGTTCCTGCCGCTGACGGTGGCCCACAGGCCCTGGGCGAAGGCGTCCTGGTACTGGCCGGCGCCGAGCTCGCCGAGGTCGGCCAGGCCGGTGGGGAACTTCTCGGTGTAGCCCGGCAGGTAGTCGATGCCGATGTGCAGGACGTCGGCGAGGCCGGCGCCGCCGGCCGCCAGGCCGGTGGTGATCTTGTCCCAGATGGCCGGGTTGCCGATGTCCTCGACGGTGACCCTGATGTCGGGGTACTGGGCGTTGAACGCGGGGACCAGCGCCTTCAGCTCGGCGGCCGGGCCGGCCCAGCTCCAGACGCTGATCTCGCCCCTGTCGGCGGCCCCGGCGGCGCCGCCGCCCCCGCCGGTGCCGGAGCCGCTGCAGGCGGCGACGCCGGTGAGGCCGGCGCCGGCGGCGAGGGCTCCGCCGGCTCTCAGGACGGTGCGACGGGAAGGGTTCACGGGGGGACCGCCTTGTTCTCGAGGGTGGTGAGGGTGGTGGGGGTGGTGGGGTGACGCCGACGGGGGGCGTCGGCGTGCCAGGACGGTAGCAACCGGCGGTTTCGACTTGCAAGATAGGACTGAAAGTTTTCTGCCAGTTATGGCACCCATAGCGTGCAAGTATCTTGTTGGGCTTCCGATCCGACTGCTAGCGTCCGGGCACCGCATCCCCCGTCACCCATCTGACCGGAGACCCTCATGCGCCCCGCCCGTCCCGCTCCCCGCACCACCCTGCTGGCCGCGCTCTCGCTGGCCGCCGTACTCGCCCCGTCGGCCGTCGCGGCGCCGACCGCCGACGCGTCCGGCGCCCTGCCGAGCGTCACCGACGCCGGCTTCGAACAGGGCGGCGCCGCCTGGCACTTCACTGCCGGCACCGGCGTCGCGAGCAACAACCCGCACAGCGGCGGCAAGCTGGTCTACCTGGACGGCGGCGCCGGCCGGAAGGTCTGGCAGACCGTCAGCGCCCGCCGGGGCGGGACGTACGACGTCTCGGCCTGGATCGCCACCGGCTGGACCGGCGGCAGGTTCACCGTCCGGGTCGACGGCGTCGTCGCGGGCACCGTCGACCTGCCCCACCGGGCCGCGTACGCCCGCTACACGATCCCGCGGATCGCGACGAAGGCCGGCGACCGGATCGAGATCGCCTTCGAGTCCGGCGACGGCTGGATCAACGCGGACGACGTCTCGCTGGCGCCGTCCGGCCCGGCCGTCACCGACCCCGGCTTCGAGCAGGGCGGCGGCGCCTGGCGGTTCACCGACGGCACCGGCGTCGCGGACAACAACCCGCACAGCGGCGGCAAGCTGGTCTACCTGGACGACGGCGCGGGGCCGAAGGTCTCGCAGACGATCACCGCGAACGGCCCCGGCACGTACTCCTTCTCCGCCTGGATCGCCACCGGCGGCCCCGGCGGCACCTTCACCGTCCGGGTCAACGGCGCCGCCGCGGGCACCGTCGCGCTGCCCGCCGCGCCCGCGTACGCCCGCTACACCGTCCCGCGGGTGGCGGTGCGGGCGGGCGACCGGATCGAGGTCGCCTTCGAGTCCGCCGAGGGCGCCGGCTGGGTCAACGTCGACGACGTGATGGTCTCCCCGCTGCCCGCCACCCGGCCGAAGGTCACCTCCTCCGACCCGAAGATCGCCGAACTCTTCGCCTGGGCCGCCGACAAGGCCGGCAGCTGGGCCCAGCTGCCCGGCGCCACCGGCCCGGTCGACGCCGACGAACGGCAGACCGGCGGCACCGGCTCCACCACCTACGAGGCCTCGTACTGGGCGGGCTACGCGCACCGCTCCGCCTTCTACGGCCGCGACACCGCCCACCAGGTGGACGGCGCCGCCGTGCTCGGCCTGAACGCGGAGAACCGCGCCATGCTCGGCGCGTTCGCCGCCACCGCCACCGAGGAGCACGCGTACTACCCGGTGTGGGCGCTGAACTTCGACGACCGCACCAACCTGTCGATCGACTACCGCGGCCCGAACAGCTTCGTCCGCGAGGTGCCCTCGACCTTCGAACTGGTCGAGAAGGCCGACAAGGCCTACCGCTGGAGCGGCGACCCCTCCTACGTCGACGACCCCGCGCTGTGGGCGTACTACCGGCACGCCACCGACGAGTTCGTCGCGCTGCACGACTCCGCCAAGCCGAACGGCGTCGCCGAGGGCACCGGCAGGGGCATCTTCTCCGGCGCCGCCAGCTACGACGAGAGCGGCGACGACCGCTTCGCCGAGGCCGGCGACTCGATCGGCTCCCAGTACCAGGCCCTGCTGGCCGTCGCCGACCTGGCCGCCGGCCGGGGCGACGGCGCGCTGGCCGCGCGGTACGCGCAGCGGGCCGCCGACCTGAAGAGCTACTTCAACACAACCTGGAGCGGCACCGGCACCGGCGCCGACATGGTCCGCGGCTACAGCACCAGCGGCACCCCGATCACCGGCTGGGGCCGGGAGAACAGCTGGTTCATGCCGCTGAAGCGGATCGTGGACGCGGGCCCGCGCAACGACGCCTACCTCGAGTACATCGACCGGCAGTCGCAGGGCGAGGAGCGCCCCGGCAACATCGAGGCCTACACCTACCTGCCGGACACCTTCTTCGCCTACGACCGCAACGACACCGCGTGGAAGTGGATGCAGTACGTCTACGACCGCCGCGACGAGCGCCACCTCGTCGCGAAGCAGGGCCCCAACGGCGACTACCCGGAGGTCTCCTTCACCCTGCTCGGCCAGACCGTCCAGGGCCTGCTCGGCGTCGACCCGAACGCCCCGGCGCACACCCTGGCCACCGCCTCCCACCTGCCCACCGGCACCGACTGGCTGGGCATCGACGACCTCGCCGTCGGCCGCAACACCTTCGCGCTGCGGCACGACGGCGCCACCGCCTCCACCCTGACCAACAAGACCGGCGCCGACACCTACACCTGGGAGGCCCGGATCCCCGGCGGCCACACCACCCTGACCGTGGACGGCACCCCGCGGGCCGCCGCCACCAGGACCGTCGACGGCACCGTCTACTCGTACGTCACGGTCGCGGTCGCGCCGGGCGCCACCGCGACCGTCCGCGCCTCCTGACCCGCACCCCGCACGCGCCGCAGCGCCCCGTCCGCCGACGGGGCGCTGCGGCGCGTGCGCACCGGACCGGGCCGGGCGTCAGAGCCCGGTGCCGTAGTAACCGCCGACGCCTCGGCGGTAGTCGGCGTCCAGGGCGTGCGACTCGCGGTGGTACTCGGGGGAGTTCTTGATCTCCTCCTTGGCCCGGTCCACCCAGACCGTCTTCTCCGGCTCGTCGATCCGCCGGATGACGCCCGCCGGGAGCAGCACCTCGCGGCCGAAGATCCACGGACCGGTGTCGACCACGATGTAGCCGTCCTCGGCCTCGTACGAGTGCTTGTCGACCTTGCCGATGTGGCCGTCGGTGGCCTCGACCCGGTAGCCGGTCAGGTCGACGCCCGGCTGGTAGCCCTCGGCCTTCTCGTAGCCCCACATACCGTCGCTCACAACTGCCTCCTTGCTGGGGGGAGTTCGTCGGTCTGCGGACCGGCTGCCCGGTTCCGGCGCGGACATGCGCGGCTATTCGTGCTTTTTCGGGCGGGGCTCAGCGGGCCGGTCCCACCGGGGGTTCGAGGCGGGCCAGCCAGCCGGCGAGCAGGGCCTCCAGCTGGGCGGCCTCGGCGGGGGTGAGGGCGGCGAGCAGCTCGTGCTCGTTGCGGATGTGGTCGGTGAAGGCGCGGTCGAACAGCTCGCGGCCGGCCTCGGTGAGGGCGACCACCCGGCCGCGCCGGTCGTCGGCGGCGGTGCGGCGGGCGACCAGGCCGGCCCGCTCCAGGCGGTCGATCCGCTTGGTGACGGCGCCCGTGGTGACCATGGTGTGCGCGGCCAGCTCGCCGGGGGCCCGCTCGTACGGGGCGCCGGCCCGGCGCAGGGCGGCCAGCACGTCGAACTCGCCCTCGCCCAGGTCGTAGCGGGCGTAGACGGTGGTCAACCGGTGGGTGAGCAGGGTGGCGACCCGGTGCAGGCGGCCGATCACGCCCTGCGGGGTGACGTCCAGGTCGGGTCGTTCGCGCCGCCAGGCGGCCTGGATCCGGGCGACGTGGTCGAGGGGCTGCTCCATGTCCCCCAGCATACCCCGATCATCTTCCACGGAAGCTATATTGCCTTCCATGGAAGCGATACTCCGGTGGGGCGCCCTCACCGCCCTCGCCCCCGTCGCCTGGGGCGCCAACTACTACGTCACCCACCACTACCTCCCCGCCGACGCCCCGCTCTGGGGCGCCGCCCTGCGCGCCCTCCCCGCCGGACTCCTGCTGCTCGCCGCCGCCCGCCGCCTCCCGCACGGCGCCTGGTGGTGGCGCTCGACCGTGCTCGGCGCGCTGAACACCGCCGCCTTCTTCGTCCTGGTCTACCTCGCCTCGCAGCGGCTCCCGGCCGGCACCGCCGCCACCGTGATGGCCCTCTCCCCGCTCGCCCTGATGCTCTGCGCCTGGCCGCTGACCGCCGAACGCCCCCACCCCGCCCAACTCGCCGCCGGCGCCGTCGGCGTCACCGGCGCGGCCCTGATGCTCGCCGCCCCCGCCACCGCCCCCTCCCCCACCGGCCTGCTCGCCGCCCTCGGCGCCCTGCTCACCTCCGCCGCCGGCCACGCCCTCACCAAACGCTGGACGCCCCCGGACGGCGGCCCCGGCGTCCTGGCCCCCACCGCCTGGCAGCTGACCATCGGCGGCCTGCTGCTGCTCCCCGCCGCCGCCCTCGCCGAAGGCCCGCCGCCCGCCCTCGACGCCACCACCCTCCCCGCGTTCGCCTACACCTCCCTGATCGCCACCGCCCTCGCCTTCCTCGCCTGGTTCGCCAGCCTGCGCCGCCTCCCCGCCGCCACCGTCGGCCTGATCGGGCTCCTCAACCCCGCCACCGGCGCCCTCCTCGGCACCGCCCTCGACCACGAACCCCTCGGCCCCGCCACCCTCACCGGCATGGCCCTGATCACCACCGGCATCCTGCTCGGCCGCCCCCGGCCCGCCGCCCCCGCCCGCACAGCACGAAGCGGCGGGGGGCCCGGCCGAATGGGGGGGAATCGGCCGGGCCCTCGTCCGCCGCACCCACCGCCTGCCCCGGCCGCGCGGCTTCATGCCACCCGTGGGGACGGAAACGGGAATTCGCCGCGCGCCGACGGGGCGCCGTGCGGGAGTGCGCGTTCCGGATCGCTCCGACGGGGCGTCAACTCGCGTTCATGACAGGGGGATGACAGTTCCGTGGCGGCGTCCGTCCGACCCCTACCCGGGGGTCACTTCGCGGACTAACGTGCGGCCGGACTTCCGATACCCCCCGTCAGGAAGAGGCCCAGGTGCCCGCTGCCCCCGTCCCCCGCCGCCTGCGTTCGGCGACCCTCGCCGTGCTCGCCTCCGCCGCGCTGCTGCTCGGCGCGCTCACCGCCCAGCCGGCCGCCGGGGCCGCCGCCGGGCCGGCTCCGCTGGCCGGGGACCCGTGCCTGGGCCAGTGCCAGGACGTCCTGACGGCGGGCGAGAACGGCCACGCCACGCTGGCCGGGATCCTGCTGCACCAGAGCGTGGGCACCCGTCCGGCGCACTCGGCCGACCAGGTCGACGCGTACGACGCGCTGCTGCACGACTACAGCGGCCTGACGCCGGACCAGCTGTCGGCGTACTTCGACGACGCCTCCTTCGGGGTGCCGGCCGGCCAGGTGGAGAGCACCGTGTCGCCGCGCGCCGGGGTGACCGTCACCCGGGACAAGGCGACCGGCACGCCGCACGTCAAGGGCGTCACCCGCTCCGACACCGAGTTCGGCGCCGGGTACGCGGCCGGGCAGGACCGGCTGTGGCTGATCGACGTGCTGCGGCACGTCGGCCGCGGGCAACTGTCCTCGTTCGCGGGCGGCGCGGCCGGCAACCGGGCGCTGGAGCAGAGCCTGTGGGCGGTCGCCCCGTACACCGAGGCGGACCTGCAGCAGCAGCTCGACCGGGTGAAGGCGTCCGGCCCGCGCGGCGCGCAGGCCTGGCAGGACGTGCAGGACTACGTGGCGGGCCTGAACGCCTTCGCGGCGGCCGACGTGGCCGCCGACACCTACCCGGGCGAGTATGTGCTGACCGGGCACGGCTCGACCATCGCCCCGTTCACGGCGACCGACGTGGTGGCGATCTCCTCGGTGATCGGGGCGATCTTCGGCGGCGGTGGCGGCGGCGAGGTCGGCAACGCGCTGGCCCGGATCGCGCTGCGCCAGCAGTACGGCACCGAGGCGGGCGACCGGGCGTACGCGGCCTGGCGCGCCGGGGACGACCCGGAGGCGACGGCCACCGTGCACGACGGCACCGCCTTCCCGTACGCGGCCTCGCCCGCCGCACCGGTGGGCACCGCGCTGCCGGACCCCGGCTCGGTCGCCGAGGCGTCGCACACCGCCAACGGGACGGGCACCGGGGCGACCCTGTCGGGAGCCGCCGAGGGCGTGCTGCCCGCGGACCTGATCACCGCGAAGAAGGGCATGTCGAACGCCCTGCTGGTGTCCGGCGCGCACACCGCCTCCGGGCACCCGATCGCCGTGTACGGCCCGCAGACCGGCTACTACGCGCCGCAGATCCTGATGGTGCAGGAGCTGGACGGCCCGGGCCTGCGCAGCCGGGGCGCGTCCTTCCCCGGCCTGAGCTTCTATGTGGAGATCGGCCGCGGCCTGGACTACTCGTGGAGCGCGACCTCCGCCAACCAGGACATCACCGACACCTTCGCGGTCGACCTGTGCGAGCCCGGCGGCGGCACCCCGAGCACCTCCTCCGCCGGCTACCTGCTGGACGGCACCTGCACCCCCTTCGAGCGCCTGACCAGGCACAACGCCTGGCAGCCGAGCACCGCCGACGCGACCGCGGCGGGCTCGTACGACCTGGTGACGCTGCGCTCGGCGTACGGCCTGGTCACCCACACCGGGACGGTCGGCGGGCGGCCGGTGGCGTACACCGCGCTGCGCTCCACCTACCGGCACGAGGTCGACTCGGTGATCGGCTTCCAACAGTTCAACGACCCGGCGGCGATCACCTCGGCGGCGGCCTTCCAGCGCGCCGCGCAGGACGTCGGCTACACCTTCAACTGGTTCTACGCGGACGCCGACCACACCGCGTACTACAACTCCGGCACCGAGCCGCTGCGCGCCCCCGGCACCGACCCCGACCTGCCGGTGCTGGCCCGGCCGGCCTACACCTGGCAGGGCTGGGACAGGGCCGCGAACACCTCGGCGGTCGAGCCGGCCGCCCGGCACGCGCAGTCCACCGACCAGGACTACTACGTCAGTTGGAACAACAAGCAGGCGCCGGGCTTCACCTCCGCCTGGGGCAACGGCGCGGTGCACCGGGCCGACCTGCTGGACACCCGGGTGGGGGCGCTGGCCCGGCGCGGCGGCGTCACCCGGACCGACCTGGTCAAGGCGATGGAGGACGCCGCCAACGTCGACCTGCGGGCCGAACGGGTACTGCCCGAGCTGCTCGCGGTGCTGGACTCCGCGCCGGTCGCCGACCCGGCCGCGGCCGACGCGGTCGCCAAGCTGCGGGCCTGGGCGGCGGGCGGCTCGCACCGGCGCGAGCCGAGCAGGGGCGCGGGCGCGTACACCGACGCGGAGGCGATCCGGATCCTGGACGCCTGGTGGCCGCTGCTGGTCGAGGGCGAGTTCCGGCCCGGCCTGGGCGACGGGGCGTGGCGGGCGCTGACCGCCGTCGCGCCGATCAACGAGACGCCCTCCGGCGGGCAGCTCGGCGCCACCTCCGGCGGCAGCGACATCGCGGCGGGCGAGGCGCACAAGGGCTCGGCGTTCCAGCACGGCTGGTGGTCGTACGTCGACAAGGACCTGCGGAAGGTGCTCGGCCGGCCCGTCACCGGCCCGCTGGACCGCGCCTACTGCGGCGGCGGCGACCTCGGCGCCTGCCGGCAGCTGCTGCTGACCGGCCTCGCCCGGGCGGTGGCCACCCCGGCCGCCACCACCTACCCGGCGGACAAGTACTGCACGGCGGGCGAGCAGCTGTGCGCCGACTCGATCGTGCACCGGGCGATGGGCGGCATCACCGTGCCGCGGATCGCCTGGCAGAACCGGCCCACGTACCAGCAGGTGGTGGAGTTCCCGGCCCGCCGCACCGACGACCTGACCAACCTGGCCCGCGGCGCCACCGCGACCGCCTCCGACTACCAGGACGCCGTGATCGTCGCCTACCCGCCCCGGCAGGCCGTCGACGGCGACCCCGGCACCCGCTGGGCGTCCAAGACGGTGGCCACCGCCTGGCTGAACGTCGACCTGGGCACCGTCCGCAAGGTCGGCCGGGTCGTCCTCGACTGGTCCGACCAGTACGCGACCGCCTACCGGATCGACGTCTCCACCGACGGCGCCGGCTGGCGCACCGTCTACTCCACCACCACCGACCGGGGCGGCCTGGAGAACCGGGCCTTCCCGCCCACCGACGCCCGGCACGTCCGGGTGGTGATGCTCGCCCGCGGCACCGACAACCGCTACTCGCTCGACGAGGTCGGCGTCTACGCCAGGTGACCTCCCCGCCCGGCCCGTTCAGCGGGCCGGGCGGACCATCACCAGCAGCCGCGGCGAATCCCCGGTCGCCGCCTGCGCGTTGAACGCCGTGTAGCCCCAACTCTCGTACACCCGCAGCACCTTGCCCTCCCCCGCCAGCGGGTTCACCATCAGCACCGCCCGCCGCTCCGCCCGGCCCGCCAGCAGCGCGTCGTGGATCCGGCGGGCGGTGCCGGTCCCCCGCCAGGGGGCGCGGACGCCGATCTCGCGGAGCGCCAGCACCGGCGCGTCGGTGAACCCGGCGGGCAGCGGCTCGGCCATCCGCTCCCAGTACCGGTCACCGGCCGCGACGGTGTTGCCGTAGGCGTACCCGACCGTCCCGCCGTCCTGCCGCGCCAGGACGAGCGCGAACCCGGGCTCGGCCGCGTACCCGTCGAGGCGCGCGGCGAAGGCCGCCACCCGGTAGTTCGGCAGGTGCAGCAGCGGCGCCCGGACGTCCGCGTACGCCGCCAGCACCTCCCGGCGCAGCTCGGCGGTCAGGACGGTGTGGCGGCTCGGTTCGGGGCGCACGCGGGGGCTTTCCGGGATTCGTCGGGGGCGGGTTCAGAGGCCGGCGATGACGGTGTCGCCGGTGAAGTCGAGTTCGGCGACGCCGGTGGTGGAGCAGGCGTCGAGCTGGGTGTTCGCGGCGACCGCGGTGGAGCTGGCGGTGGCGCCCTGGAAGGTGCCGGCGGTGATGGCGCCGGCCAGTTCGACCACGGTGGTGCCGTTGACCACCCGGGTGTTGATCCGGGTGAAGGAGAAGGTGCTGGTGGTGGAGTCGTTCCAGGTGTAGGTCTTGCTGCCGGTCGGGAAGTTCAGCAGGTCGGTGCAGGTCAGCGTGGTCGAGTAGTGGTCCGAGGCGGTGGCGGAGGTGTAGCCGGTCGGCAGGCCGGTGCACGTCCAGGTGGTGGCGGCGTCGACGGTGACGGTCTGCGCGGTGTCGGTGACCGCCGGGCTGTAGGTCGCCGTGGTGCTCGCGGCGCAGTCGAGCACCACGGTGTCGGCGCGGGCGGCGCCGGCCGGCGGCAGCAGCGCGGCCAGGGCGGCGGCGGACAGCGCGGCGGCGGCGCGGAACGAGGGGCGCATGGGGACCTCCGTACGTCGGTGTGCGGTGGGGTGCTCCCATGATGGGGCGTCGGGCCGTCGGGCGACAGCCGCGCACGCGGCCGGTCGCGCGCCCACGGGGGCGCGCGCGACCGGCCGGGGCTCACGCGGCGCCCCCGCCGTCCGGGTAGTGGCAGGCGGCCGCGTGCCCGTCCGCCGAACCGTCCCTCGGCGCGGTCGTCGGCGTCTCGGTCGCGCAGCGGGTCTGCCGGTCGGGCGGGAGGGCGGCGTGCACGGGGCAGCGGGCGCGGAACGGGCAGCCGGTGTGGCGGGCGGCCGGGGAGGGCGGGTCGCCGGCCAGCAGCAGGCGGGGGCGGGCCCGTTCGGCCGCCGGGTCGGGCAGCGGGACGGCGGCGAGCAGGGCCCGGGTGTAGGGGTGGCGGGGGCGGCCCAGCACCTCGGCGGCGGGACCGGACTCGACGGTGCGGCCCAGGTACATGACGGCGACCCGGTCGGCGAGGTGGCGCACCACCGAGAGGTCGTGCGAGACGAACAGGTAGGCCAGGCCGAGTTCGGCCTTCAGCTCCTGCAGCAGGTTGAGCACCCCGGCCTGCACGGAGACGTCCAGCGCCGAGACCGGCTCGTCCAGCACCAGCAGGTCCGGCCGGACGGCGAGCGCCCGGGCGATCGAGATCCGCTGCCGCTGGCCGCCGGAGAACTCGTGCGGGTAGCGGTCGGCGTGCGCCGGGTCCAGGCCGACCTGCCGCAGCAGGGCCGGGACGCGGCGGCGGGCCTCGGCGGCGGGCACCCGCTGGGCGAGCAGCGGCTCCGCGAGGACGTCCCCGACCGGCATCCGCGGGTCGAGCGAGGCCGCCGGGTCCTGGAAGACCATCTGCACCCGGGGCCGCAGCCGCCGCACGGCCGCCCGGTCGAGCGCCCCGGTGTCCTGCCCCAGCAGCTCGATCCGGCCGCCCTGCGGGGCGGCCAGCCGCAGGATCTCGTACAGCGTGGTCGACTTCCCCGAGCCGGACTCGCCGACCAGCCCGAGCGTCTCCCCCCGCCGGATGTCGAGGTCCACGCCGTCGACGGCGTACACCGCACCGCCCCGCCGCCGCAGCAGCCCGCCCCGGCGGCCGGAGAAACTCCTGGTCAACCCCCTGACCGCGAGCACCGCGGCCCGCCCCTCCCGTGCCGTCGGCACCACGGCGGGCAGCACCGGCACGGGATACACCTCGGCGGGCGCGGGCCGTCCGACGGCCAGTTCCACCGCCCGCACGCAGGCCGCCAGGTGCGAACCGCCCGCGACCGGGGGCGCCCCGCCGTCGGCACCGCGCGGCGCACCGCCGTCCGCACCGCGCGGCGGGCCACCGGCCTCGACCGCCGTCGGCAGCGCGGCCGGGAGGGCGGTCAGGGCGGGTGCGCCGTCGTGGCAGCGGGGTTCGGCGAGGGGGCAGCGGGGGGCGAAGGCGCAGCCGGGGGCGGGCGGGTCGTCGGGGGTGGGCGGGCGGCCGGGGATGGGGACGAGGGGGCCGCCGGGGCCGTCGAGGCGGGGGACCGCGCCGAGCAGGCCGAGGGTGTAGGGGTGGTGGGGGGCGGCGAAGAGGTCGTCGACGGGGGCGGTCTCGACGATCCGGCCGGCGTACATGACGGCGACCCGGTCGGCGGTGCCGGCGATCACGCCGAGGTCGTGGCTGACCAGGACGAGGGCGGCGCCGGTCTCGCGCTGGGCGGTGCGCAGGACGTCGAGGACCTGGGCCTGGATGGTGACGTCGAGGGCGGTGGTGGGTTCGTCGGCGAGCAGGACGTCGGGGTCGTTGGCGACGGCCATGGCGATCATGGCGCGTTGCCGCATGCCGCCGGAGAACTCGTGCGGGAAGGCGTCCAGGGCGCGGGCGGGGTCGGGGAGGCCGACCAGGTCGAGGAGTTCGGCGGCGCGGCGGCGGGCGGCGGTGCGGCCGAGGTCCTGGTGGACGCGGACGGCTTCGGCGATCTGGTCGCCGATCCGGTGGACGGGGGTGAAGGCGGAGAGCGGGTCCTGGAAGACCATGGCGATCCGGCGGCCGCGGACGGCGGCGAGCTGCCGGTCGGGCAGGCCGAGCAGTTCGCGGCCGTCGAGGCGGACGGAGCCGCGGGTGCGGGCGCTGTCGGGCAGCAGGCCGAGGACGGCGAGCGCGGTGACGGACTTGCCGGAGCCGGACTCGCCGACCAGTCCGAGCGTCTCACCGCGCCACAGGTCGAAGTCGACGCCGTGGACGGCCGGATGGCCGTCGAAGTCGACGCCGAGGTCGCGGACGCTGAGCAGCGGGACGGTCATGCGGCACCCTCACGACGGGAACGGCCGGAACGGCGGGAGCGGCCGGGGCCGCCGGAACGACCGGAGCCGCCGGAGCGGCCGGAACGGCGGCGGCGGACGGCGGCGGCGGTCGGGTCGAGCGCGTCGCGCAGCCCGTCGCCGACCAGGTTGACGGCGAGCACGAACAGCACCAGCAGTCCGGCGGCGAAGTAGAACAGCCAGGGGAAGACGGGGGCTTCGGCGGCGCCGGCGGCCAGCAGGGTGCCGAGCGAGACGTCGGGCGGGCGGACGCCGAAGCCGAAGTAGGAGAGCGCGGCCTCGCTCATCACGGCGCCGCCGACGGTGACGGTGGCGTCGATGATCAGGAAGGAGGAGACGTTGGGCAGCACGTGCCGCCAGATGGTCCGGAACGGTCCGACGCCCATGTAGCGGGCGGCGGCGACGAATTCGCGCTCCCGCAGCGAGCGGGTCAGCGAGCGGACGACCCGGGCGGTGACCATCCAGTTGAAGCCGGCCAGCAGCAGGACGAAGGCGATCCAGCCGCTGCCGCGCAGCCGGGGCGAGAGGACGGCGATCACCAGGAAGGCGGGGAAGATCAGCATCAGGTCGACCAGGAAGGTCAGCAGCCGGTCGGTCCAGCCGCCGAAGTACCCGGCGCAGGCGCCGACCAGGGAGGCCAGGCCGGTGGAGAGGACGGCCACCAGCAGGCCGATCACCAGGGACTTCTGCAGGCCGCGGACGGTCTGCGCGAACACGTCCTGGCCGAGTCCGTTGGTGCCGAACCAGTGGGTGGCGGAGGGGGGTTGGCGCAGGGCGGTGTAGTCGGGCGCGGCGTAGTCCCAGGGGGTGAGCCAGGGGCCGGCGAAGGCGAGCAGGAACAGCAGCACGAGGACGGCGAGTCCGGCGAGCGCCCCGCGCGAGGCGGCGAGCCGGGCGGCGGCCAGCCGCAGCCGTCCGCGCGGGACGACCGCGTCGGCGGTTCCGGCGGCTCCGGCGGGGGCGTCCGGCGGGGCGAGGCCGTTCGCGGGGTCGTTCAGGAGGTCGCTCACGGCGTCCTCACCCGGGGGTCGAGCGCGGCGTGCAGCGCGTCGGCGAGGAAGCCGGCGGCGAGCACGGCCACGGCGGCGAACAGGTTGACCGCGGCGACCGAGTTGACGTCCTGCTCGTTGACGGCCTGGATGAACCACTCGCCCATGCCGTGCCAGCCGAAGACGGTCTCGGTGATCGCGGCGCCGGTGAACAGGCCGAGGAAGGCGTAGGCGAACATCGTGGTCATCGGGATGACGGCGGTCCGCAGCCCGTGCCGGACGAGGGCGCGGCCGCGGGTGAGGCCCTTGGCGCGGGCGGTGCGCAGGTAGTCCGCGCCGAGCACGTCGAGCATGGTGGCGCGCTGGTAGCGGCTGTACGCGGCGAGGCCGCCGAGGGCGAGCGAGAGGGTGGGCAGCAGCAGGTGCAGGGCCCAGTCGGCGAGGTGGGTGCCGAGTCCGCCGGCCAGGTTGGGGGTCTCGTAGCCGGTGAACGGGACGACCTCGTGGCCGGCGGCGTCCTTCGCGGCGATGGCGCCGTTCTTGAGCAGCAGGGCGACCAGGAAGACGGGGGTGGAGAGCAGCACGAAGGAGAGCACGGTGAGCAGCCGGTCGGAGATCCGGTACTGGCGCACGGCGCTCCACGCCCCGGCGGCGACGCCGAGCAGCATGCCGAGCAGGCTGCCGACCAGCAGCAGGCGCAGCGAGACCCAGATCCGGCGGCCGAACTCGTCGTTGACGGCGCTGCCGTGGATGGTGCGGCCGAGGTCGCCGTGGAGCAGTCCGCCGGCCCAGGTGCCGAAGCGTTCGACGACGGGGGTGCGGTCGTTGAGGTTGAGCGCGGTGAGCTGCCGGTCGACTGCGGCGGCGGAGGGCCGCGGCTGCTTGGCCTCGAAGTAGGCGCGCGGGCCGAGCGCGCTGCCGGTGAGGAGGTAGGACAGGAACACCGCCGCGGTCAGCAGGACGGCGTAGTAGCCGAGCCGCCCCGCGAGGTATCGCGTCACGGCCTGCCTCCGGTGTGGTTCGCACACCTGGGGAACATGGTTGTTTGCCTTCGCTCGTACGGACTTTGACGCACTTTCGCGCAGCAGTTGTACGCCACGCCGGGCGGTCCGTCCAGCGGTCGCCGCGTCGGCGGGTTCGACCGGTTCGGCGAACTCGCTGGTCACAGCTGATCAGACGGGTGCGGACGGCGCGTTGCGGCGGTGTTTCGCCGCGTTTCGTTTCGATCAGTTCCGCGCACCACCCTGGCGACTCGGCTGACGGGCTGTTACGTTCGGCCCGCCGACACCGTTTTGGCTGCCCACAGTCAACCTCCGCCACACCTGGCGGCTCCCGACTCTTCGAGACCCGAGGACTCCCGCGATGCGCACACCGCCCGTCACCCGCCGAACCGGACCCCGCACCGGCCGCGCCGCCGCGGCGGCCCTGGCCGTCCTGCTCGCCGCGACCGCCTGCAGCTCCTCGGGCGACGGGTCCGGCGACGCGGTCGGGACGGTGGCCCCCACCGTGGACGCCGAGGACAACAACCCGCAGCCGCCGGAGAACGTCAAGGACGGCGGCGAGCTGCGCCTGCCGCTCCAGCAGTGGATCACCCAGTGGAACCCGTACCAGGTCGACGGCAGGTACGGGGACGCGGTGGAGATCATGTACTACACCGAGGCGAAGATCTTCCGGGTCGACGCCAAGGGCGGCTTCCACCCCGTCCCCGAGTACCTGGTCTCCGCCGACGTCACCTCCACCTCGCCGCAGGTGGTGACGTACCGGCTCAACCCGAAGGCGGTCTGGTCGGACGGCACCCCGATCGGCTACCGGGACTTCGCGGCGGTCTGGAAGGCGTCCAACGGCAAGGACCCGGCCTACAACATCGCCGACCCCTCCGGCTACGAGCAGATCTCCGCCGTCGAGCAGGGCGCCGACCCGAACGAGGTCAAGGTCACCTTCGCCGAGCCGTACGCCGACTGGCAGAACCTGTTCAACCCGCTGCTGCCCGCCTCCGGCATCTCCGCCCCGCAGGACTTCAACGAGGGCTGGGTGGAGAAGGTCCCGGTCTTCGGCGGCCCGTTCGTGGTCTCGAACGCCGACAAGACCGCGCAGACGATCACCCTGACGCCCAACCCGCGCTGGTGGGGCCCGAAGCCCAAGCTGGACCGGATCACCTACCGGGTGCTGGACTCCGCCGCGATCACCCAGGCCTTCCTGAACAACGAGATCGACTTCGCCTCGGCGGGCAGCGCCGCCTCGTACGGCCAGCTCAAGGACGCCCCCGACGCGGCGATCCGCACCGGCACCCCCTGGGACGAGGTGCACATCTCCTTCGGCGGCAACGGCCCGCTCGCCGACCTGAGGGTCCGCCAGGCGCTCGGCCGGGCGCTGGACCGCACCTCGCTGATCAAGATCGCCAACAAGGGCGTCCCGGTGGAGTTCAAGCCGCTGGGCAACCACCTGTTCATGACCAACCAGAACGGCTACCGCGACAACTCCGCCGACTGGGCCGGCTACGACCCGGCCACCGCGAAGAAGTGGCTGGACGAGGCCGGCTGGAAGGACGCGGGCGGCACCCGGACCAAGGACGGGCAGCCGCTGGAGCTGCACTACGTGCTCAACGACGCCTCCAACCAGGCGCAGACCGACCTGGCCACCGCCGTGCAGAACATGCTCCAGCAGGTCGGCGTCAAGCTGACCGTCGACAAGGTGCCCAGCAAGGAGTACTTCACCAAGTACATCAACCAGGGCAAGTTCGACCTGGCCAGCTGGCGCAACACCGACTCCTTCCCGCTCTCCCAGACGGTGGCGATCTACCGCGCCCCGCAGGGCGACAACGTGTTCGGCAACTACTCGAAGCTCAGCACCCCCGAGATCGACACCCTGCTGCGCAAGGCCGCCGCCACCCTCGACCCGGCCCAGGCCGCCGAGCTGTACAACCAGGCCGACGCGAAGATCTGGGAGCTCGGCCACACCCTGGAGCTCTACCAGCGCCCCAGCGTCGTCGCGGTCCGCAAGGGCCTGGCCAACTACGGCGCGGGCAGCCTCGCCAGCACCGTGATCACCTCGGTCGGCTGGCAGAAGTAGCCCGTGCCGTTCCCGCGCGGGACGGCGCGACCCCGCGCGGGAACGGCACGGGACGACCCGGACGGTGCTCAGCGGTGCTTGAACTCCTCCAGCGCCGCGAGCACCGTCCGCCGCAGCGCCTCGCTGCCGACGTGCCCGGAGTCCTCGAAGACGTGCAGCCGGGCGTCCGGCCAGGCCCTGGCCAGCTCCCAGGCGGTCTGCACCGGGCTGCCCATGTCGTGCCGGCCGTGCGCCAGGACGCCCGGGATGCCCTTCAACCTGTGCGCCTCGCGCAGCAGTTGGTCCTCGGCCAGCCAGGCGCCGTGGCTGAAGAAGTGCGCGCAGATCCGGACGAAGGCGATCCGCTCGTCCGCCTCGCGGTCGCCGTACATGCCGGGGATCCCGTTCGGCTCACCGGTGATCACCGCGTCCTCCCAGGTCAGCCAGGCGTCGGCGGCGGCCGCCCGGACCGCCCGGTCGGGGTGCTCCATCCGCCGGGCGTAGGCGGCCAGCAGGGCGTACACGTCGCCGTCCCAGGCGTGCTCGGGGACGGCGGCGCGGAAGCGGTCCCAGGCCTCGGGCCGGAGGGCCGACACCCGGTGGTAGAGCCAGTCGGTCTCGGCCGGCCGGGTGGTGGTGACCGCCTGGACGACGATCTCGCTGACCCGCTCCGGGTGCTGCTGCGCGTAGGCCAGCAGCAGGGTCGAGCCCCAGGAGGCGCCGTTCAGCAGCCAGCGCTCGATGCCGAGGTGCTCGCGCAGCCGCTCGATGTCGTCGACCAGGTGCTGCGTGGTGTTCAGCGCCATGTCGGCCGCCGGGTCGGAGGCGTGCGGGGTGCTGCGCCCGCAGTTGCGCTGGTCGAAGCGGACCAGCCGGTAGCACGCCGGGTCCCACGCCCGGGTCGGCCGGTCCGGCGTGCCCGCGCCGGGGCCGCCGTGCAGGTACAGGGCGGGCTTGCCGGCCGGGTCGCCGAGCTGCTCGTAGTAGATCCGGTTGCCGTCGCCGGTGTCGAGGAACCCGCGGTCGTAGGGTCCGGTCGGCGGGTGCAGCAGGTCGTCGAGGGAGATCGGGGGCATGACCGACGATCCTAACCGGCCGACCGGCGACTGCGGCTGAGCGGCCGTCAGGAGACGACGGGCAGCGCGGCGGCCGGCGCCCAGCGGAAGCCGTCCGGGTCGGTGAACGGTTCCGCGCCCCGGGTGTGGGCGGTCATCCGGGGCGAGCCGGTGCCCTCCGGGGGGACGCCCAGGTCCTTGGCGAGCGCCTTGCGGCGGTAGAGGGCGAGCTTCACCCGGCCCTCCCCCGGCGCGAACTCGGCGTAGACCCGGCCGAAGCCCTTGGCCACGGCGAAGCCCTTCTCGACGTAGTGGCGCTTGGTCGCGGCGAAGTCCGCCACCCCGATCAGCAGGACGACCTCGTCGATCCGGCGGGTGGCCGGGCCGGTGTCCTTCTTCGCGGAGGTCGCCAGCTTCCAGATCGCCCCGTCCGGGGCCTGCACCACCGCGCCGTAGCCCCACAGCGACTTCGCGGCGGGCTTGAGCACGGTCGCGCCGGCGGCGACCGCCGAGGCGGTGAAGCTGTCGACGTCCGCCGGGGCGGGCACGGTCAGGGCGAGCGTGAAGCCGCGGAAGCCCTCGCTCGGCTCGTCGGCGGGGCGCAGCCGCAGCAGGCCCTCGTCCAGGCCGAACGCGGCGGTGTAGAAGCGGGCGGCGGCCTCGGGGTCGGCCGCGTCGAGGGTGATGCTGTCGATGTCTGCCATGCCCTGAACGCTACGGCCCGCCGCCCGGCCGGGGCTTCTCGATTCCTGACCGGTGCGGCGGGCCGGGCGGCGGGGCGACGGGTGACGGGCGGCGGGGCGGCGGGCCGGGCGGTGGCCGCCGCCGGGAGGGCCCGGGTCAGGCCTCCTTGGCGACCGGTCCGGCGGCGGCCTCGGCGTTGCGGCGGGTCTTGGCCCAGCCGTTGCGGCCGCTGAGCATCCGGCCGACGGCCCGCCAGGAGACCACGTACAGGAACAGCAGGTAGGCCGGGTAGACCAGGCCCCAGCCGAGCGCGCGCCAGAAGCCGACGCCCGGTTCGCACTTGCGCCGGTAGATCGGGCCCCAGATGACGAACTGGCCGATCGCCATCACCGCGTACAGCGCCAGGCCGCGCCAGCCGCCGTCGGCGAGGTAGTCGAGGGCGGCCTCGGGGTGGCGGTGCCAGGAGAGCACCAGGGCGATCATCGGGAGGGGGTAGAGCAGCGCGCCGAGCAGTTGGAGCCAGGGCTGGCAGAGGAAGAAGGTGAGTTCCAGGAAGCCGGTGTTGGGGATCCGGTTGCTGCGCCAGATCGCCGGGATGTAGCCGAGGCACTGCATGACGCCCTGGGCCCAGCGGGTGCGCTGGGTGAGGAAGCGCTTGGTGTCGAACAGCGCCTCCTGCTCGACGTAGGTGTCGGCGCAGAAGGAGTTGATCCAGCCGACCAGCATCAGGTGGATGCCGAGCTCGAAGTCCTCCAGCAGGCGGCCGGTCCAGGGGCGGCCGCGCTCGGCGTCCAGGTCGTCGAGGGCGGCGAGGCGGACGAACTGGCCGTTGCCGCCGAGGCAGACCGTGCGGGAGGTCTTGCGGGCGTGCTGGAGCGCGGCCACCGGGGCGCGGAACTCCAGGTCCTGCATCCGGATCAGCAGCCGGCTGTAGAGGTTGCGCAGCGCGCCGCCGTCGGCGGCCGGGCGGGCGTCGTCCCGGTTCATCATCCGGACCTCGATCTGCACGCCGCCGATGTCGGAGCGGCCGAGGAAGCGGCGGGCGGCGATGTGGTCGAGGCAGCCGGGCGCGGGGCGGCCGTCCGCGTCGAAGACGCCGACCACGACCCGGGTGCGGTCGGTGCCGGGCGGCAGCGCGGCGCACAGCGCGTCGTACGCGGCGTTCAGCGCCTCGCCCTTGCCGAGCCGGGCGTTGGGGCGGCGGCGCTGGACGAGGTGGATCGCCGGGTCCTGGATCGCGGCCCAGCGGACGATGTCGCCGGTGCGGTCCTCCGAGTCGTCGTCGATCACCCAGATGTGCGCCTCGGGGCAGGAGCGTCGCAGGTAGTGCAGGGTGTCGCCGATCACCGCCTCCTCGTCCCGGCAGGGCACGAACAGGTGCCACTCGTAGTCGGCCGCCTTGCCGGGCCGCCGGGTGCGGCGCACCAGCAGCGGCAGCACCAGCGTCAGCAGGTACAGCGGGAAGAGCAGGCTCAGCACCAGGCTGAGGTCGGAGAGCAGGCCCAGCAGGCCGGAGGGCTCGGAGGACGTCACAGGGCTTCCAGGTCGGTGGGCGGGTCGCCCGGTAGAGGGGGGTGGTCCGGCCGGCGGGGACCGGCCGGACCTGGGGCGGGATCAGCCCTGGGCGCGGCTTATCCGCGCGTAGCGCATCATCAGCACGCCGCCGAGGACCAGGCCCACGGCGAGGACGGTCATCACGATGCCGGCCACGCCGAAGCCGCCGGTGTACGCGAGTTCGCCCCCGCCGAGGACCACTCCGGCGCCGACGGCGCCCTTTCCTGCCGACCCGTACACGGGGCCTCCTTATCGTCGGGGAGCCCTCCGGCGGTTTCCCCCGGTGGGCTCCGGCCACCGCCGCGCGGTCACGGGCGGCTGCTGGGGGGTGGGGGTCAGTGGCCGGGCGCGCCGCCCGGCAGGGGCGCGCCGTCGGCCAGGGCCACCGCGATGGCGCGGATCCGTTCGGAGGCGCGGCCGTCGCCGTACGGGGAGGGGGTGTCGCGCAGCCGCCCGGCGAGGTCGCGGTCGGCGAGCAGGGCGCGGGCGGCGGCGGTGAGTTCGGGTCCGGGTTCGACCAGCCGGCTGAAGCCCGCGGCGACGGCCTCGGGGCGCTCGGTGCTGGTGCGCACCACCAGCAGCGGCTTCTTCAGGACGGTCGCCTCCTCCTGCACGCCGCCGGAGTCGGAGACCAGCAGCGCGGCCCGATCGGCCAGCGCGAGGAAGGTCGGGTGGTCGACGGGGTCGACCGCGGTGAGGCCGGCCAGCAGGTGCTCCAGGCCGAACTCCTTGATCCGGCCCCGGGTGCGCGGGTGCAGCGGCAGCAGCACCGGGCGGCCGAGACCGCCGAGCGAGCCGAGCAGCGCGGCCAGCCGGTCGGGCCGGTCGGTGTTCTCGGGGCGGTGCACGGTGGCGAGCACGAAGTCGTCGGGCGCGCCGAGGGCGCGGACGATCCGGTCCCGTTCGGCGGGGGCGGGCAGCGAGTGCAGGGTCGCCTCGACGACGGTGTTGCCGGTGACCCGGATCCGGTCACCGTCCGTGCCGGTGGCCCGCAGGTTGGCGGCGGCCTCCGGGGTGGCGGCGCAGTGCGCGTCGGCGAGGACGCCGACCACCAGCCGGTTGATCTCCTCGGGCATCGCCCGGTCGCCGGAGCGCAGTCCGGCCTCGACGTGCACCACGGGTATCCCGCAGTAGTGGGCGGCCTGGGCGCCCGCGGAGGTGCTGTTGGTGTCGCCCTGGACGACCACGGCGCGCGGCGGCTCGGCGGTGAACGCGCGGGCGAGGTCCCGGGTGAGGGTGCCGATCTGGTCGCCTCGGCCGCCGGCCCCGGCGGCCCCGTCGAGTCGCAGTTCGGGCTCGCGCAGGCCGAAGTTGGCGAAGAACGCGCCGGACAGCGCGCTGTCGTAGTGCTGGCCGGTGTGCACGATCCGGCCCCGGTCGCCGAGCAGGCGGATCAGCGGGGCGAGCTTGATGATCTCCGGGCGGGTGCCGAGGACGACGGCGATGTCGCGGGCAGGAGGGGGAGGTGCCATGGTTCTTCCGCCGCGCGTTCCGGTGGTACCGGAGCGGCGGGCGCGGCCTGGGATCCGGGCCGCCCGGGGAGCCGTCGGGCAGCATCGCTGATCATATGAAAGGTATGAACCTCTCTTATGCCAATCACGCTCGATTGTGACGAACCCGTGTTGGACGTGTAGGAACTCACACCCATTCGACTACGGAGCGTCACCGGCTGCCGGGCACCCCCGCCCTCACCCGGGCCCGGCAGGGCGCGCAGGCGTGGGCGCCGCGCGGGCCGTAGCGGTCGATCGGGGCGCCGCAGCCGCCGCACGGGCCGACGTGGGCGATGTGACAGTCCAGCAGGACGGCGGCCTCCCGGCGCTGCTCGGGGGTGACCACCAGGCCCCGGCGGGTCTGCGGGGGGACGACCAGCAGGCGCCGGGGGACGGTGTCGCGGGTGTGCAGGGCGAGCGCGTCGGCGTCGGCGTCGGCGTGCCACCGGGCCCGGCGCTCGGGACGGCGCGGGCGCGGGGGGCGCGGGCCGCCGCGGACGGGCCGGGCGGGCTCCTCCTCGCGGTAGCGGCAGACCGGGTCGAGCTCCTCGTACCCGTAGTCGATCCCGGCGCCGGCCGCGTCGGCGGCGCCCGCGGGGTCGGGGGACGCGGCCGGGTCGTCCTCGGCGACGGTCTCCCGCCAGCGGTCCCGGTCGGCGGCCGGGACCCACATCCGGGCGGAGACGGCGGAGCCGGGGTGCAGCGGGACCCGCAGCGGGACGAGCTCCCCGGCGGCGCTGGCCCCGACCAGCTCCTCCACGTCCGGCGCGGGCCGGGCCGGCAGGCAGAGCGCGGGCAGGTACCAGCCGGTGTGCATCCGCCCGCACCAGGAGCCGTTCAGCGGACAGGGACGGGCGCTGCCGCGCAGGCACTTCCACTGCTGCAGGTGCCGGACGCCCGCGCGGACCGCCATCCGGGTCGCCCGGGAGGCGATCCGCTGCCAGGGCAGGTCGTCCACCCGGGCCCAGGGCGCCCGGTCGATCAGCGCGGCCCGCCGGTCGCAGGTCACCCAGAGCGGGACGATGCCGTGCTCGGCGGCCGCCCGGGAGCGCCGGCGCACCGCCTCCGCGCCGATCGGCGCGTACTGCGCGGCCCAGCCGATCCGCAGCCCGCCGGGGCCGGTGACCAGCACGTCGCTGCGGACCCGGTCGGCGCCGCTCCCGCCACCGCGCGCCCCGACCTCGTACCGGCAGCCGTGCCGGTCGGCGGCGCGGGCGATCCGCTCCTGCAGCGCCTCGCGCCGGTCCTCCTCGTCGGCCGTCGGGGTGCGGCGGAGCGGCAGGTGGGCGGCGACCCAGGTGGTGCGTCCACCGACCGTGCGCCGCCGGACGTGCATCCACGGGGAGCGCTCCTCGGCGAGCTCCTCCGCTTCGCACCGTCCTTCGCGGTGGTGCTGGAGGCATTCCAGGAGTTCGCGTGCGCGCCGGTCGATCGGCGCGGTGATCTCCGCGAGCAGCCCGGGGCGGTCGGGGTGGCCCAGGTCGGGCCGGGTGAGGTTGAGCTCGATGCCGTACAGGGTGTGGAACACGCCGTTCGCCATGGCACGAGACTAATGCGGGCGTCCGGGAATATGAACCGAAATCAGCCGAATCAATTCACCGGTGAATTGAATTCCTTTCCGAAACCTCCGGGCGGGGTGGATTCACGCCGATCTGCCGTCAATTTCCGGCCGTCCGGCGGCGATTCCGGCGGCGTCCCGCGCCGCCCGCGCCGCCGCTATCCCAGGCCGAGCGCGGACCGCAGCCTCCCGCGGGTCGCGGCGGCGGCCTCCCGGGTGACCGGGTCGTCGCTGTCGAGCGCGTCGCCCAGCAGCAGGTCGGCGGCGGCGACCACGGCGGCGGGCAGCACCACCTCGCGCAGGCCGAGCAGTTGGGCGGCGGCCTGGTGGCCGAGCGACTGCGGGGCGGGGGCGTGGGGATTCTGCGCCTGGGGGCCGTGCGACTGGTGTCCCGGCGAGTGGTGCCCCGGCGAGTGGGAGCCGGACGACTGGTGTCCGGGTGACTGGTGTCCGGGGGCGTGGAGGCCGAGCGGGGAGGAGCCGGCGGACCGGCCGTGCGGTTCGGCCGGTTCGGGGACGCGCGGGGGCGTCGCCGCCTGGTGCCCGCCCTGCGGGCGGCGCGGTTCGTTGATCACGGGCATGCTCCGTCCAACGGGTCACGGGCCGCGACGGTTACGCGGCCGGGACGATCGGGTGGTCGGCGAGGGGTCCGCGGCGGCGGCTCAGGAGGCGTGCCGGTCCGCCGCGGCGGCCCCCAGCGCGGGGCGTTCGGGGCGCGGCGCGAGCGTACGGACCGCGGCCGCCGCCGGCCGCGCGGGCCCGGCGGCGTGCGCGTCCCGGATCCACCGGGCCAGCGCGTGCGCGAACTCGGGGCCGATCGCGGCGGCGTGCTGCAACTGGTCCAGGTCGCCGGGCCGCAGCGGTACGCCGGCCTCCGAGAGGGCGGCCAGCAGGGGTTGCAGCTGCGTCCACTGCAGGCGGACGACGGGCAGCGGGCTGGTATGCGCAGGCTCTGTCACACTCGCTCCAACTCCCGGCCCCCGCCGGGGTCACGGCCCGTCCACCCGGTTCCACCACAGGGTGCAACGCCCCCGCCCGGCGCCCCGCGCCTCACCCCGCGCCCAGCCGGGCCAGCCTGCGCAGCACCAGCGCGCCCAGCAGCGCGGAACCGGCCGCGAGCAGCGCCGCCGGCACCGGCCCGGGCCCGCCCGCGCCGGCCCACAGCGCTCCGGCGGCCGTCAGCACGGCCAGCAGGGCGACGGCGGCGACCAGCGCCCCCGGGCGGTGGGCCCAGCGGTGGGCGAGCCGGACGACCGGCCCGGGACGGCGGGCGAGCAGCCGGTCCAGTCGGGGGTCCGTCCGGCGCAGCCGCTGCTCGATCTCCGCGAGCAGGACGCGTTCGCGTGCGGTCAGTCGGGTGTCCATCGGGTCCGCCGCCTCTCCGGGGAAGGGGGCCGGGGTCTCATGCGCGGCCGCCGGGCAGCGCGGCGGTGGGCCCCGCCCACCGCGACCACCCCTCCGTTCGAAAGGTTCCGCCCCCGCCCGGCCGGAGACCCACCCGCAGCGCTGGTGCAGCGTTTCGCCCCCACCGCGCCCGTCCGGCCGTTCACCCGGCCACCCATCCGTCGTGCGGGCGGTTCCGAACTCCGTTCGACGTGTACGGCGACGAACGGCGTAGGAGGCCCCGATGATCGAGGTGGTGCGGGAGATCCCGGTCCGCCGTCCGGCGGACGAGGTGCTGGCGTACCTGGCGGACTTCGCGCACGCCGTGGAGTGGGATCCGGGAACGGTGGAGTGCGTCCCGCTGGATCCGCGCGGCGGCCGGGCGCGCTGGCGGAACGTCTCGGTGTTCCGGGGCCGGCGCACCGAGCTGGTGTACGAGTTGACGGTCCGCGAGTCGGACCGGCTGGTGTTCGTCGGGCGGAACCGGACCGTGACGGCGACGGACGAGATCGTCCTGCACCCGGGTCCGGACGGTTCCGGGACGACGGTCCGCTACCGGGCGCGGCTGCGCTTCCACGGCTGGGCGCGGCTGGCGGGGCCGTTCCTGCGGCGGGAGTTCGAGGGCCTGGCGGACGCGGTGCAGCGGCGGATGCCCGAGATGCTGGACCGGCCCTGACGGCCGGTCGGAGGGACGCCGCCCGCTCCGGGACGGATCCGGAGCGGAGCTTCCCGTTCGGACCAATCCGCGCCGTCGCATCCTCCGAATGGCGGATGCGAGGGCCGCCGAGGGCGGCCGCGGAACAGCGGAGGGCAGCGACGTGACGACACTCGGCACCTTTTCCACCGGCGGGTCCGTCCCGCCCCAGCCGGGCCGGCGGGGGCGGGCGCGGCGGGTGGCCGTGGTGGGTGCGGGGGTGGCGGGGCTGAGCGCGGCGTACGCGCTGGCGCGGGCCGGGGCGGAGGTGGAGCTGTTCGAGGCGGCGGACCGGCTCGGCGGGCACGCGCACACCCAGCGGACCACGGCGGCGGACGGCCGCGAACTGGCCCTGGACACCGGCTTCCTGGTGCACAACACCCGCACCTACCCGGAACTGGTCCGGCTGTTCGGCGAGTTGGGGGTGCGCACGCAGGACAGCGACATGAGCATGTCGGTGTCCTGCGCGGGCTGCGGCCTGGAGTACGCGGGCGCCCGGGGCCCGAGCGGCCTGCTGGCGGCGCCGGGCAACCTGGTGCGCGGCCGGTACCTGCGGATGCTCGGCGAGGTGCCGCGCTTCCACCGGCTGGCCCGCGCCCTGCTGGCCGACCCGGGGCAGGGCGACCCGAGCCTGCGGGCGTTCCTGGACGGGCACGCCTTCTCGCCGTACTTCGTGCGGCACTTCATGACGCCGCTGGTCTCGGCCGTCTGGTCGTGCGCGCCCGACCTGGCCGGCGACTACCCGGCCCGCTACCTGTTCGCGTTCCTGGCCAACCACGGCCTGCTGAGCGTCACCGGCTCGCCGACCTGGCGCACCGTGGTCGGCGGCTCGGCCGAGTACGTGGCGCGGATCGCCGAGCGGGTGGCCGCCGGCTCCGGCACCGTCCACCACGGCGCGCCGGTGCGGGCGGTGCGCCGGCACCCGGACGGCGTCACGGTCGCCACCGAGGACGGGCGGTGGACCAGGGCGGACGCCGTGGTGGTGGCCGTGCACGCCGACCAGGCGCTGCGGCTGCTGGCCGACCCGACCGCCGCCGAGCGGGAGGTGCTGGGCGCGTTCGGCTACTCGCGCAACCCGACGGTGCTGCACCGCGACGCCTCGCTGCTGCCCCGGGCCGCCTGGGCCCGCGCGTCCTGGAACTACCGGATGCCGGGCTGCGAGGCGTCCGCCGACCGGGTCCGGGTCAGCTACCACCTGAACCGGCTGCTGCGGCTCGGCGGCGCGGAGGACTACCTGGTCACCCTGAACGAGGACGAGCACGCCCCCGTCCCCGCCGACCTGGTGGTCTCCCGGACGGTCTACGAGCACCCCGTCTACACCGCCCGCTCGGTCGCCGCCCAGCGCCGGCTGCCCGAACTCACCACCGCCCGCACCGCGTTCGCCGGCGCCTACCACGGCTGGGGCTTCCACGAGGACGGCTGCCGCTCCGGCCTGGCCGCCGCCCGCCACCTGCTCGCGGCGGTCGCCCCGTGACCGCACCGCCCGCCCGGCTGCCCGGCCCGTGGGGCGCGCTGCTGTACGAGACCCGGACGACGCACGTCCGGGCCGTGCCGCGCCGGCTCTTCCGGCACCGGGGCTTCCTCTGGCTGGTCGACCTCGACCGGCTGCCCGAACTGCCGCGCCCGCTGCGCCCGCTGGCCCGCTTCCTCCCCCGCGACCACGTCCAGTCCGGTGCCGGCACCGTGCGCGCCGACCTGGACCGCGAGCTCGCCGCGCACGGCCTGCCGCCGGCCGGGCGGGTGCTGATGCTGACCCAGGCCCGCTCGCTGGGGTACGTGTTCAACCCGCTGACGGTGTACTGGTGCCGGGACGCGGCGGGCGCGCCGCTGTGCACCGTCGCCGAGGTGCACAACACCTACGGCGGGCGGCACCGCTACCTGCTGCGCCCGGACGCCGCCGGGCGGGCCGGGACCGCGAAGACCTTCCACGTCTCGCCGTTCCTGCCCGTCGACGGCCGCTACGAGCTGCTGCTGCCCGAGCCGGCCCCGGACGGCGCCCGGCTGCACCTCGCCGTCCGCCTCGACCTGCCCGGCGGCCGGGCGTTCACCGCCACCGTCTCCGGCACCGGTCGCCCGGCCGGCCCGGGCGCGCTGCTGCGCGCCGTCCTGCGGCACCCGTTCGCGACCTACGCGGTCAGCCTGCGGATCCGCTCCCAGGGCGTCCGGCTGTGGCTGCGCGGCCTGCCCGCCCTCCCCCGCCCCGGCGCCCCCGCCCGTCCCCGTCCCCGCTCAGGAGAGGCCACCCCCCGATGACCGTCACCGCCCCCCTCCCGCCCGCCGTCGACCCGCTGCGCTGGCCGGACGTCGCCCGGGTGCCGCACGCCCCGCTGCGGGCCGCGGCGGCCGGACGGCTGCTGCGCCGGGCGGCGGCCCGCCGCGGACTGCGGGTCGAACTGCCGGGCGGCCGGGTCCTGCTGCCGTCGCCGCCGGACGCGCCGGTGCTGCGGCTGCACCGCCCGGCGGCGTTCGCGCACCGGGTCGGCGCGGGCGGCCTGATCGGCTTCGGCGAGGCGTACCAGGCGGGCGACTGGGACAGCCCGGACCTGGCCCGCCTGCTGACCGCGCTGGCCGCCCGCCCGGAGACCCTGGTGCCGCCCGGCGCGGAGTGGCTGCGCCGACTGTACGTGCGCCGTCCCCCGGCGGCCGAGCGCCAGACCGCCGCCAACGCGCAGCGCAACATCCACCGCCACTACGACCTGTCGAACGAGCTGTTCGCGCTGTTCCTCGACCCGACCATGTCGTACTCCTCGGCGGTGTTCTCCGCGCCCTCCCCCGCCACCCGGCAGGCCGACCTGGTCCCCGCCCAGCACCGCAAGATCGACCGGCTGCTCGACCTGGCCCGGGTCGGCCCCGGCACCCGCCTGCTGGAGATCGGCACCGGCTGGGGCGAACTCGCCCTGCGCGCCGCCGCCCGGGGCGCCCGGGTCACCACCCTGACCCTCTCCGCCGAGCAGCTCGCGCTGGCCCGCCGCCGGATCGCCGACGCCGGGCAGTCCGAGCGGGTCGACGTCCGGCTGTGCGACTACCGGCAGGCCCGGGGCGCGTACGACGCGATCGTCAGCTGCGAGATGATCGAGGCCGTCGGACGCCCGTTCTGGCCCGCCTACTTCACCGCCCTGGACGGCCTGCTCGCCCCCGGCGGCCGGGTCGCCCTGCAGGCCATCACCATGCCGCACGACCGGATGCTGGCCAGCAGCGACACGTACACCTGGATCCTCAAGTACGTCTTCCCCGGCGGCCAGATCCCCTCGCTGCGGGCGATCGCGGACACCGCCGCCGCGCACACCCGGCTGCGGGTGGCCGCCGCGGACGCGTATGGGCCGCACTACGCCGAGACGCTGCGGCTGTGGCGCGAGCGGTTCACCGACCGGGCCGGGGAGGTCGCCGACCTGGGCTTCGACGAGGTGTTCCGGCGGATGTGGGAGCTGTACCTCGCCTACTCGGAGGCCGGGTTCCGCACCGGCTACCTGAACGTCCACCAGGTGCTGCTGCACCGGGACGGCGCGCGGTGAACGCCGCCGCGTTCGGCGTCGGCGTCGCGGCGGCCGCGGGCGCGGCCCTCGCGGTGATGCTGCTCGCCTTCGCCGTCGGGGTCCGCACCGGGCGGCACCGGGGCGTGGATACGGCCTGGGGGCTGGCGTTCACCGCCGTCGCGCTGACCGGCTGCGCGCTCTCCGCCGGGCACGGCGACGGCGGGCGGCGGGCGCTGGCCACCGTCCTGGTCGCGGTCTGGGGGCTGCGGCTGGCCGCGCACCTGTGGTGGCGGGCCCGCGGCCTGCCGGAGGACCCGCGCTACGCCCGGATGCTGGCCAGGGCGCCCGCCGGGCCGGCCCGCACCCGGTACGCGCTGCGGATCGTCTACCTGCTGCAGGCCGCCCTGGTCTGGTTCGTCGCGCTGCCCGTCCTCGTCGCCCAGTACCAGCCCGCGCCGCCCGGCCCGGCCGCCTGGGCGGGCACCGCGCTGTGGGCCGTCGGCCTGTTCTTCGAGGCCGTCGGCGACGCCCAGCTCGCCCGCTTCAAGGCCGACCCGGCCAACCGGGGCCGGGTGATGGACCGCGGCCTGTGGCGCTGGACCCGGCACCCGAACTACTTCGGCGACGCCTGCGTCTGGTGGGGCCTGTTCCTGCTCGCCGCCGACGCCCCGGTCGGCTGGGCCTTCGTCGGCAGCCCGCTGCTGATGACCTGGCTGCTCGCCTTCGGCAGCGGCAAGCCCATGCTGGAACGCCACCTGGCCGGCACCGAGCGGCCGGGCTGGGCCGAGTACACCGCCCGCACCAGCCCGTTCCTGCCCCTCCCGCCCCGGCGCCGCTGACCCGCCGGGCCAGGGGGGCGGGGGCCGGGCGGGCGGGCGGGCGCACCGTGCCCGCGCCGTCGTACCGGAGCCGGCGGGCGTGCCCGGGGCCGGCCTCAGTCCGTCAGCCGGGCGACCAGGCCGTCCACGTCGAGGTGTTCGTGCTCGTGACCGGCCGGGACGAGGGCGTAGCACTCGACCAGGAACCCGGTGACGATCTCCGCCGGGACGTTCACCACGGCCTCGCCGGTGCCGCCGCGCAGGGTGACCAGCACCTCGCCCTCGGCGCCGGGGCGGACGGTGACGTCACCGTGCCCGGCGGGCGCGAGGCGTCCTTCGTTGAGCAGGTCGCGACCGAACACCCACTCGACCGCGTCCAGCCTCCCGACCGGCGGGAACACCAGCCGGACGGCGTACGGCAGCGCGGTGTCGAAGTGCAGCCCGGCCTCCACCGCCAGGTCGGGGTGGGGGCTGTGCGGGAGCGTGACGGCGGTGGACCAGCAGGTGGCGACGGCCATGCGGGGCGGCCTTCCTTCCAGAGCGACTGCGGACGGTGCCGAGAGCGGATGCTGCCGAAAAGCTGACGGCACGAGCCCGACTACCCGCCCCGCCCCGGGATCCCCGCACCGACGCAGAACCTTCACCGATGCCGTCCGCCCACCACACGAACGGCCCAACCCGCTGACGGTGGTCCGTGCTGGAGTGGACCCGTCGATCGGATCGGGAGAACGGGGCGGGGCGTGGACCGGACGCGGTGGCGGGAGTTCCTGGAGCTGTGGAGCACCGAGTGGATCACGGCCCGGCGGGACGAGCCCTCGGACCGGCCGCCCGACCCCGAGGTGCTCCGCGACGGCTGGCTCGGCTTCGCCCCCGCGACCGAGCCGGCGGTCGCCGCCGCCGAGGCCCGCCTCGGCCGTCCGCTGCCGCCCTCGCTGCGCGCGTTCCTGCTGGTCACCGACGGCTGGCGGGACACCGGCCCGTTCGTCGAACGGCTGGCGGGCACCGAGGAGTTGGCCTGGCTGCGGGACACCCCGGACCGCGGCCTGATCGAGGTCTGGGAGGGCCTCGCCGAGGACGAGGAGGAGGAGCGGGACGCGGACGACCCGGACGCCTGGGACGACTGGGCGGCCCGGCAGGCCCGGGTGCTGGCCCGCTCGCTGCGCCTCTCGCTGGCCGGCGACAGCACGGTGCTGCTGCTCGACCCGGAGGACGTGGACGCGGACGGCGAGTGGGCAGGGTACCTGCTGGCGTCCTGGTCCGACCGGGGCCCGGAGCGGCACGCCTCCTTCGCCGAGCTGATGCGCGACCAGTGGCGCTCCCTGCACGCGCTGCACCGCCCCGCCGGGCCGACCCGCGACCACTGGGACCGCGAGGTGGAGCGCGGCCGGCTGGCCGCGCTCGCGGGCGACCTCGACACCGCGCTCGACCTGTTCGCGCGGGCCCGGGCGTTCGGCCGGCCGCGCGCCCGGTACCTGGAGCTCCAGCTGCGGGCGCTGCTGCACGACTGGGAGCGCGAACTGCCGGGCGCCTTCTGGGGCGTGCGGGACCAGGAGTGGTTCCTGGCCGAACCGCTGTTCGGCCGCGAGTTCCTGCCGGTCCTGGTCCGGCACGACCGGGAGGCGGACCGGACCGCGCTGCTCCCGCTGCCCGGGCTGCGGGAGTCGGCCCCGGAGCCGGTCCGGGCGGCGATCGCCCGGTACGAGGCCGCGTCGGCCGAGCCGGACTTCCGGCTCGTCTTCGGGCCGCCGGAGTTCGACGCGGCCGTGCACGCGCTGGTCGAACGGCTCGCCGCGCACCGGGCCGCCGCCCGGGAGGCGCAGCGGGCGCCCGCCGTCCCGACCGAGGGGGTGGTGCTGGTGGTGAGCGTGACCCAGTGGATCGACGGGCAGTGGCGGCCCGCGCCGCCCGCGGAGCCGCGCTTCCCGGCGGAGTTCGCCGAACGGGCGTGGGCCGAGCTGCTGGCGGCGCTGCCGCTCTGGCGCCCGCTGGACGGGAACCACCTGGCGCCGGTCGCGCTGCTGGCCGAGCCGCTGCTGACCGAACTGCTCACCCGCGAACGGGCCCGCGCCCTGCTGACCCTCCCGCGCGGCTGACCCTCGCGACAGCGGCGCGGCACTCCGGCTTCGGGCGACGGCCCGGTCCCGCCCCGCAGGCCGACCCGCCCGGGGGCGCTCGGCCCCGGTGGGCGGAGGCGGCGATGGTGGCGGCGGGCCCCGGGAGTCGGCGGCGGCGGTGCGGGCCGCGCTGGAGCGGGCGGGCACGCCCTCCGGCTCCAGGCCGACGGCCGCCCGCTTCGGCCCGGTCCCGTCGGCCCTGCTGCGCCCCGGCCCCGCGCCGTAGCGCCCGACGGACGGGGCCGGGCGGGAGTCGACCCGACCGCACCGGGTAGGCGCGGCGCGGCACCGGCGGCCCGCGGCGGACGTGCGCCGCCCCGGGGCGCCCCACCCGACGAGAAAGGCCCGTCCGACATGACCGCCGACCCGAACGCGCAGTCCGTCCTCGGTCCCGACACCGAGCCCGCCCGGCTCTTCGAGCTCGCGCAGCAGCTGCGCGTCGACTCCGTCCGCGCCAGCACCTCGGCCGGATCGGGACACCCCACCTCCAGCCTGTCCGCCGCCGACCTGATGGCGGTGCTGATGACCCGGCACCTGCGCTACGACTGGGCGGCGCCGGACAACCCGGACGCCGACCACCTGGTGTTCTCCAAGGGCCACGCCTCCCCGCTGCTGTACGCGATGTTCAAGGCCGCCGGGGCGATCGGCGACGAGGAGCTGATGACCACCTACCGGCGCTTCGGCCACCGCCTCCAGGGCCACCCGACGCCGGAGCTGCCGTGGGTCGACCTGGCCACCGGTTCGCTCGGCCAGGGCGTCGCCTGCGCGGTGGGCATCGCGCTGGCCGGCCGCGACCTGGAACGCCGGGACTTCCGGGTGTGGGTGCTGTGCGGGGACAGCGAGACCACCGAGGGTTCGGTCTGGGAGGCCCTGGACAAGGCGGGCCGCCACCGGCTCGGCAACTTCACCGCGATCGTCGACGTGAACCGCCTCGGCCAGAGCGGCCCCACCGAACTCGGGTGGGACACCGACGCCTACGCGCGGCGGATCGAGGCGTTCGGCTGCCGCGCCCTGGTCGTCGACGGCCACGACCTGGAGGCCGTCGACCGGGCCCTGACCACGGCTTCGGACGGTTCCGCGCCCACCGTCGTGGTGGCCCGCACCGTCAAGGGGCGGGGCGTCGCCGAGGTCGCCGACCAGGAGGGCTGGCACGGCAAGCCGCTGCCCCCGGAGCTGGCCGAGCGGGCCGTCGCCGAGCTGGGCGGCGAACGCGACCTGCGGGTGCGCGGGCCGCAGCCGCCGCACGGCAGCCCCGCGCTGAAGGCGGAGGCCCCCGGGGTCGAGCCGCCGCGCTTCGAGGTCGGGGAGGAGGTCGCCACCCGGGTCGCCTTCGGCAAGGCGCTGGCCGCGCTCGGCGCCCGCCCCGAGGTGGTCGCCCTGGACGCCGAGGTCGGCAACTCCACCCACGCCGAGGACTTCGCGCGGGCCCACCCCTCCCGGTACTTCCAGAGCTACATCGCCGAGCAGCAGATGGTCGCCACCGCCGTCGGCATGGCCGTGCGGGGCTTCCGGCCCTACGCGACCACCTTCGCGGCCTTCCTCACCCGGGCCCACGACTTCATCAGGATGGCCGCCGTCTCCGGGGTCGACCTGGCGCTGTGCGGGACCCACAGCGGCGTGGAGATCGGCGCCGACGGGCCCTCCCAGATGGGCCTGGAGGACCTGGCGATGATGCGCGCCGTCCGGGGCTCCACGGTGCTCTACCCGTCCGACGCCACCTCCGCCGCCGCCCTGACCGCCGCCATGGCGGACCTGCCCGGCATCTCCTACCTGCGCACCACCCGGGGCGCCTACCCGGTGCTGTACGGGGCCGGGGAGGAGTTCCCGGTCGGCGGGTCCAAGACGCTCCGCGAGGGCCCGGACGACCGGGTGACGCTGGTCGGGGCCGGGGTCACCCTGCACGAGTGCCTGGCCGCCGCCGACCGGCTGGCCGGGGAGGGCGTCGCCGCCCGGGTCCTGGACCTGTACTCGGTCAAGCCGGTCGACGCCGGGGCGCTGGTGCGGGCGGCCCGCGAGACCGGGGCGCTGGTGGTGGTCGAGGACCACCACCCCGAGGGCGGCCTCGGCGAGGCCGTGCTGTCCGCCCTGGCCGCCGCGGACGTCCACCCCGCCGTCGCCCACCTCGCCGTCACCGGCCGACCCGGCTCCGGCACCACGGAGGAGCTGCTGCGCGCCGCCGGCGTCTCCCGCGGGGCGATCGCCGACGCGGCCCGCTCGCTGGCCGCCCGCGAGCGCTGACCGGAAGCACCGCCCGCACCGTCCCGTCGCCCCGCTGCCCCGCTGCCGGCTCAGCCCGCGGCGGCGGCCTCCCAGTAGCCGGGGTCGGCGGGACGGCGCTCGCGCAGGTCGATCCGGACGGTCACGGCCAGCCGGAGGGTGTCGGTGCGGTTGATCCGCGCCCCGAGCAGCGCGCCGGCCAGCAGCGGGGCGAGGGTCGGCAGCTTGCGCAGCCCCGCCCGGGTCAGCCGCTTGCTCACCTGGCGGCGCAGCGCCGCGCTGCGGTTCATCGCGAGCAGCGCCCCCGGGCGGGTCAGGTCGAGGCCCCGGCCCTCGCTCCACGCCGCGAGGTACGCGTACGAGCGCTGCCGGGCGGTGCCGGGCGGCGCCTGGCCGTAGACCGCGTACAGCTCGGCGATCAGCTTCAGCTCGATCGCGGCGGAGGCGAGCAGTTCGGACGCCAGCTCGACCGGCATCGCCATCGGCACCGGCATCATCGCCACCGCTCCGGCGCTCGCGCCGACCGCCGTGGAGGCGCGGACCGAGCCGGTGGTGAGCAGGTCCGCC
Source organism: Kitasatospora sp. NPDC015121 (assembly GCF_055562955.1). NCBI lineage: Bacteria > Bacillati > Actinomycetota > Actinomycetes > Kitasatosporales > Streptomycetaceae > Kitasatospora > Kitasatospora sp. NPDC015121. The sequence goes on from NZ_JBVHEH010000008.1 coordinate 71,194, forward strand.
AGTTCTTCGGGGGTGCGGGCCCCGGGGTGCTGGGCCCGCAGCGTGGCGAGGTCCCGCACCGGGATCCGGGGCGCCGCATCCAGCAGGCGGTCGGTCAGCGCTCGCAGCCCGGTGCGGGAGCCCGCTCCGAGCCGTCGGCCGCCCCGGCCCAGCGTACCGCGCAGCTTCACCGCCAGCGTGCCCATCCGGCGCGCCAGCGGGCCCCGCGGGTCCTCGTCCCGTTCCTCCACCTCGGCGGCGATCCGGGCCAGCTCCGCCACGACTCCGTCCGCGACCTCGTCCGCCGGGTCTACCGGGTCCGGCCCACCGTTCGGCACCATGTGCTTCCCTCCACCTCGTGTGCCGCCCGGCCGGTCGGCCGGGCGGGCGTCCAGCGCGGCCCTTTCCATGGTGCGTCTGCCCGCCCGCGGGCCGCGCAGTCCCGGCTCCGGCGGGCGGGCATCCTCCGGCGGGTCGGGGGTAGGCGGCGGACGGCCCCGGTGGCGGGGCGTGACGACGCGACGACGGAGGCGATCATGGGACTCGGTGGCTGCATCATCCTGCTGGCGGTCGGGGCGATCCTGGCGTTCGGCGTGGACTGGCACCTGGCGGGCGTCAACCTCACGGTGGTGGGGGTCGTGCTGATGGCGGCGGGCCTGATCGGCGTGGTGGTGTACGCCCGGGTGCTGGGCCGCCGCCGCTACCTGGGCGGGCGCGGCGTGGACGAGGTGGTGGTCGAGGAGCGCCACCGCGACGTGCTCTGACGGGCCGGCGGCGTCCCGTGCCCCCTTCCCCGGGCGTCTCGCGTGCCGCGCGGCCGAACGGGCGACTTCCCGGGCGGATCGGCGTAGGTTCGCTGCTGGGCGGCGTCCAGCAGCGGGCGTCGCCGCCGAGCGAGTGAGGACGGGTACGGAACATGGCTCAGGTCGTCCGGGGTGTGATCGCGCGTGCGAAGGGGGCGCCGGTGGAGGTGGTGCCCGTCGTGGTGCCGGATCCGGGGCCGGGTGAGGCGGTGGTGCGGGTGCAGGCGTGCGGGGTGTGCCACACCGACCTGCACTACCGGGAGGGCGGGATCAACGACGACTTCCCGTTCCTGCTGGGGCACGAGGCGGCGGGGGTGGTGGAGTCGGTCGGCGAGGGCGTCGAGGAGGTCGCGCCGGGTGACTACGTGATCCTGAACTGGCGTGCGGTGTGCGGGCGTTGTCGGGCCTGTCGGCGCGGTCGGCCGTGGTACTGCTTCGCGACGCACAACGCGAAGCAGAAGATGACGCTGGAGGACGGCACCGAGCTGTCCCCGGCGCTGGGGATCGGCGCGTTCGCGGAGAAGACGCTGGTCGCGGCGGGTCAGTGCACCAAGGTCGACCCGGCGGCGTCCCCGGCGGCGGCCGGTCTGCTGGGCTGCGGGGTGATGGCCGGTCTGGGCGCGGCGATCAACACCGGGCAGGTGGGCCGGGGCGACAGCGTCGCGGTGATCGGCTGCGGCGGGGTCGGCAACGCGGCGGTGGTGGGTTCCCGGCTGGCCGGGGCGAACCGGATCATCGCGGTGGACGTGGACGACCGCAAGCTGGACACCGCGCGGCGCCTGGGCGCCACGCACACCGTCAACTCGCGCACGGTCGACCCGGTCGAGGCGATCCGCGAGCTGACCGGCGGCAACGGCGCGGACGTGGTGATCGAGGCGGTGGGCCGCCCGGAGACGTACCGGCAGGCGTTCTACGCCCGCGACCTGGCGGGCACGGTCGTCCTGGTGGGCGTGCCGACGCCGGAGATGACGCTGGAGCTGCCGCTGCTGGACGTGTTCGGGCGGGGCGGCGCGCTGAAGTCGTCCTGGTACGGGGACTGCCTGCCGGAGCGGGACTTCCCGATGCTGATCGACCTGTACCTGCAGGGCCGGCTGGACCTGGACGCGTTCGTCAGCGAGACGATCCCGCTGGACGGCGTCGAGGAGGCGTTCGCCCGGATGCACCGCGGCGAGGTGCTGCGCTCGGTGGTGGTGTTCTGATGGCGGCCCGGATCGAACAGCTGGTCACCTCGGGCGAGTTCAGCCTGGACGGCGGCACCTGGCAGGTCGACAACAACGTGTGGATCGTCGGCGACGACGCGGAGGCGGTCGTGATCGACGCCGCGCACGACGCGGCGGCGATCAAGGAGGCGCTGGGCGGTCGGCGGCTGCTCGCGGTGGTCTCCACGCACGCCCACAACGACCACGTGGACGCGGCGCCGGAGCTGGCCGACCTGACCGGCGCGCCGGTGCTGCTGCACCCGGCGGACGAGGTGCTGTGGCGGCAGACCCACCCGGACCGGGCGCCGGACGGGCCGCTCGCCGACGGGCAGCGGCTGTCGGTGGCGGGCACCGTGCTGACCGTCCTGCACACGCCGGGCCACAGCCCGGGCGCGGTCAGCCTGTACGCCCCGGAGCTGGGCACGGTCTTCACCGGCGACACCCTGTTCGCGGGCGGCCCGGGCGCCACCGGCCGGTCGTTCTCGGACTTCCCGACGATCATCGCCTCGATCCGCGGGCGCCTGCTGTCGCTGCCGCCGGAGACGGTGGTCCGCACCGGCCACGGCGACTCGACCAGCATCGGCGCGGAGGCCCCGCACCTGGAGGAGTGGATCGCCCGCGGCCACTGAGCCCGTCGGCCCGACCCGTCCGGCCGTCCCGTCAGCCCGGTCCGCCGAACCGGACGTCGGCCAGCCGCCCGCGGGAGGCCGCGTCGGCGAGCAGCACCGAGGCGGCGCCGGGGAACGCGGCCCGGCCGCGCCGCTCGATCCCGGCCACCAGCCGGGCGATCCGCCGCACGTGCAGCCGGAAGGTGCGCGGCGCGGCGGTGCGGGCCCGGGCGCGCTGCCCGGCCAGCGCTTCGGCGGGGCGGACGGCGAGCAGCACGACGTGCAGCTCGCGTCCGCTGCGCCGGGCCCAGCGGGCGAGCGCGCGGCGCATCCACCAGCGGCTGCCGCAGTCGTGCACCAGCAGCGGCCCGGGGCGGCGGAACGCGGCCCGGGTGCGCAGCAGGTGCAGGGTGCGCACGGCGGGGCGGTAGAGGGCGTACGGGAGGGCGGCGGGCAGCCGGGCCTGGCAGGCGAGGCGGGTGAGCCGCGGGTCGACCAGGGTGGCGGGGGCGTCCCAGCGGCGCAGCAGGGTGGACTTGCCGCTGCCGGGGACGCCGCCGACCACCACGGCCGCGTCGGGCCCGTAGCGGAGTTGCAGCGCCCCGCCGGGGCGGCCGCGCAGGTCGGCGACTTCGCGCGGGGCGTACCCGGTGACCTGCACGTGTGCTCCCCTGCTGCCCGCTGCCGACGGTGGGGCAGCCTACCCGGGCGCCCCTTCGGTCAGCCTGATCGCCCCTCCCGGGCAGGCGGCGACGGCGTCGGCGACCTCCCGGGCGAGGGAGGCGGGGGGCCGGGCGTCGAGCAGGACGACGGTGCCGTCCTGCTCGTCCTGGTCGAAGACGTCGGGGGCGGCGAGCACGCACTGTCCGGCGCCGCAGCACCGGTCGGGGTCGATGTGGACGAGCACGGGGGTTCCTCTCCGGGGCGGGGGCGTCACCAGGTGACGGGCAGGGTCTCGACGCCGTAGACGGTCATCTCGTGGCGGAACCGGATCTCCTCGAACGGCACGGCCAGGCGCAGGTCGGGCAGGCGGCGCAGCAGGGTGTCGAGGGCGATCTCCAGTTCCAGGCGGGCCAGCGGCTGGCCGAGGCACTGGTGGACGCCGAAGCCGAAGGCGAGGTGGCGGCGGGTGTCGCGGGTGAGGTCGAGGGTGTCGCCGTCGGGGTAGCGGTCCTCGTCGCGGTTGGCGGTGTTGAGCTGGCAGATGACGTCCTCGCCGGCCCGGATCAGGACGCCGCCGACCTCGGCGTCCTCGGTCGCGACCCGGGTGACGCCGATCTGGACGATGCTGAGCCAGCGCAGCAGTTCCTCGACGGCGGCGGGGGTGGCCTCGGGGTGGGCGCGCAGGTGGGCGAGCTGGTCGGGGTGGCGGAGCAGGGCGAGGACGGAGAGCGCGGTCATGTTGGCGGTGGTCTCGTGGCCGGCGATGAGCAGCAGGCGGCCCATCGCGCCGATCTCCTCGGTGGGGAGTTCACCGCGTTCGACGAGGCGGCTGAGGATGCCGTCGTCGGGGTTGCCGCGCTTGCCGTCGGTGAGGGTGTCGAGGTACTCGGTGAGGGCGTCCTGGGCGGCGACGACCTCCTCGACGGGGCTGTCGCGGCCCAGCAGGGTGCGGCTGCAGCGCTGGAAGAACTCGTGGTCCCGGTAGGGGACGCCGAGCAGCAGGCAGATGACCAGGGAGGGCAGCGGGAGGGCGAAGTCGGCGACCAGGTCGGCATGGGTGCGGCCGGTGGTCATCTCGGCGAGCAGCCGGTCGGCGACCTGCTGGATCGCGGGGCGCAGGGCGGCGGTCTTGCGGAGGGTGAAGTCGCCGGTGAGCATCCGGCGCAGGCGGCCGTGCTCGGGGTCGTCCATCCGGATGAAGGAGGCCTTCCCGGCGCCGATCTGCCGGGCGGCGGCGCTGAGGAACGGGAAGCCGGGGCGGTGGGCGTCGGCGCTGAAGCGGGGATCGGCGAGGACGTCGCGGGCGTCCTGGTGGCGGGTGACCAGCCAGCAGGGGGTGCCGTCCCAGAGGGCGACCCGGGTGACGGGCTCGTCCCGGACGGCCTGCTGGTAGGCGGGCGGCGGGGCGAACGGGCAGGTGCCGCGCGGGGCGGGGTGGCTGGTGGCGGGGGCGGCGGTGGCCATGCTGGTTTCCCTCTCCGGCCCGGGCTGCCGTCCGGGTCCCGGCTCCCGGCGGCGAGGACGGCGGCGGGGGCGGGTACGGGGTACGGCGGGGCGGGCCCGGCAATTGTGTGCCTCGGGCAACTAACTGAACGTCACGCTAACTCGCGTTCCGTGCCCGCGGAAAGCGCGCCGGGCCGCCGGAGCGGATTCTGTCCGGATCCCGGCCCACCCGGCGTCCCGGCCCACCGCCGCCACCAGGCGCGTCCGTGCCCGCGCGGGCCGCGGCCCGTCCCCGCGCACGGCGAGAACGGGCCACCGGGCCCCGCGCTCAGTCCTCGGGCCGCTCCTCCTCGTCGGGGAGCGGCCGCCTGGTCCGGCCGGGGTCGGCGGTGGTGGCGTCGCCCTGCTCCTCCTCGGGGCGCCCCTCCTCGACCTCGTGCTCCCCGCCCTCCTCCGGCTCCCCCTCGGCGCCGCGCTCGGCGTCCTGCCCGAACCGCCAGCCCCTGCCGTGCAGGTCGTGGCGGACGGTCGGCGGCCGGCCCTCCGCCCGGTAGTCGTCGCCGGTGTAGCCGGCCTTCGGCACGCCGCCCGCGCCGCCCTGCGGAATCTCGTCCATCGGTCCGCTCCCTTCCTGGGGTTCCGCCCCCGCGCGTGCCCAGGACGGGGGCGGCTCACACCGGACGGGGGGCGGCTTCACCCGGGCCGGAGCGATCACCTACACTCGGTGGCGCGAAGGGGAGTAGTCCCGAAACACCACCGGTCGACACGCTGGACGGTTCGCCCGTCCCGGCCCGTGGGTCGCGCAGCACGCTGCCGCGACGGACGAGACCTTCGGCCCGTGCATGGCCCTGCCGCACCCACCGTGCGGCAGGTCTCGTCGCGCCGGGCCGAGAGGTTCGCCCGTCGCCGGTCCGGTGCCGTTCGAGCCCTGCGGCCCGGCCCCTGCAGAAAGCGCTCCGATGTCCTTCGACCCCCTGGCGATGCTCACCGCCTTCGGGCTGATCTTCCTCGCCGAACTCCCCGACAAGACCATGTTCGCCTCACTGGCGATGGGCACCCGCATGCGCCCGCTGTACGTGTGGTTCGGCACCTCGGCGGCGTTCGTCGTGCACGTCGCCCTCGCGGTCGGCGCGGGCAGCCTGCTGAGCCTGCTGCCCGGCACGGCCGTCAAACTGGTCTCCGCCGCGCTGTTCGGCTTCGGCGCGTTCGTGCTGCTGCGCTCGGGCGGTGACGACGACGACGAGGAGGGCGGCGCCCGGACGGTGACCGGCTTCTGGCCGGTCTGGGGCACCGCGTTCATGACGGTGTTCATCGGCGAGTGGGGCGACCTGACCCAGATCACCACCGCCAACCTGGCCGCCACCAACGGCTGGCTGCCCACCGCGATCGGCTCCGCCGCCGCCCTGATGTCGGTCTCCGCGCTGGCCCTGCTGGTCGGCCGCTTCATCGCCAAGCGCGTCCCGCTGCGCACCGTCCAGCGGGTCGGCGGCCTGTGCATGGCCGTCCTGTGCGCCTGGACGCTGTTCGAGGCCCTCACCGGCTGACGGGCCGTCCGGCGGCGGGGGGGGGGGGGGGGGGGGGGGCCCCCCCCCCCCCCCCCCCCCCCCCCCCCCCCCGCCGCCGTCCGTCAGGAGACGGACACCGCGCTCCACGCGGCGCCCACCGCCGCGTACTCGGCGGACCCCGCGCCGTACAGGTCGCGGGCCGCGTTCAGCGAGGCGACCCGGGCGCCCTTGTAGTCGGTGGTGGAGGTCATGTAGACGGTCAGCGCCCGGTACCAGACCGCGGCGACCTTCTGGTTGCCGATGCCGGTGACGGTCGAGCCGTTGCAGGTCGGCGAGTTGTAGGCGACGCCGTTGACGGTCTTGGCGCCGCTGCCCTCGCTGGCCAGGTAGAACCAGTGATTGCCGACGCCCGAGGAGTTGTGCACGTCCAGCCGGCCGACCGACTTGCTCCAGCAGTCCGCGGAGCGGCCGTCCAGCGAGGGCTTGTCGAAGCGGCGCAGCCACGGCGGGGTGGACTGGTCGCTGAACAGGTAGTCGCCCTTGTCGACCGCGTTGTTGGCGTACCACTCGACCATGGTGCCGAAGATGTCGCTGGTGGACTCGTTCAGGCCGCCGGACTCGCCGCTGTAGCGGAGGTTGGCGGTGGCGCTGGTGACGCCGTGGGTCATCTCGTGGCCCATGGTGTCGAGGTCGACCTGCTCGGGGTCGACGGTGCCGTCGCCGTCGCCGGTCATCATGCAGAAGCAGGCGTCGGACCACTGCGCGTTGTCCCAGTTCGTGCCGACGTGCACGAAGACGGTGGCGCCCTTGCCGTCGTTCTTGATGCCGCTGCGGCCGAAGGTGTTCTTGTAGTAGTCGTACGTCCAGGCGGTGTTGGCGTGCGCGTCGACGGCGGCGGTGGCCCGGTCGGCGGAGAACTTCCGGCCGTCGCCCCACACGTTGTCGGCGTCGGTGTAGAGCGTCCCCGAGGTGGCCTTGACGCTGCTCGCGGAGAGGTTGTGCGCGTCCCGGGTGGTGTGGCCGCGCAGGGGGTCGATCAGCGCGTAACCGCCGCCCGCCTGCTGGGTGGTGGAGAGCGTGACGTCACCGGTGTACTCGGAGTGGCCGGTGCCGGTCGCGGAGTGCTCGGCGTCGAAGCTCTCGATCGCCGCGCCGGTGGTGGCGTCGGTGACCACCACCCGGCCGGTCGGCTGGCCCTGCTTGCCGGTGCCGCTGACGGTGGTGCGCCAGGCGAGGCGGGCGGCGCCGTCGGCGGCCCAGACCACCAGCTCGGGGGCCGAGGTGGCGCCGGATATGCCCGGCGCCTGCCCCAGCGCCTCGGCGGCGCTGCGCTGCGCCGGCACGGCCGGGCGGGTGGTGGGCACCGCCGGGTCGTGGCCCTTGGCCCGCGAGGAGTCGGCGAGCCGGCCGCGCGCGTCCTGGTGCACCACCAGGTCGCCGCCGACCACGGGCAGCCCCTGGTAGGTGCGGTCGAAGCGGACGTGCTGGACGCCGTCCGGGTCGAGCACCACGTCCCGGAGCACCAGCTCCTGGCCGGGGCCGAAGCCGAACAGCGCGGCGTGCTGGGCGACGTTGGCCCGGGCCCGGGCGACGGCGGCGTCCCGGCCGGGCGCGGCGGTCGCGCTGCCGGTGGTGACGGTGGTGGCGGAGGCGAGGAGGAGGGCGGCGAGGGCGGCCGTGCCCAGGGCACGGCGGCGCGCGGAGGAGGGGCTCACGCGGGACTCCAGTCGGGGTAGCTGAGGGGTAGCCGACCGAGAGCCTGACCGTGAACACACAAACAGTTCTATTTAACAGAACGGAACGTGACCCTTTCGTAGCGTTCCGCCCCCGCTACCCGCCGCCCGCCCCGTCCCGTCCCACCCGGTGGCCACGGGCCCAGACCGTCGCGAGCAGGAGCAGCAGCACCACCGGACCGGCCGCCAACGACACCGGCAGCAGGGCGAGCAGCAGCGGCAGCAGCACCGCCGGGACGGTGTGCACGAGGAAGCCGCGGACCTGCCCGCGCCCCTCCAGGGTCGGCGGCACCACCACCAGCACCACCGCGAAGTAGCAGGCCAGCGCGGCGCACAGCAGCAGCCGGGTGTCCTCGGGGAGCGTGCCGTCCGCGTGCTCGACCGCCCGGCCCAGACCGGCCGCCAGCGCCGCCAGCGCGGCGGAGCCCACCGCGTGACAGAGCATCACCCGGCGCGGCCGCCCGGCCGCGACCAGTTGCGGGAAGGCCGCCGCGCCGCGCCGCACGCTCAGCACCGACAGCGAGGCCAGCAGCGTCATCGCGGCCAGGCCCGTCCAGGCCAGCCGGGCGTCCCAGTGCTCCTGGTCGGACGCCGCCCGGATCACCTGCACCACGCCCTCCCCCAGCACGATCACCATGAACAGCCCCAGCCGCTCGCCCAGGTGGGCCGCGTCCACTCCCGCCTCCAGCAGCTCCGGCAGCGGCCGGTCCGCACCCGGCCCGCTCCCGCGCCGCTCCCGCCGCGCCGCCCAGCGCGACGCCACCCGGGCCCCGTCCTCCCGGGCCACGAGCAACAGCAGCGCGTCCAGCAGCAGGCCCGCGCCCCACAGCCAGTACCGCCACCCCTCCGGCGCGACGGTCGACACCAGCCACGGCAGCGCCCCCGCCCCGTACTGCGCGATCGGCCAGTCCGGCACCACCAGCAGGCTCCGCCCCTGCCGCCACAGCCGTCCCGCGTACCAGCGCAGCAGCACGTACGCCAGCGCGAAGGCGTTCGCCCGCGCCTGCTCGTGGACGCCCTCGACGGCCGCCGCCATCACCGCCATCCCGGCCATCGCCACGAAGAGCGCGAACGAGCTGGTCCGCTCCGCGACCACGTCCCCGTACACGGTGAAGCAGGCCCAGCTCAGCCAGAACGCGCCGAACAGCAGGCCGTACAGCCCCAGCGCGCCCCACCCGGGTCCCGTGTGCAGCAGGTGTGCCAACTGCCCGACGCCCGCCACCGCGATCAGGTCGAAGAACAGCTCGTTCCAGCCCGCGTGCCGCTCAACCGCCGCGCTGACCGCGCCGTCCGCCGCATCCGTCACCGTCCCATGATCGGCGCAGCCCCGCCGGGGACCGCCCGGACGCGCCGTCCCGACGCGCCGTTCGGCCGCCGGTGGTTCCGGCTCCGCCTCCGGCTACCGCAGGATCCCCGCCCGGCGGGCGGCCGCCACCCACTGCGGGAAGGCCGACAGCAGGCGGTCGTAGAGCTCCGGGTCCGGGAGGGTGCTGATGTCGTCGACCGTGAAGAAGCCCACGTTGTCGACCCGGCGCCCGGGGAGGCTGTCGAAGCGTTCGAGGACGCCGTAGTCGCCCCGGCCGAGGCCGACGAACTGCCAGAAGACCGGCTCCTCGACGGCGGCGCGCAGCTCGCGCTCGATCTCGGCGTTGCGGTAGACGCCGCCGTCGGAGAAGAACAGCACCAGGGTCGGGGCGTCCGCCGGGTTCTCCCGGACGTGGGCGCGGACCTGGGCGATCACCTTCTGCTCGTCGTTCTGGATCCCGACGGCCTTCATGTCGACCCGCCCGTCGGGCAGCGGCGGCCGGATCCGGCGGCGGCCGAACAGCGACATCTCGCCGACCCGGACGTGCAGCCGCAGCCAGTCCGGGAGGTCGGCCAGCCGCAGGTCGGGGAGGCGGGCCGGATTGCTGGCGAAGGTCCAGGCCTGCAGGGTGCCGTCGTCGTCGAGCTGGGCGGCGACGGCGGCCATCCGTTCGACCACGTCGGCGACCACGCCCCGGTGGTAGAGCGCGCTCATCGAGCCGGAGGCGTCCAGCACCAGGACCACCCGGGCGACGAGGTGCTGGGCGCCGTGCTTGCGCAGGCTGACCGCGACCTGCTGCTTGCGCAGGGTCAGCCGCTTGCGCATGTCGACGGGCAGCGCCTGCTCCTCCGCCGTCGGCGCGGCGGGCTCGGGCGGCAGCGGGGGCGCTGGTTGCGTCGGGGGCGTCGGGGGTGTCGGGGGCAGCGGTTGCGTCGGGGGCGTCGGCGGTGTCGGGGGCGTCGGCGGTGTCGGGGGCGTCGGCGGTGTCGGGGGCGTCGGCGGTGTCGGGGGCGTCGGCTCGCGGAGGGTGAACCCGTGCGCGACGGCGAGGCCGGCCAGGCCGTCCGTCCAGCCCTGGCCGACGGCACGGAACTTCCAGCGGCCGTCGCGCAGGTAGAGCTCGCCGCAGACCAGCACGGTCTCCGCGCCCGCGCCCGGGTCGAAGCTGACCAGTCCGGCCCCGCTGCGGGCGTCGTCGAGCAGCAGCGCCAGCCCGGGGACGGCGCCGAGCCCGGCCCCGTCCGAGACGGCCAGCAGCAGCACCCGCTGGACGCCGGGCGGCAGCGCCGCCAGGTCGACGTCGACCCCGTCCGGCCGGACCGCGACGCCCGTCGCGGCCTCCCCGGCGCGCAGCAGTCGCGGTCCGCCGTCGGCGCCGAGCAGCAGTGCGGCGGTGGCCGCCCCCGGGGTGTCCGGTCCGGCGCGCCGGGTGAGTCGGGCCCGGACGGCGGTGGTGTCGAGCGGCAGGTTCGCGCCCTTGGCGAGTGGAGTGGCTGTCACCTCCCCAGTCTGCCCGGTCCGGCCGCGCCGGGCACCGCTCGGGCGCGGGGCCGACCGACCCGCCGGAGGGGACCGTTCGGCCCTCGGCCCGGCCGCGCGGGCGGAGCAGAGTGGAGGCCGTCGGGATCGGGAGAGGTCGGGAGAGGAGAAGCCGATGAACCGTCCGCGGACCCGTCCCGGGGCCGAAGTGCCGGTGGAGACGCGCGGCACGGTGAGCGCGGGCCCGCCGGAGTACGCGCGGGGCAAGGTCGCGGCCGTGCTGGAGCGGCTGGACGAGCCGGTGCTCGCGGTGCGGGTGCGGCTCGTCCGGGAGGCGAACCACGCGGTGGCGCGGCCGTCGCCGGCGCAGGTCGCGGCGGCGACCATGCGGGAGGCCGTCGACCTGCTGCAGGACCGGTTCACCGCGCGGCTGGCCCGGCTGCACCACCACCGGCACAGCCCGGAGCAGCAGTTGGTGCGGCACGAGAGCTACGGGCCGGCGCGCTGCACGCCGCTCGACGCGGTGGGCGAACCGGAGGCGATGGACGACGACTTCCACCTGTTCACGGACGTGGACAGCGGCCGCAAGAGCGTCGTCTACCGGGGCAGCGCGGGCGGCTACCGGCCGGCCTCGGCCGGTCCGCCGCCGGGGCTGGTGGTGAGCCGGCTGGGCGTGCCGGTGCTGACGCCGGACCGGGCCCGGGGGCGGCTGGACCTCAGCGGCCTGCCGTTCGTCCTCTTCACGGACGCCGCGACCGGCCGCGGCAACGTCCTGTGCCACCGCTACGACGGGCCCTACAGGCTGATCACGCCCGCCGGGTAGCGGTACCGGCCTCCCGGCGGCCGTGGGGGTCCGGCCGGGGGCGGGGAGGGGAGCCGGGCGCGGTGTGGGGCCGCCCCCGGCTCCCGCGTGTTCCCACCGCCCGCTACCCGAGCGCCAGTTCGGCGACCACGGCGCGGTGGTCGCTGCGCGGCAGGGCGTGCTCGGAGACGGCGACGGCGGTCAGCGCGGAGCCGTGCAGGACGTGGTCGATCTGGATCGCCGGCGGGACGCCGGGGAAGTCCGGGTGGTCCTCGGGCCAGGTCGGGAACAGGCCCGCGCCGAGCTCCTCGTGGGTGTCGGACAGGCCGGTGTCCATCAGGTCGCGCATCGGCTTGTGGTCGAGGGTGGCGTTGAAGTCGCCCAGCAGGACGGCGTTGCCGGTCCGCCCGGGCGCGGCGGCGGTCAGCGCGTGCAGTCCCTCGGCCCAGCGGCGGGCGTCGCCGAGCGGGTAGTAGGTGTGCACGGCGACGATCTGCACGGGGCGGCCGCCGACCTGGACGGTCAGGTTGACGGACGGCCAGGCCGGGTCGGCGGCGGCGCCGACCGGCAGCCGGGTGTAGAGCGCGGTGTCCTGGCCGGCCGGGCGCTCCCGGTGCGGGAGCAGCTCGCGGATGCCGGCCGCGTCCAGCGCGGCGGCGGCGGAGTCGCTCTGCTCCTCGACGGCGAGCACGTCGATCCGCTGCTCGCGCACCAGGTCGACCAGGGACTTCGGCGAGACCTGCCCCATGTAGTTGTTGCTGGTCGCCACCCGCAGCCGGGGAGCGCCGGCCGGGGCGTCGTGCCCGTCCGGGACGAACCGGGGGACCAGCCACCACAGCTGCACCAGCACCAGCACCGCCGCGACCCCGCCCAGCCACCGCTGGCGCAGCGCCGCCGCCACCGCCAGCACCGCCACGCACAGCAGTGCCGCGTACGGCAGCCCGGCCATCGGCAGCGCCCACCAGGTGCCGTCGTCCCAGCCGAGCAGCCGGGCCGCCACCAGCACGGCCGGCCCCGCGAGCAGCACCCCGCCCGCCACCGGGACGGCCCGCCGCCACCGACGCCTCTTCCCCGCCACCGGCCTGTTCTCCGGCGTACCCTCGTCCGTCACGGCGCTCCTCCCAGGGCGTCGGCCGACGGCCATGATCACCCGGCCGCCGTCGAGAAGGACGGACGCCGCGGCCGGCGGCACGGTTCCGGGCGGGCGTGTTCAGTGCGCGGTGTCGCGGATGTTCGGGACGGCCCGGACCAGGGTGAGCACGCCGGCCACCACCAGGGCGGCGGCGAGGAGTTCGGGGACCAGCAGCCAGCCGGTGCGGATCGTCTCCCGGAACAGCACCACGCCGAGCAGCAGGCTGACGGCCGCGTCGCCGATGGTCAGCGCGGGCTGGGAGGCCACCAGCGGGCCGGCCTGGAGGGCGTTCTCCAGCAGCAGGACGGCGGCGATGCCGGTGAGCGCGAAGCCGTACGTCTGCCAGGCGGTCAGGAAGGCGGGCAGGCCGTGGTCGGAGAAGGTGCCGGTGGCGGACTTCAGCAGGGCGGCGGTCAGCGCGTTGCCGATCGCGGCGGCGGTGCCGAGCGCCCCGGCCCGCACCACCGGGCCCCGGCCCCGGGCCACCGCCACGCACAGCGCCATCGCGCCCAGGCAGCCGACCAGGACGGGCGTCCAACGGCTCATCGGCGCCTGGTCCTCGGCGCCGGACGGGGCCGCGCAGCCCAGGAACAGCGCCAGTCCGCCGACCACCGCCGCGACGCCCGCCCATCCGGCGGCCGGCATCCGGCGGTGCAGCAGCGGCGCGGCGATCAGCAGCGCGAACGGCAGCTCCAGCACGAACACCGGCTGCACCAGCGCCAGCGGCCCGAAGGCGAGTGCCAGCGCCTGGAACAGCGCCGCCCCCGCCACCCCGACGATCCCGGCCACCCACGCCGGGTCCCGGGCCAGCACCAGCAGGAACCGCAATCCCCCGCCCCGGTCCAGCCGGGCCGCCGCCTTCCGTTGGAAGGCGGTCCCGGCCGCGTTGGAAGCGGCCCCGAACACGGCGAACACCACGGCGAGCACGTCCATCCGCCATCGGTTCCCGTCCCCCGTCCCCCGAACCCCCGCTTCCCCCGAACGGCCCCGGACGGCCCCGGACCGCTGCCGGTCGTCAGGGGGTGGCGGGCGGTGCGGCGCGCAGGCCGGGGAGGTTGACCACGATCGCCTCCTGGGTGCTGCGGGCGATCACCACGACGGCCTCGTGCTCGGGGTCGGGGTTCTCCTCCCGGTGCGGGACGTAGGGCGGCACGAAGACGTAGTCGCCGGGGCCGGTGCGCAGCCTGACCTCGACCGGTTCCCCGCCGGAGTCGTCCAGGAAGACGAACTCGGGGTGTCCGCTGACCACGTGGATCGCGGTCTCCGACTCGCCGTGGTGGTGGTCGGAGGAGGCGGTGGCGGGGGCGACGTGGGTCTGGCCCATCCAGAGCTTCTCCGAGCCGACGGTGCGTCCGCTGATCGCCGCGAACCTGCGCATGCCGCCGCTCTGCGCGGTGTCGCCGTCGAGCGCGCCGGCCCGGACGTGGTGCAGTCGGGCGCGGAGCGGGGCGGTGGCGGACGGGCCGGTGGCGTCCGGTGCGGGCAGGTGCGGGTGGAAGCCCTCGCCGGCGCAGGTGGGCCCGGGCCCGTCGGTCGCCGGGGCGGGGTGGTGCGGTGCGGCGGACACGGGCTCTCCCGGTGGTGGAGGGTGGCGGACGGCGGGGGCGCACGGCCCCCGGGCGGACGGCGGCGGGGGCGCCGGGAACACGTCGGCGGGGGTGCGCGGATCGTGGGGAACGCTAGGCGCGGCCCGAAAAGGATGTCAAGAGGTGTCTTTTCGTCCGGGGTGCCGGAACGGCTGCTCCGGTGGGGACTTGATGATCGCCCGGCCCGGTGGATACTTCGGGGTATGCATATTTCCGCGAAGGCGGACTACGCCGCCCGCGCGCTGGTGGAGCTGGCGTGCGACACGGGGCGTCCGCTCACCTGCGAGGCGATCGCCTCCTCCCAGGAGATCCCGTTCCGGTTCCTGAAGTCCGTGGTCGGCGACCTGCGCCGGGCCGGACTGGTCCGCAGCCAGCGCGGCTGCGAGGGCGGCTACTGGCTGGGCCGCCCGGCCGCGGAGATCACGCTGCTCGACGTGGTGCGCGCCGTGGACGGGGAGTTGATCACGCTCCGCGGCGAGCCGCTGGCGGGGCTCGCCTACCCGGGGCCGGCCGACGCGCTGCCGGGGATCTGGCGCGAGGTCGAGGAGCGCGCCGGGGAGGTGCTGGCGGGCACCACGGTGGCCGCGCTGGTGCGCCGCTCCCGGCGCCCCGCGCCCCGGCCACTCCCGGAGGCGGTGTGACCGGCGGCGGCGCGACCGGCGGGAGCACGACCGGCGGCGGGAGCACGACCGGCGGCGGCACCCGTCGGCCGGACGGCGCCCTCGGGCCGGACGGCGGAGCGCTGCTGGAGGTCGTCGAGTTCACCGACCCGTTCTGCCCGTGGGCCTGGGGCTCGGAGCCCGCGCTGCGGGCGCTGCGCCGGGCGCTGGCCGGGGCGGCCGCGCACCGGCGGGTGTTCGGCATCCTCTTCGACGACGACGAGGAGCCGGCACCGGACCCGGACGCGGAGGCCGCCTGGTACGGGGAGTTCGTGGCCCGGGTGTCGGGGCACACGGGTGCGCCGCGGGCGGCCCGGCTGCGCTGGGTGGCGGCGAGCAGCTGGCCCGCCTCGCTGGCGGCCGCGGCGGCGGAGCGGCAGGGCCCCGAGGTGGCCGAGCGGGTGCTGCGGCGGCTGCGCGAGTCGGCGTTCGTCCGGGGCGAGCCGGCCGACACCCCGGAGCGGATCGCGGCGGCGCTGCGCGGTGTGCCGGGCCTGGACGCGGCGGGGCTGGCGGCGGCCGCGGCCTCGGCTCCGGTGCGGGAGCGGGTGGCGCGGGACCGGGCGGAGACCCGGGCGCCGCGGCCGGAGGTGGTGGGGCTGCGCGGGCCGGGTCCGCACCCGGGCGGCGCGAAGGAGATCGCGGGCGGGCACCGCTACGCGCTGCCCACGCTGCTGTTCCGCGGCCCGGCGGGCTGCCGGGTGGTGCCGGGCTGGCGCGCGCCGGCGGAGTACCTGGCGGCGGCGCGGGAGGTGTGCCCGGGGCTGCCCGTGGCGGTGGACGGCGGGCCGGGAGCGGAGGAACTGCTGCGCCGCTGCGGGAGCCTGACGGCGCCGGAGGCCCCGGGCGGTCCACCGGCCGGCGCGGTGACGGTGGAGACCGCGGGCGGCCCGCTGTACCTGTCGCCGCAGGAGGCCGCCGTCTCACCGCTACTCTCCGCATCCTGAGACGTTCCGGACGCGCTCCATCCGACTCCTTCCGCCTGACGTCCCGTCACCTTCCTTCCGCTGCCGACGAATTGATCTCCGGCCGAGCGCGCGGCGGGCGGCCGATCAAACAGACACCTTTTGGTGTCCATTGACACCGGCCCCGACCGCCCGACAGGATGGCGGCATGCTCTCGACGCACCCCAACGTGGTGTGCCGCTACGTGGACTTCCGGCGCACCAGCAGCGACCTCTGTCGCTGAGCGCCCTCCTCCGCCGGCGGCCCCGACCGCCCGCGGCCCCCGGAACGCGGCCCCGCCGCGCCGCACGGCAGGCTCCGCCCGCCGTTCCCGGACCCCTTTCTCCCGGTGAACCGCCCCGCCCGTGACCGGGCGGCGGCCGCCGACCCCTCTCCCCCGCCGGTGCCCCGCCGCACCGTCGTGCCCGTCTCCCGCCGTCCGCGGCCCGCCCGCGTCGACGCCCGCACCCGGGCACCCCCGCGCCGTGAAAGGTGACGCCCAGTCATGACCCGTTCCGCCCTGCCCTCCTCCGTCCCCTCCCTCGCCAGACGCTCCTTCCTCGGCCTCGGCCTGGGGGCGGGCACCGCGCTCGCCCTCGCCGCGTGCGGCGGTGCCACCGTCGCGCAGACCGGCGCCGCCGGCTCCTCCGGAACCCTCAAGTGGGGCTGGGCGCTGCCCACTTCGTGGGACCCGGTGTTCTCCTCGGCCGGCTGGGACGTGCACGTGCTGTCCCTGGTGTACGCCGGTCTGACCAAGCTCGACGAGAACGGGAAGGCCGTCCCCGCGCTGGCCACCGGCTGGACGTACGACGCCGACGGCACCAGGCTGACCTTCACCCTGCGCCCCGGCCTGGTCTTCGAGGACGGGACGCCGCTGGACGCCACCGCGGTGAAGAAGAGCCTGGACCGAGGCCGCACCGAACCGAAGTCGCTGGTCGCCCCGCAGCTGACTCAGGTCAAGCAGGTGCTGGCCCCGGACGCCACCACCGTGGTGCTCGAACTCGCCTCCCCCGACTACCAGTTGCCCAACCTGCTGGCCGGCAAGACCGGCCTGGTGGTGAACCCGGGGGCCTTCGAGTCGGACGCCGCCGCGCTGGCCGCCAAGCCGGCTGGCGCGGGCCCGTTCAGCCTGGTCTCCTACGTCCAGAACAGCCGGGCCGTGCTCCGGCGCAACCCGCGCTACTGGGACGCCGGGGCGATCAGGCTGGAGAACTTCGAGGTCTACCCGCTGCCGGACGCCGCCACCGTGGTCGGCGGCCTGCAGTCCGGCCAGTTCGACGTCGCGCAGATCCCCGGCAGCCAGGTCGAGGCGGCCAGGGCCGCCGGGCTGGAGGTGCAGGAGATCCCGTCGCTGGTGGTGGCGGTGCTGGACGTCAACACCACCAGGGCGCCGTTCGACAACCCGGACGTGGTCGAGGCGCTGAAGTACGCGATCGACCGCGAGGCCCTGGTGAAGACCCAGCTGTTCGGCCACGGCGAGGTCAACTACCAGCCGTTCCCCAAGGGGTACGTCGGCCACGACCCGGCCTCGGCGGACCTGTTCCGCTACGACCCCGACAAGGCCCGGGCGCTGCTGGCCAGGGCCGGGCACCCGGACGGCGTCGACCTGACGCTGACCACCACCACCGCGCAGGGCCTGCCCGAGCAGCTGCAGGCGCAGCTGAAGGAGGTCGGCATCCGGGCGAACATCGAGGTGATCCCGGCGGCGCAGGCCACCCAGATCGTCTACGTGCAGCACTCCAAGGCGCTGTTCACCGACCAGTTCGCGGGCCGCGACTCGGCCGCCCAGGCGTTCCAGGTGCTGTTCGGCGAGCAGGGCCTGATGAACCCGGGCCGCACCACCCCGCCGGAGCTGAAGGCGGCCGTCCAGCAGGTGTCGCGCACCCCGCTGGACTCGCCGGACTACCCGAAGGCGCTGCAGGCGGCGACCGCGCTGGCGGTGCGGACCATGCCGAACGTGTTCCTGTACAGCGTGCCGCGGCTGCTGGCCCGGCGGAAGTCGGTCTCGCCGATCCCGGCGTTCACCGTCGTGCAGCGCTTCGAAGGGGTGAGCGTCGCGTGAGCGCGGCGCTCCCGGCCGCGAGAGCGCGGGCCGCCGGGTGGGTGGCGCGCCGGGCGGCCCGGGCTCCCCGCTCGCTGGGCCGGGTGCTGGCCTCCGCCGCCACCGTCTTCCTGCTGTCCTCGCTGCTCACCTTCGGGCTCGGCGCGGTCTCCGACGCCAACCCGGCGGCGGCGGTGCTCGGCGAGACCGCGACGCCCGCCGACATCGCCCGCCTCGACCACGAGTTCGGCCTGGACCGGCCGCTGTGGGCGCAGTTCGGCGGCTGGCTGGGGCACGCCGTCCGGGGCGACCTGGGCCGCTCCTGGTTCACCACCCTGCCGGTGGGCGACTCGATCGCGGCCGCCCTGCCGGTCGACCTGTCGATCGCCGGCCTCGCGCTGCTGCTGGCCGTCCTGCTCGGCGCCGCCGGGGGCATCGCCGCCGCGCTGCGCCCCGGCAGCCGGCTGGACCGGTCGGTCACCGCGCTGTGCACCCTGCTCGGCACGCTGCCCGCGTTCGTGGTCGCCATCGGCCTGATCACCCTGGTGTCGGTGCAGCTGCGGCTGCTGCCCTCGGGCGGCTACGTGCCGCTGGAGCAGGACCCGGCCCAGTGGCTGCGGTTCGCCCTGCTGCCCGCGCTGGCGCTGAGCCTGGACGCGGCGGCGGGCATCGCCCGGCAGCTGCGCACCTCGCTGGTCGGCGCGCTGCGCGAGAACTGGGCGACGGGCGCGACGATGCGCGGGCTGTCGCGCCGCCGGGTGCTGTTCGGGCACGTGCTGCGCAACGCCGCCGGGCCCGCCGTGACGGTGCTCGGGATGAGCGTGCCGATGCTGATCGGCGGCGCCGTCGTCACCGAGCGGATCTTCAACCTGCCGGGGATCGCCCAGCTGTCGCTGCGGGCCGCCGAGCAGCACGACGTCCCGGTGATCCAGGGCACCCTGCTGGTGACCGTCGCCGTGGTGCTGGTCGCCAACCTCGCGGTGGACGCCGGACTGCTGGCGCTCAACCCGGCCGCCCGCCGCCGCCCGGCGGGTGCGCGGTGAGCGCGGCGCTGCGCCGCCCGGTGGCGCGGGCCTCGCTGGCGGTGCTGGCCGTCGTCGTGCTGCTCGCCGTGTTCGGCGGCCGGCTCGCCCCGTTCGACCCGCTCGCCCAGGACACCGCCCGGCTGTTGAGGGGGCCCGGCGCCGGCCACCCGCTGGGCACCGACTACCTGGGCCGGGACGTGCTCAGCCGGCTGCTCGCGGGCACCGGCCTGTCGGTGGCCGCGGCCGCGGAGGCGGTCGGCACCGCGCTGCTGCTGGGCGTGCTCCCGGGCCTGGTCTCGGTGCGCCTCTCCGCCCCGCTGACCTGGATCTCGCTGCGCGCCGTGGACGCCCTGATGACGCTGCCGTTCACGCTGTTCGCGATCGCCGCGGTCGGCGTCCTCGGCAACGGGCTGCACCAGGCGATGCTGGCCCTGGGCGTGCTGCTCGCGCCGCTGTTCTTCCGGGTCGCCCGGGCGGCGGCGCTCGGCCTGGACCGGGCCCAGTACGTGGAGGCCGCCGAGCTGATGGGCGCCGGACGGCTCACCGTGCTGCGCACCCACGTGTGGCGCAAGGTGCTGCCGACGCTCGCCGTCACCACGGCGCACGCGCTGGCCACCGCGCTGCTCACGGTCGCCTCGCTGACCTTCCTCGGCATCGGCGTCCAGCCGCCCGCACCGACCTGGGGCGGGATGCTCGCCAGCGACCTGGGCTTCCTCGCCCAGCAGCCGTGGGCCCCGGTCGTCCCCACCACCCTGATCGTGCTGACCGTCGGGGCGCTCAACCTGCTGGCCGACGCGCTGCGGGACGCCGACCCGGCCGGGTCCGCGCCCGGCGCCCCGGCGGCGGAACCCGTCCCGTCCCCGCTGCGAGAGCCGGAGGAGGCCCGCGATGACCAGCGCGTCCGTGTCTGACCGCCCCGCCCCGGGGAGCCCCGTCCTGGAGGTGGAGGGCCTGCGGGTGACCGTCGGCCACGGCGCCGCCGAAGCCGTCCGGGAGGTGTCCTTCACCGTCCTCGCCGGGCAGTCCGTCGGCCTGGTCGGCGAGTCCGGCAGCGGCAAGACGCTGACCTGCCGGGCCGTCCTCGGGCTCTCCGCGCCCGGCGTCCGCGCCGACGCCGACACCCTCGCCCTGGACGGCACCGACCTGCTCGGCCTGGACGGGCGCGGCTGGCAGCGGCTGCGCGGCGCCCGGCTCGGCGCGGTCTTCCAGGACCCCGGCTCCTTCCTCAACCCCTCGCTGACCGTCGGCCGCCAACTCGCCGAACCGCTGCGGGTGCACGGCGGCCTGTCCCGACCGGACGCCCGCCGCCGCGCCGTCGAACTCCTCGACTCGGTCGGCCTGCGCGACCCGGAGGCCGTGTACGACCGCTACCCGCACGAGCTGTCCGGCGGCATGCTGCAGCGGGTGCTGATCGCCATCGCGGTCAGCGGCGACCCGGACCTGCTGGTCGCCGACGAGGCCACCACCGCGCTGGACACCGTCGTCCAGGCCGAGGTGCTCGACCTGCTGGCCCGGTTGCGGGCGGAGCGCGGCCTCGGCCTGCTGCTGGTCAGCCACGACCTCGCCGTGGTCGCCGACGCCACCGACCGGCTGCTGGTCCTGTACGCCGGCGAGGTCGTCGAGGAGGGCCCCACCGCGGCCGTGGTCGCCGCCCCCGCCCACCCCTACACCGAGGCGCTGCTCGCCGTCGCCGGCCTCGGCCCGGGTGCCCGCACCCGCTTCCCCGTCATCCCCGGCCGTCCCCCCGCCCCCGGCACCCCCGCCCCGGGCTGCCGCTTCGCCCCGCGCTGCGCCTACGCGGCCCCGGAGTGCACCCTCGCCCCGATCCCCCTGACGCCCGGCGGGGACGACCGCGGGGTCCGCTGCCTCAAGCCCCGCTGAGACCCCGCCCGGCACCCCCGCCCGGCGCTCCCGTCAGGGGCTCCCGTCAGGGGCTCCCGTCAGGGGCCCGGGAAACGGCGGGCCCGAACTGCTGCGCGCCGGAGCCCACCGGTAGGTCCGTGCCGCTTCGGACCAGAACACCCACCACACGCCCGCGGAGGTACCCGACCATGACCACCCTGCTCGAAGTCCGTTCGCTACGGGTCGAGTTCGACCGCGGCGCGCCCGTGCTGGACGGGGTCGACCTGGAGGTGCGGGCCGGCGAGGTCCTCGGCGTGATCGGGGAGACCGGCTCCGGGAAGACCACGCTGGCGCGGGCGGTGGTCGGGCTGGCGCCGGTCGCCGCGGGGCGGATCACCGTGGACGGCCTGGACCGGACCGGGCTGCGCGGGCGGGCGCTGCGCGAGGCGCGGCGGGCCGGGGCGGTGCAGTACATGTTCCAGGACCCGCTGCGGTCGCTGGACCCGGACCTGACCGTGCTGCGGCTGGTGGGCCAGCCGCTCGCGGTGGCCGGCGTCCCGGTCGGCGAGCGGCGGCGGCGGGTGCTGGAGGCGCTCGACCTGGTCGGCCTGGACCACGCGCTGGCCGAGCGCGGGCCCGGCCTGCTCTCCGGCGGGCAGCGCCAGCGCGTCGCGCTGGCCCGGGCGATCGTGACCCGTCCGCGCCTGCTGCTCGCCGACGAACCGGTGTCCGCGCTGGACGCCTCCAACCGCAACCACGTGCTGCGGCTGCTCGACGAGCTGCGCCGTGAGCTGGACCTCGCCGTGGTGCTGATCTCGCACGACCTGGAGTCGCTGGCGGGCGTCGCCGACCGGCTGGCGGTGCTGTACCGGGGCCGGATCGTGGAGAGCGGGCCGGCGGCGGACGTGCTGGGCCGGCCGCTGCACCCGTACACGGCGCTGCTGGCGGCGTCCGCGCCGGGCGGCGGGGCGGGACGGCGGGCCGAACTGGCGCGGCTGCGCGCCCCGGCGCCCGCCCGGCCGGCGTCCTCCGCGTGCGCCTTCGCGCACCGCTGCCCGTTCGCCGACGCCGGCTGCGCGGACCGCCCGGCGCGGTCCGAACCGCTCCCGGGCCGGACGGTGGCCTGCCACCGCGCCGCCGACCCGCTCGTCCGCACGTTCTCCTGACACCCCGTCGAATCCTGGAGCCACCAGCCATGTCCACGCGTCCCACCACCTCGCACTGGGGTGCCTTCCGGGCCGGTCCGGGCCCCGCCGGCGGGGTGCTGGTCGAGCCGCACCCGGACGATCCGGCGCCCTCGCCGCTGCTGGCGGGCGTCGCCGGGTCGCTGCGCCACCGCACCCGGGTGCGCCGGCCGGCCGTCCGGGAGGGCTGGCTGCGCGGCGGGCCGGGGACGGGCGCGGGGCGCGGGCGGGAGCCGTTCGTGGAGGTCTCCTGGGAGCGGGCCCTCGACCTGGTCGCGGGTGAACTGGACCGGGTGAAGCGGGAGTTCGGGCCGCAGGCGGTGTTCGGCGGCTCGTACGGCTGGGCGTCGGCAGGGCGGTTCCACCACGCGCAGAGCCAACTGCACCGCTTCCTGGCCCTGTTCGGCGGGTACACCGCCTCCCGGAACTCCTACAGCCTGGGCACCTCGCTGGTGCTGCTGCCCCGGGTGGTGGGGGACGCCGAGACGGTGCTGCGGGCCGCCTCCTCGTGGCCGACGATCGTCCGGCACACCCGGCTGCTGGTCGCGTTCGGCGGCGTCCCGGCGAAGAACGTGTACGTGACGCCCGGCGGCGTGACCCGGCACACCACGCCCGGGTTCCTCGCCGAACTGGCCGCCGCCGGAACGGAGGTGGCGTTGGTCTCCCCGCTGCGCGACGACCTGCCGGACGGGCCGGCCACCGACTGGCTGCCGGTCGTCCCGGGCACCGACACCGCGTTGATGCTGGCCCTCACCCACACCCTGGTCGCCGAGGGCTTGCACGACCGGGCGTTCCTCGCCCGCTGCACCAGCGGCTGGCCGGTGCTGGAGCGCTACCTGGACGGCCGGGCCGACGGCACGCCGAAGGACGCCGACTGGGCCGCGCCGATCTGCGGCCTGGCCGCGGAGCGGATCCGCGCCCTGGCCCGGAGGATGGCCGCCACCC
The DNA here is from genome assembly GCF_055562955.1 of Kitasatospora sp. NPDC015121. Classification (NCBI taxonomy): domain Bacteria; kingdom Bacillati; phylum Actinomycetota; class Actinomycetes; order Kitasatosporales; family Streptomycetaceae; genus Kitasatospora; species Kitasatospora sp. NPDC015121. Next base: position 94,072 of record NZ_JBVHEH010000008.1, read on the forward strand.
GGACCCTGGTCACCGTCACCTGGTCGCTGCAGCGCGCCCGCTACGGCGAGCAACCGGTCTGGGCTGCACTCGCGTTGGCCTGCGCGCTGGGCCAACTCGGCCTGCCCGGAGGCGGCTTCGGCCACGGCTACGGCTCGATGGGCGACGTCGGCGACACCGGGCCCGCGCTGCGCCTGCCGTTCCTTCCCCAACCCGCCAACCCGGTGGAGGAGTTCATCCCCTGCGCCCGGATCGCCGACCTGCTGCTGCACCCCGGCGCGGAGTACCCGTACGACGGCAGCACCCGGCGCTACCCGGACATCCGGCTGGTGCACTGGGCCGGCGGCAACCCGTTCCACCACCACCAGGACCTGGGCCGACTGCGTCGGGCCTTCGCCCGCCCGGAGACCGTGGTCGTCCACGAGCCGCACTGGACGTCCACCGCACGGCACGCGGACATCGTGCTGCCCGTCACCACCGCGCTGGAGCGCGAGGACTTCGGCGGCGGCCGCCGCGACACCCACCTGATCGCCATGCACCGCGCCGCCGAGCCGGTCGGCGAGGCCCGCGACGACCACGCGATCCTCGCCGCGCTCGCCGAACGCCTGGGCTTCGCACGGGAGTTCACCGAGGACCGGACCCCGCGCCAGTGGCTGGAACACCTGTACGGGGAGTGGGCCGGACAGGTGCGCGCGGACGGCGCGGGCGACCCGCCGCCGTTCGACCGCTTCTGGGCCGACGGCGAGTGGCGGCTGCCCGGACAGGACGAGGAGCGCACCCTGTTCGCCGAGTTCCGGGCCGACCCGGACCGGCACCCGCTGGCCACCCCCAGCGGCCGGATCGAACTGCACTCCCCCGCGATCGCCGCACTCGGCCTGCCCGACTGCCCCGGCCACCCCGCCTGGCTCGACCCGCGCCCCGACCCCGCCACCGCCGGGCGGCACCCGCTGCTGTTGATCGCCAACCAGCCCGCCACCCGGCTGCACAGCCAACTCGACACCGGGGCGCCCAGCCTGGCCGACAAGGTGGCCGGCCGGGAGGCCGTCGAACTGCACCCGCGGGACGCGGCGGAGCGCTCGGTCGCCGACGGCGACCTGGTGCGGATCTTCAACGACCGCGGCGCCTGCCTGGCCGGGGCCCGGCTCACCGACCGGCTGCGCCCCGGCGTGGTCCGGCTGCCCACCGGCGCCTGGTTCGACCCCGTCCCCGGCACCGAGCCGCCGCTGTGCGCGCACGGCAACCCCAACGCGCTGACCGCCGACCTGCCCAGCTCCCGCCTCTCCCAGGGCTGCACCGGCCAGCACGCCCCGGTCCAGCTCGAACGCTGGAACGGCGGCGCCCCGCCCCCGGTGACCGTCCGCCACCCGCCCGTCCTGCTCCCCGACCCCGGCCCGATCCCCGTCCCCGGCCCGCACACCGATCCCGGCCCGCACACCGATCCGCCTCCGGAGGCCGTCCGATGACCACCACCGCCCCGTCCGACGTCCCCGCCCCGCCCGACACCGCCCCGCCCCGGTTCCCGGCCCCCGCCCTGGACGGGCTGCCCGCGGTGACCACCGCCCTGGCCGCCTGCGCCGCCGCGCACGACCGGGACGCCGAGCTCCCGCTCGCCGACTTCGAACTCCTGCACGGCGCGGGCCTGTTGACCGCGACGGTGGCCGCCCGGCACGGCGGCCCCGGGGTCGGCCTGGCCGGCACCGCGCGGATCCTGCGGGCGCTCGGCGCGGGCGACCCGGCGGTGGCACTGGTCACCGCGATGACGCTGTTCACGCACGCCGCCGAGGCCCGCACCCCGTCCTGGCCGGCCGGGCCGCTCGCCGAACTGCTCGCCGAGTCCGCGCGCCGCCCGGTCCTGGTCAACTCGCTACGGGTGGAGCCCGAGCTCGGCAGCCCGGTGCGCGGCGGCCTGCCCGCGACCACCGCCCGCCGCCTCGGCGACGGCTGGGAACTGACCGGCCACAAGATCTACTCGACCGGCGCGTACCTGCTGGACTGGCTGCTGGTCTGGGCCGCGACCGACGAGACCCCGCCCCGGGTCGGTTCCTTCCTGGTCCGGGCCGGCAGCCCGGGCCTCACCGTCGAACCGGTCTGGGACCACCTGGGCCTGCGCGCCTCCCGCAGCGACGACGTCCGCCTCGACGCCGTCCCGGTGCCCGGCGACCGGGTCGCCCCGCTCGTCCTCCCGGGCACCGACGGCGGCCGCGACCCGGTCGGCGGCGCCTGGAACGGCCTCGGCCTGGCCGCGCTGTACCTGGGCGTGGCCGGCGCCGCCCGGGACTGGCTGCTCGGCTTCCTGCACGAGCGCACCCCGAGCGCCCTCGGCGCGCCGCTGGCCTCGCTGCCCCGGTTCCAGAGCGCCGTCGGCGAGATCGAGACCGCCCTGGCCGGGGCCGACCGGCTGGTCGACGCCCTCGCCGCGGCCGTCGACGCGGGCGAGCCGGGCGCCGCCGAGCAGGCGGGCGGCGCGAAGGTGCTCGCCACCCGGGCCGCGATCGACGCCGTCCAGCAGGCGGTGGCCCTGGTCGGCAACCACGGCCTGACCCGCCACCACCCGCTGGAGCGCCACCTGCGCGACGTGCTGTGCGCCCGCGTCCACACCCCGCAGGACGACTCGGTCCTGCTCGCGGCGGGCCGCGCCGCCCTCGGCCGCGTCCGCCCCCTCTGACCCCACCGCACCGCCCTTCCCCTCCGCCCGAAAGGACCACTGCCATGCCCGTCGAGTTCGTCGGCATGATCTCCACCCACGACGTCTCCGAGACCCGCCCGGCCACCGGCCCGGTGGTGGACGTCGACTACACCCGCCGGTTCGCCCAGGCGCACGAGCGGGCCGGCTTCGACCGGATCCTGATCGCCCAGTCCTCGGGCAGCCCGGACCCGAACCAGGTCGCGGCGTTCGCCGCCGCGCACACCGAGCGGCTGGGCCTGCTGGTCGCGCACCGCCCCGGCTTCCTCGCCCCGACCGTCGCCGCCCGCACCTTCGCCACCCTGGACCAGTTCTCCGGCGGCCGGGTCGCGGTGCACGTCATCACCGGCGGCAACGACGCCGAGCAGCGCCGCGACGGCGACTACCTGACCAAGGACGAGCGCTACGCCCGCACCGACGACTACCTGACGGTGGTGAAGCGGGCCTGGACGGAGGACGCCCCGTTCGACCACGAGGGCCCGTACTACCGGCTGGCCGACTTCCGCTCCGACGTCCGGCCGGTGCAGCGGCCGCGGATCCCGCTCTACTTCGGCGGCTCCTCCGAGGCCGCGTACCGGGTCGGCGGCAAGCACGCCGACACCTTCGCGCTGTGGGGCGAGCCGCTGGCCGAGACCGCCGAGCAGATCGCCCGGGTCCGGGCCGCCGCCGAGGCCGCCGGGCGCACCGACGTACCGGGCATCAGCGTCTCCTTCCGCCCGATCCTGGGCCGCACCGACGAGGAGGCCTGGGAGCGGGCCCGCGGCATCCTGGGCACCATCGAGCAGCGCGGCAGCACGCTCGGCTGGCGCCGGGGGACGGCCCTGAACGGCGCCGACGCGGCGCCGCAGAACGTCGGCTCGCAGCGGCTGCTGGCCGCCGCCGCCAAGGGCGACCGGCACGACCGGGCGCTGTGGACGGCCACCGCGCGGGCCACCGGCGCCGGGGGCAACTCCACCGCCCTGGTGGGCTCCCCGGAGACGGTCGCGCAGGCCCTGCTGGACTACGTGGAGATCGGCGCGACCACCCTGCTGATCCGCGGCTACGACCCGCTGGACGACGCCCTCGACTACGGCCGCGAGCTGCTGCCGCTGGTCCGCCAGGAGGTCGCCCACCGCGACGCGGCCGCCGCCGCCCCGGCCACCGCCGGCGCCCGGTGACCGCGCCCGCGCTCCCCGCGCTCCCCACCGCCCGGCCCGACTCCGACGCCCGCGCGGATGCCCACTGGGACCCGGCGCCCGGCGTCGCCGTCCGCGGCACCGTGGTGCTGCTGCCCGGACGGGGCGAGCACCCCGGCCTGTACGCCCGATTCGGCCGCCGGCTGGCCGTCGACGGCTACCGCCTCCTCGTCCCCGGCGACCACCCCGACGCCCCGGACGCCCCGACCGTCCTGTTCGCACGGGCCCGGGCCGAGCAGCCGGACGGCGGGCCGGTGGTGCTGGCGGGTTCCGACGCCGGTGCGCTGCTGGCGCTGGCCCTGGCCGGGGAGGTCGGACCGGACGGGCTGCTGCTGGCCGGACTGCCGGACGGCGGGACGCCCGGACGGGTGCCGGACGAGTTGTCCGCGCGTACGGCGTGCCCCGTCCACCGGGGTCTGCTGGCCGCGGATCCCGGGTTCCGGCCCGGCGCCCTGTTCGACCCGGTGCCCGCGGCGCTGGCCGGGGCGGCGGCCGCGGCCCGTCCGGCGGTGCCGGTCCTGGCGTTCCACGGGCTGGCCGATCCGGTCGCCCCGGTCGGGGCGCTGCGGGGGCTGGCCGGGCGGCTGCCGTCGGTGGAGGCGGTGACGGTGGCCGACGGACGCCACGACGTGTTCAACGACGCCGCGCACCGCAGCGTCGCGGCCCGCACCGTGCTGTGGCTGGAGCTCCTGCGGGCGGGCCTCGACCGCCTGCCGTCCCCGCCCCCGCCGCTGCTCGTCCCGCTCGACGCCGGCTCCGACGGCTGACCGCCCCTCCCCCTCCCCTCCCGAAAGGACCACCCCGTGACCACGCTCGACGAACGCCCGCCCGCCACGGCGCCCACCGCCCCGCCCGCCGAACTGCTGCGCCGCACGCTGCGCCGGCACGCGTCCGGGGTGGTGGTGGTCACCGTGGCCGGGCCGGCCGGGTTCACCGCGACCTCGTTCACCTCGGTGAGCCTGGAGCCCGCGCTGGTCTCCTTCTACCTCGCCTCGGGGGCGTCCACGGCCCCGGCGGTGCGCGCGGCCGACGCGTTCACCGTGCACGTGCTGCACCGCGGCCAGGAGGAGCTGGCGCGGGCGTTCGCCCGTAGCGGCACCGACCGGTTCGCCGGCGTGCCGTGGCGCGTGGGCCCGCACGGCACTCCGCTGCTTGAAGGCGCCGCCGCCCGGCTGACGGCCCGCCGGGTGGGGCTGCACCCGGTCGGCGACCACCTGCTGGTGGTGGGCGAGGTGGTCGCGGCGGACGTCCGGGGCGGGGAGCCGCTGGTGCACCACGACGGCGGGTTCGGCGGGTTCGCGCCGGGCGCCGGGGAGGGGGCGTGGGGCTGACCGTGCACTGGTTCCTGCCGACCACCGGCGACAGCCGCGAGGTGGTCGGCGGGGGCCACGGCTCCGTGCCGGGGGCGTCCGGCGGGGACCGGCCGCCGTCCCTGGGGTACCTGGAGCAGGTCGCCCGGGCGGCCGAACTGCTGGGATTCGCCGGGGTGTTGACCCCGACCGGCCCGTGGTGCGAGGACGCCTGGCTGACCACGGCGATGCTGGCCGCCCGGACCGAGCGGCTGTCCTTCCTGGTGGCGTTCCGGCCGGGGCTGCTCTCGCCGACCCTGGCCGCCCAGATGGCGACGACCTACCAGCGCCTGTCCGGCGGCCGGCTGGCGCTGAACGTGGTGACCGGCGGCGAGTCCCGGGAGCAGCGGGCGTACGGGGACTTCCTCGACAAGGACGGCCGGTACGCGCGGGCCGGGGAGTTCCTGTCGGTGACCGGCCGGCTGTGGCGCGGTGAGCGGGTCGACCACGCGGGCCCGCACCTGCGGGTGGAGGGCGCGGAGCTGACCCGGCTGCCCGATCCGGTGCCCCCGGTGTACTTCGGCGGCTCGTCGGCGGCGGCGGAGCGGGTCGCCGCCCGGCACGCGGACGTGTACCTGACCTGGGGCGAGCCGCCGCCGCTGGTGGCGGCGAAGATCGGGCGGATCCGGGAGCTGGCCGCCGCGCACGGGCGTCGGCCGAGGTTCGGCGTCCGGCTGCACGCCATCACCCGGGACACCTCCGCGCAGGCCTGGGCCGAGGCCGACCGGCTGCTGGCCGGGATGGACGCCGAGCGGATCCGGCAGACCCAGCTCGCCCTGGCCCGGAGCGAGTCGGAGGGGCAGCGGCGGATGCGGGAGCTGCACGGCGGGGCGGTCGACCGCCTGGAGGTGTACCCGAACCTGTGGGCCGGCTTCGGCCTGGTGCGCGGGGGCGCGGGCACCGCGCTGGTGGGCAGCCACGCGGAGGTCGCGGACCGGATCGAGGAGTACCACCGGCTGGGCGTGGACGAGTTCGTCCTGTCCGGCGTCCCCCACCTGGAGGAGGCCTACCGGGTCGGCGAGGGCCTGCTCCCGCTGCTCGCCGGCCGCGGCCTGCTGACCGCCCGCGGCCGGTGACCGGCTCCGGCCCGTCGCGGGTGCTCTCCCCGCGACGGGCCGGTCGTCAGCGCTGGCCGGACGTCACCGCCGGCCGAGTGTCAGCGCTGGCCGGTCCAGGCCGAGCGCGGCTGGGTCTTGACGCCGCGGAGGGTGGCCGGGTCGATGTCGACGTCGGCGTAGAAGACGCCGAGGTTGTAGCCGTCGCCTTCGGTGTTGACGGTGACGCTGATGTCGGTGTCGCCGTTGCGCAGGTACGGGGAGACGTCCCAGCGGTTGGCGTCGTATCCGAAGGTGTTGGGGTAGGCGGGGTTGCGCGGGAAGCGCTGGGCGGGGTCGGCGTTGTCGAGGTTGGAGGTGAAGGCGTCGTTGGCGGGGTGCAGGGCGTCGGTGAAGCGGGTGAGCGGGCCGTTGGTGGACTTGAGGTCCATCGTGTCGCCGGTCCACTTGTGGTCGCCGTCGTAGACCACCCAGCCGAGGTGGCCGGTGACGGGGCCGGTCGCGGGGGTCTTGAGGCCGGACAGGGTGCCGGTGAGGGCGGGGCTGTTGGGGAGCTCGGGCTGGAAGCCGTCCCAGACGTGCAGGTGGCGCAGGGGTTCGCAGTCGCGCTCGTAGGCGACGACGACCGTCCAGCCGCCCCAGCTGTGCGGCTTGACGACGGAGTCCATGTCGGCGGCCTCGTACGTGCCGGAGCCGTGGTTGCGGACCTGGTCGGTGATGTCGGCGGAGGCCTGGTAGCTGCTCTCCTCGTTGGTGGTGATGTAGCCGATGGAGGGCTGCTGGTTGGCGATGTTGGTGTACTGGGCGTCGCCGGGGAACTTGAAGTAGATCTCGTCGATCTGGCTCTCGGGCAGCACCGTGTCGCCGATGCCGCGGGTGCCGCCCCAGTAGAGGCGGGCGAACTTGACGGTGGCGCCCTCGGGGAGCTGGAGGTCGGCGGAGCTGGAGGAGTAGATCGCGTCGCCGAGCGGGCCGACGTGGCCCGGGCCGTCGATGTTGATGTACTTCATCGGGAAGTTGTTGTTGATCGGGCGCGGCCCGTCGCCGTTGCGGGCCTGTGCGCAGGGGGCCTGGGCGGGGTCGACCGGCGGCTGGGTCTCGTCGCAGGTCATCAGGGTGTTGCTGATGTGGGTGATGCCGCCGTGGAAGTCGCCCTCGAAGCGGGTGGTGAACGGCAGCCGGTTCTCGATGATGGTGGTCGCGGCGGCGATCCGGTGGTTCGGGGCGGCGGGCAGGCTGCCGGTGGAGTGCGCGGCGGGGACGGCCAGCGCGCTCGCGGCGGCGACGAACGCGGCGGTGGCGGTCAGTGCGCGCCGGGTGGGGCGAGTGAGGCGGACGGGACGGGTGGGCTGGAGACGGGACAAGTCGGGCACTCCTCTGACGGATGGTCAAGGCGCCTTCCCGCGAAGGCACTTCTACCTGACCATCCGTCAGGCGGTCGATCGGGGTATTGGGCCGAATGACGGCATTCCTGATGATTTGCTGAGAATGAGGGCCTCCGGAAGGGTGAACGGTCAGGCCGGCCGTTCGAACCGGACCCGGTCCACGGCGAGGGCGGCGAGGCACGGCGCGGACCCCCAGATCGGGGGTGGGGGCCCGCGTGGTGCGGCCCGCCGCGTCCTCGGGCCGGAGGAAGCGGCGGGCCGGGCTCGGTGACACGTCACGGGTTTCGGTGACACGTCATGTATGTGGGTGACGCGTCACCGGTTTCGATGTCGCGTCATCGGTGACCCCTCACGCATGTCGCGTCATCGGTGACACGTCACGGGTAGGAGACGATGTTGCTGGGTCCGCCGAAGCTCGGGTCGACGGCCCGGCCGGTGCCGTTGACCACCGAGTCGATGCCGCCGGAGCCGTTGAGGAAGACGGTCAGCAGGTCGTGGAGCTTGACGCCGGGGGTGGCCGGCACCTGGAAGGCCGTCGAGTTGCGGATGTCGACGCCCTGGTTGAAGTACGAGTAGCTGCCCATGCCCCAGCCCTCGAAGGTCTTCACCTTCGGGCCGACGGCGAAGGCCGGGTAGCCCTTCTGGCGTTCGCTCGCCATCCACGCGGCCTGGTTGGGCACGTCGTAGGGGTTCTCGTTCTGGAAGAAGACCACCCGGCCCTGCTCGCCGTTCCACTGCACCTCGGTCTTCTGGAAGTGCTCGACGGCGAGGCCGGTGGCGGTGACCCGGTCGCCGTTGACGATCAGGCCGGTGTCGCTGCGGGCGCTGGTCCAGCTGCCGCCGCCGGTGCCGTGGTCGGCGCGCCAGATCCAGGCGTCGTCGATCAGGGTGTCGTCGCTGTTGACCTCCAGGGCGGTGGTGGCGGAACCGTTCAGCGCGCCGCCGACCCGGAAGAACACGTCGGAGAGCGCGATCGGGTCGCCGGGGTGGGCGGCCTTGCTGCCGCGGTTGCCGACCTGCACCAGGACCTGCGACCGCTCCTCCCCCGCGTCGACGATCAGGCCCGAGACGTTGACGCCGTCGACGTCGTCGACCTTGATCGCGGCGTTGCCCCGGGTCGGGACGAGGGTGGCGAAGCCGAGGCCGACGACCTGGGTGCCGGGCCGGGTGACCTTGATCGCCTCGGGCAGCTCGTACACGCCGGGGGTGAGCAGCAGGTCGCGGCCGGCCCGGAGCGCGGCGTTGATCTGCTGGACGGTGGCGCCGGGGCGGACGACGTAGAAGCCGTCCAGGGGGCGGGATGCGCCGGGCGTGGAGCCGTTCTCCCAGCTGGTGCCGCGGGAGTCGCGCCGCGTGGCGGGCACGAAGACCCGGTAGTCGCCGTGCTCGTCCAGGTACAGGTAGGGGGCTTCGCGGGTGACCGGGCAGGTGTCGAGGGTGGTGTAGGGGGCCGCGCCCTGCTCGGTGGAGAAGGACTGGGCGGGGGCGCCCTCGGTTCCGCAGAAGACCTGGTTCCAGACGCCGTTGGTCCAGCCGTCCAGGTTGCTGTTGCGGGTGAAGAACTGCTGCTGGGAGCCGTTGATCACGGTGCCGCCGGTGAACTTGGAGTCGGCGATGAAGCCGCCGCTGGCCCAGGCGGGCGAGCCGGTGCAGTAGTCCATCAGCGTGACGTTGCCGTTCAGCTGGACCCGGCGCAGCGGGGCGGCCTGGGAGACCGCCCAGAAGTCGGTGTTGCCGTAGCAGCCGCTCTGGCCCGCGACGTTGACCGTGAGGTTGCTCAGCGAGCGCCAGAAGTTGGTGGTGGCGTAGCACTGCGACTGGTCGCCGCCGACGCACTGGTTGTACACGTTGACGGAGCCGTTGATCACCACGTCGCCGGGGTTGCGGCCGAGGCCGGCCACGCTCTCGTAGAAGCCGACCGGGAAGACCAGCGGGTCGGCGGCGGTGCCGTAGGTGCCGGGCTTGAACAGGATCGCGTAGCGCTGGGGGCCGAACTCGTTGCCGGCCTGGGCCTGGGCGAGGGCGTTCAGGCGGTCCTGGACCTGCGCCTTGGGCATGGTCGGGTCGAGCACGACGACGTTCTCGCCGAGGCTGCCGCCGCCGGGCGGCACGGGGGCCGCGGCGGCCTGGGTGGTGGGGGCGAGGAGAGCCGCGACGAGGGCGGTCGCGGCGGCCGCCGCGAGGCCGTAGCGGCGGGACCGGGGAGCTCGGTTCATGGGGGTGCACACCCGTCTGGTGGGATCCGGGGACGGCGGCCGGGCCCGGGGCGCCGTGCTGAACGCACGTCAGTCGGGGAGGCCGGTCGCTTACTTCACGGCGAGATTTAACGTCTGAGAAAAGAGGGGCGTCAAGACCTGCGACAGGGCCGGTCCACGCGGACGCGCACCGGGGCCGGACCCCGGCGGGGGCCCGGCCTCGGCGGAACAGCAGGTCGACGGCGGTTCGGCGACGGTTCGACGGTGGTGCGGCGACGGCTCGGCAGCGCTCCGGCGGCGGTTCGTCCGCGCGCGGACGAACCGGCTCAGCCGGCCAGGAGGGCCGCCGCGAGCTCGCGCATCTCGACCTTGCGGACCTTGCCGGTGACGGTCATCGGGAACTCGTCGACCACGTGCACGTACCGCGGGATCTTGAAGTGGGCGAGCCGTCCGGTGCAGAATGCGCGCACCGCCTCGGCCGTGAGCGGCGGCGCGCCCTCGCGCATCCGCACCCAGGCCATCAGCTCCTCGCCGTACTTGGCGTCGGGCACCCCGATCACCTGGACGTCGAGCACGTCCGGGTGCGCGTACAGGAACTCCTCGACCTCGCGCGGGTACACGTTCTCGCCGCCGCGGATCACCATGTCCTTGATCCGGCCGGTGATCGAGAGGTAGCCGTCCGCGTCCATCACCGCCAGGTCGCCGGTGTGCATCCAGCCGTCCGGGTCGACGGCCTCGGCGGTCCTCGCCGGATCGGCCCAGTAGCCGAGCATCACCGAGTAGCCCCGGGTGCACAGTTCGCCGGGCTCGCCGCGCGGCACGGTGCGGCCGGTCCCGGGATCGACCACCTTGACCTCCAGGTGCGGCCCGACCCGGCCGACGGTGGAGACCCGGCGTTCGACCGGGTCGTCGACCCGGGTCTGGGTGGAGACCGGGGAGGTCTCCGTCATGCCGTAGCAGATCGACACCTCCGTCATGCCCATCCGCTCCATCACGCCCTTCATCACCTCGGTCGGGCACGGTGCGCCCGCCATGATGCCGGTGCGCAGGCTGGACAGGTCGTACCCGTCGAAGCCCGGGTCGGCCAGCTCGGCGATGAACATGGTCGGCACCCCGTACAGCGAGGTGCAGCGTTCGGCGGCCACCGCGGCCAGGGTGGTGGCCGCGTCGAAGGCGGGGGCCGGGATGACCGTGCAGGCGCCGTGCGAGAGGGCCGCGAGGTTGCCCATCACCATGCCGAAGCAGTGGTAGAAGGGCACCGGTACGCAGATCCGGTCGCGCTCGGTGTAGCCGCAGAGCTCGCCGACGAAGTAGCCGTTGTTCAGGATGTTGCGGTGCGAGAGGGTGGCGCCCTTCGGGAAACCGGTGGTGCCCGAGGTGTACTGGATGTTGATCGGCTCGTCGGCGCTCAACCCCCGCTCGATCTCCGCGAGTTCGGCCCGCCCGCCGTCCCCGGCGGCCGCTCCCGCCGCCTCCCCCGCCGCCAGCAGGGCGGGCCAGTCCGGGCCGTCCAGCAGCACGGTGTCCGCCAGCTCGGGGCAGCGCGGGCGCACCTCGGCGATCATCGCCGCGTAGTCGGAGGACTTGAACCGCTCGGCGGCGACCAGCAGCCGCACCCCCGCCTGGTTCAGCACGTACTCCAACTCGTGCGCGCGGTAAGCCGGGTTGATCGTCACCAGGATCGCGCCGAGCCTGGCGGTGGCGTACTGGACGAGCGTCCACTCGGCGCGGTTGGGCGCCCAGATGCCGACCCGGTCGCCCTTGCCGACCCCGCGGGCGCGCAGGCCGAGCGCCACCGCGTCCACGTCGGCGGCGAGTCGGGCGTACGTCCAGCGCCGGCCGGTGGCGTGCTCGACCAGCGCCTCCCGCCCCGGGAAGGCGCCCACCGCGCGGTCGAGGGCGGCGCCGACGGTGTGGTCGAGCAGCGGCGTGCCGGACGGGCCGGTGGAGTGGCTGGGCGGGAGCGGGTCGTGCGACAAGGTGGCCTCCTGAACCGGGCGGTACCGACGGGTACCCATGCTGCGCACCCGGGACGGCCTTGACCAGCCCCCCGCCGGTGTCCGGCCCCTCAGTCGAGCAGGGTGCGGTCGCCGATCACGTCCAGGTTGCGGAAGGTGGGCGGCCCGTCGCACAGCGCGGCGGCGCGGGCCGCGAACTCGGCGGTCTCGGGGCGCTCCGAGTTCTCCATCGCCACCTCGTACGAGGGGAACTCCACGATGTTCAGATAGGTGTCGGTGCCGTCGCGGTCCTTGGTCTGCAGGGCGCGCACGGCGAGGCGGTGGCCCTCGTTCTTGGCGACCCACTCGTCCAGCAGCTCGTCGAACTCCTCGATCCGCCCGGTCCGGTACTCGATGATCTGGATGAACTTCACCGGTGGCCTCCTCGGCTCACGCGGGCGGGCGCCCGCCCGCTGTGTCCAGCGTCCACGCGGGCCGGACGGGACGCAATGCGGGACGGCGCGGGTCCGTGGCCGCCCGGCGGCTCCGCGCCCGGCATACTCGTCGGATGTTCCGACCCGAAGACGGCACGGCCGCGTTCGCCCCCGAGACCGTCCGCACCGAACGGCTGACCCTGCTGCCACTGCGGGCCGAGCACGCGGACGAGCTGGCCGCCGCGCTGTCCGACCCCGCCCTGCACGCCTTCATCGGCGGCGCCCCGGCCGACCCCGCCGCGCTGCGCGCCCGGTACGCGCGCTGGGCGGCCGGCTCGCCCGAGCCCGCCGAGGCCTGGTGCAACTGGGCGGTCCGACTGCACGGTCCCGGTGGTGACGGCGGCCGCCTGGTCGGCACCGTCCAGGCCACGGTGAGCACCGGGGGCCGGGCCGGGGCGACCGCGGAGATCGCCTGGGTGGTGGGCTCCCCCTGGCAGCGGCGCGGCATCGCCACCGAGGCGGCCCGCGGCCTGGTGGGCTGGCTCCGGCAGCGACCGGTCCGGACGGTGGTCGCCCACGTCCACCCCGACCACGCGGCGTCCGCCGCCGTCGCCGCCGCGGCCGGGCTCACCCGCACCGACCGGTGGCACGACGGGGAGGTCCGCTGGGAACTGGAGCTGCGGCCCACGTCCGCGCCGGAGCCGGAGCCGGACTCGGAGCCGGGTGGAACGCCACCGAGGTGATCAGCGGGAGCACCGGCCCCCGGGCGCGGTACCGCTCCCGTCGGCGTCGATGGGCGGACGGCCGTGCGGCATGATCGTCCTCGTGGCGCACCCGGCGCGAGAGGAGTCCCGATGAGTTCCCCGCAGGAGGCGGCGGCAACGGCCGCGACCGCCGAGGCCGCCGAGGCCGCGGAGGCCGCAGAGGTGCGGCGGTTCTGGGGCGGGTTGGGGCTGCCCGGGCTGGTGGACGTGCACACGCACTTCATGCCGGAGCGGGTGCTGCGCAAGGTCTGGGAGTACTTCGACGCGAACGGGCCGCTGGTCGGTACCCGCGGCTGGCCGATCACCTACCGGCACGGGGAGGACGAACGCACCGCGCTGCTGCGGGAGTTCGGGGTGCGGGCGTTCACCTCGATGCTGTACCCGCACAAGGCCGGGATGGCCCGCTGGCTGAACGGCTGGGCGGCGGAGTTCGCGGCCCGGACGCCGGACTGCCTGCACACCGCGACGTTCTTCCCGGAGGACGGGGTGGCCGGGTACGTCCGGGAGGCGCTCGACGCCGGGGCGCGGGTGTTCAAGGCGCACGTGCAGGTGGGCGGCTACGACCCGGCGGACGGGCGACTGGACGCCGTGTGGGGGACGTTGGCGGAAGCCGGCACACCGGTGGTGATCCACTGCGGCTCGGGGCCCGCGCCCGGCGGGCACACCGGGCCGGAGCCGGTCGCCCGCGTCCTCGCCCGGCACCCCCGACTGGCGCTGGTGGTCGCGCACCTGGGCATGCCGGAGTACCGCGAGTTCCTCGACCTCGCCGACCGGTACGGGCGGGTGCACCTGGACACCACCATGGCGTTCACCGACTTCACCGAGGAGTTCGCGCCCTTCCCGCGCGACCTCCTGCCCCGGCTGGCCGGGCACGGCGACCGCGTCCTGCTCGGCACCGACTTCCCCAACATCCCGTACCCGTACCTGCACCAACTCCGTTGCCTGGAACGGCTGGACCTCGGCGCGGACTGGCTGCGCGCGGTCTGCCACGACAACGGGGCCCGGCTGTTCGGGCTCTGACCCGGGTCGGCCGGCCCGGGGGCCATGCCGCCGGTGGTGCGGCCGATGCCGGGGACGAGCCGCCAGGAGACGCCGTCCGCCGCGACGGCCCGGGTGTGGTGCTCGGCGTCGACGGCGGTTTTCGGCACGCCTCGGGCCGGGGTCGACCCCCGCGCACGGAGAATCCGCGCACGACCGACCGCCCCGGCCCCGCGACGCCGCTACTCGGCCGCGCCGACCTCCACCCCGCGCCAGAAGGCGACCCGGTCGCGGACGTGCTCGGCCTCCGGCTTCGGCTCCGGGTAGTACCAGGCGGCGTCCGGGTTCTCGGCACCGCCCACCGAGAGCGTCCAGTACCGGGCGGTGCCCTTCCAGGAGCAGACCGTCGTGGTGGCGCTGGGGACGAAGAACTCCCGGTTCAGCGCCTCCGCCGGGAAGTAGTGGTTGCCCTCCACCAGCACCGTGTCCTCCGACTCGGCCAGCACCGCACCGTTCCACACCGCGCGCACCATCCGTGCCACCGCCTTCCTCACCCTGTCGATGTCGTTCCCGTCCCTCCGTCAACCCCCGGCAGGCGCCGGGTGTTCCGCCCCGCGAGCCGTCACCGCGTCGACCGGGGCGGGAACGGGACCCGCGGGCCCGCGGCCGCCGTCGGCCCGCAGGGTCCGCCCGATCCAGTCCGCGTAGGCGGGTGCGCTGGTGTAGAGCCCCGGCCCGCCCGAGCACGGCACGTCCGGAGCGCCCGGCCCGGAGGTGACGCCGACCAGTTCCCACCGGCCGCCGCGGGCCTTCCGGACCTGCGGGCCGCCGGAGTCGCCGTGGCAGGCCATCGCCCCGGCCTTGCGGCTGATCGTGCACAGCCTGGTCGCGTCCGCGTAGCCGGGCGCGCACTCGGACGGGGCGCCCAGCCGGGTGTCCAGCTGCCGGAGCCGCTCCGAGAAGGCGAACTCGCCCTCGACGGTGGTGCCGAAGCCGAGCAGCCGGGTGGGGGTCCCGGGCCGCCCCGCCTCCTTCGCGATCCGCACCGGCCGCTGGGCGACCGGCCGGTCGAGCCGGACCAGCGCGAGGTCGTCCGTGTTGAAGCTCGTTCCGTCGCCGTTCGCGTAGCCGGGGTGCACGACGATCCGGTCGATCTTCCGCACCGTCCCGCCGGACGTCCGCCGGTCGCTGCCGACCCGGACGGTGCCGGCCAGCTCGATGCCCTCGCCCGTCACGCAGTGGGCGGCCGTCAGGACCCACTGACGGTCGATCAGCGAGCCGCCGCAACTGGCGTCCAGCAGGCCCTGTTCCGGGGCCGCCATCGGGATCACCGCCATGAAGGGGTAGCGCTCACTGGCGTCGTCGCCGTTGATGACGGCCCCGGCGTCGCCCGCCGCGAAGGTGCTGCAGACGAGGGCGGCGAGGGCTCCCGCGACGGCCACCCGGACGGCGGCGCGGCGGGAGGGCTTCAGGTCGGGCACGGGGGTCTCCTTCGTTCGGGAACACATGGTGTGCCCAGCCTGCGCCCCGCAAGATCCACTCGGCCATGGTGGCAGCGGGCCGGAACGCAGGGGGGACAACCGGCCACCGGTGGTGGGGCTGTCCCCCCTGCGCCGGGGTTCAGCGGGCGTCGGCCGGCGCGGACGCGGTCGGCGCGGCGGGGTGGCCCGCACCCTGCGGCGGGAGCGCGCCCCGACCCGCGCGGGCGGCGCCCCGGGTGATCCACAGGCCGATCCCGGCCGTCAGGACGGCGAGGGCCGCGGCGACCAGCCAGGCGGCGCGGAAGTCCTGGCGCTGGGCGGGGCCGGCCTGGGCGCCGACGACGGCGACCAGCAGGGCGACGCCGACGGTCGCGGAGATCTGCCGCACCGAGTTGACCAGGGCGGACCCGGTGGCGGCGCGGTGCCCGGGCAGGGCGGCCACGCCGACCGCCACCAGGGTGCCCAGCGCCAGTCCCACCCCGACACCGCCCAGGACCATGCTCGGCAGCAGGTCCTTCCAGTAGTCGGGGGCCAGGGACGCGAAGGCGGCGCGCCAGAGCATCGCGGCGGCGAAGAGCACGCCGCCGGCCGCGACCAGCGGGCCGTGGCCCAGGCGCTGCGCCGCGCGTGCGGTGAGGACGGTGACGACCGGGACCAGGGCGGGTCCGGGCACCATGGCCACGCCGGTGCGCAGCGCGCTCCAGTGCCAGACCTCCTGGCACCACAGCACGTTGGACAGCAGCATGATCGCGAAGGCGACGCCGAAGACGAAGGTGCCGGCGCTCGCGGCGCCGAACCGGGGCAGCCGCAGCAGGTGCAGCTCGAACAGCGGGCGGTCGTGCCGCAGCGAGCGGACGGCGAACCCGACGCCTGCGGCCAGGGCGAGGACCGCGAGCAGCAGGGTACCCGCGTCGGCCCAGCCCCACTCGGGCCCCTGGACGAGGGCGCCGGACAGGGCGGCGACGGCGAGGGTGATCAGCAGCGCGCCGAACAGGTCGGGCAGGCGCCCCTCCTCGCGGCGGTCGGCGGCCGGCAGCACGCGCAGGCCCGCGAGGACGGTGGCGATACCGAGCGGGACGTTGATCACGAAGATCCAGCGCCAGTCGACCTGGACCAGCAGCCCGCCGGCGACCGGTCCGGCGGCGGCCGCGAGGCCGCCGACCGCCGCCCAGTTGCGGGTGGTGCGGGTGCGCCGCTCGGCCGGGACGGTCGCCAGCAGCAGGGCCAGCGACGTCGGCAGCTGGGCCGCGGCGCCCGCCGCCTGGACGGCGCGCGCGGCCACCAGCCAGCCCAGCGTCGGGGCGAGGGCGCAGGCGACCGAGGCGAGCGTGAAGAGGGTGACGCCGGCCAGGAACACCGGCCGCTGGCCGATCCGGTCGCCCAGCCGGCCGGCGACGACCAGCAGGGCGGCGAGCACGATGGCGTAGGCGTTGAGGACCCACGACAGGGAGCCGAGGGTCGCCGGGTGCCCGTGGGCGGGGGCGAACGAGGTGCCCATGGCGGGCAGGGCCACGTTGACGATCCACAGGTCCAGGTTGGTCATGAAGACCGCCAGCAGGATCACCGTCGACGCCACGCGGCGCTTTGAAAACCAAACCGTCCGAGTCATGGCGAACAGGGAAGCACGTTGCGGTTTGATATTCAAACCACGCTGGCCGGAGGGGTGCGCGCCCGCCTACACTTTGATTGCCAAACCACCGCCAGGGAGGCCCGTCCGATGACAGCACCGCACGCCGACCCCTACCAGGTGCCCGGCCGCCCCTGCTCGGCCGCCGCCGCCCTCCAGGTCGTCGGCGACCGCTGGGCGCTGCTCGCCATCCGCGAAGTCGCCCTCGGCAACCACCGCTTCCGCCAGATCGCCAAGAACACCGCCGCCCCCACCGACCGCCTCTCCGCCCGGCTGAAGAGCCTGGTCGCCGACGGCGTCCTGGAACGCCGCCCGCTGCCCGACGACCCCCGCCACGACGGCTACCACCTCACCGAGGCCGGCCGCGACCTGCTCGGCGTCATCCGCGAACTCCTGCGCTGGGGCGACCGCTGGCTCACCGCCGCACCCCCCATGCGCCTGCGCCACCACGACCACGACTACACCCCCCGCCGGGTCTGCGACCACTGCGGCGAGACCGTCGACCCCGACGACGTCCACCCCGAAACCACCGCCCCGGGCTGGACCGTCCAGGGCCCGGCCGACTGACCCCGCTCCCCCGCCGGGACGCGCTCGGGCCGGCCCCGGCCGTCCGGCACCCCGCCGTGCCCCGGGGCCACTCGGTCCGGACCGGGTGCCCGCCGGTGGGGCGGGACGGGGGATTTCCCCCGGTCGAGAGGGGGGTGCTCCCCAGCGCGCGACCGGGCCCGCGGACGCGAAGATCAACTCGTCGGACGCCGAAGAGGTCGGCGTCCTCCCGGGGCGAGGGGTGAGCGGAACGATGGCGCAGGACGAACGGATCGGACGTCGCGCGGTGCTGACGGCGGCGGTGGCCGCCGCGTCGGCACTGGTCCCGGCGGCGGCGGTCGCCGCACCGGCGGACCGGGGCGGCGCGGGCGGCGCGGGCGACGCAGGTGGCGCGGCCGACGCAGGTGGCGCGGGCGCGGACCTGGCGGCGCGGCGTTCCGCCGTGGTGCGCGCGCTGGAGGACGTCGCCCGGCCGTTGCGGACGACGGAGCCCGGCGGCGGGACCGCCGACCTGCGCGCCCTGGACGCCATGGTCGGCGACGCCGAGGTGGTCGGCCTCGGCGAGGCCACCCACGGCTCGCACGAGTTCTTCGCGATGAAGCACCGGGTGCTGCGCCACCTGGTCGAGGAGAAGGGCTTCACGGCCTTCGCCCTGGAGACGAGTTGGAGCAGCGGCCTGCGGGTCGACGCGTACGTGCAGGGCGGGCCGGGCGACGCGCGGCAGGTCGTGCGGGAGGCGCTGGGCGGCAGCCCGTGGGACCGGGAGGAGTTCGCCGACCTGATCGCCTGGATGCGCTCCCACAACCGGAGCCGCCCGGCGCACCCGGTGCACTTCGTCGGTGACGACCTCGGCCTCCCCCGGCTCGGCGACCCGCTCTTCGCCCAGGTCGTCTCGCACGTCCGGGGCGCCCGCCCGGACCTGCTCCCCCGGCTCGACGCGCTCTACCGGGACCTGCGGCCGTTCGACGACGCCTTCGCCTACCTGCGGGAGCCGCGCGAGCGGCGCCTGGCCGACGCGGCCAAGGCGCGGGAGGCCCTCGACCTGGTCCTCGCGAGCGGGGACGGGACCTCCGACGCCCACGCGTGGGCGGTGCAGCACGCCCGGAACATCGCCGGGACGTTCGCCTTCGCCGCGCTGGACCTCGACGACCCGGCCTCCGTCTCCGCCGCCGAGCAGCTGCGCGACCGGGCGATGGCGGACAACGTCGAGTGGTGGCAGCGGCGCACCGGCGGCAAGGTGCTGCTGTCCGCGCACAACGGGCACGTCGGCTACGCGGCCACCGACCCCTTCCTCTACCCCAAGCCGCAGGGCTCCTGGCTGCGCGACGCCTACGGGCCCGGCTACCTGGCCGTCGGTTTCACCTTCGCCGGCGGCTCGTTCCTCACCAACGACGCCGCGCCGACCGACGCCTGGAAGACCGTCACCGTCCCGCCGGCCACGCCGGACATGAACGAGCACACCCTCGACCGGGTCCGCCACCGGGACTACTACGTCGACCTGCGCGGCGTCCCCCGCGCGGCCCGCGACTGGCTGGACGTCAGCCGCCCCACCTACGACGCCGGCTCGGTCTACCTCAGCGACCCGATGCCGCGGCTCGCGATCGGCCGGGCCTACGACGTCCTCGTGCACCTGAACCAGGTCACCCGGGCCCGCAGGTTCTGACCCGCTCCCCGACCGGGAGGCCGACGCGTCGGGCTTCCCATGAGTGGATTCTATCGATCGGGTAGAGAACAAGCCTTGGACTCATGACCGGGGTCGGCGGGAGGGTCGTGGTGCGGCCCCCGCGGCAGCGGCGGGCCGCCGCCGGCGGTGCACCGCACCGGGACCGGCGTCGCGCCACCAGGAACCACGGGCCGGTCGACCGGACCGGCCGAGCGTCCCGGCGCGCCCCGGGCCGGGTGCGCGACCGGCCGATCCGAGGAGCAACCCCATGCGTTCGCGCGCTCTCGTCCGCACCACCGCCGTCGCCGTCGCGGCGGCCTGCCTGGCCGGCGGCACCGTCGCCGCGGCCCGCGCCCACGACGGCGGCAGCGGCGGTGTCCGCCGACCGGCCACGTCGGCCTGGCCGCAGCGCCTGGTCGACCGTTCGCCCGACCTGGTCCGGCCCGGGTCGCTCACCGTCGACCGCTCGCTCGGCGAGCGGCGCGCGGCCCAGGAGGTGCGCCTGGCGCAGCAGTTGTACACCTTCTGGAACACCGGCCGACGGGAGTACCTGGACGCGGCGATCAGCCCGCGCTTCACGGACAACACCCTGCCCGCCGGCCGCCCGCAGGGCCCGGCCGGCCCGGCCTCCGCCTCGGCGAACTTCCGCGCCGCGGTGCCGGACCTGACCTGCGAGCTCTCCGACCTGCTGGTCACCGGCGACCTGATCACCGCCCGCCTGGTCTTCCGCGGCCACTTCACCGGCACCTTCGGGGACGTCCGGGGCACGGGCGGGCGTGTCGAGTTCAACGCCATCGACATCCAGCACGTCGGCACCGACCGGATCGTCGAGGACTGGCACGTCGAGGACAACGAGACCCTGCTGACCCAGTTGGGCGTCCACGGCTGATCCGTCCCGCCGTGGCGTGGCGGGCGGGGGCGGGGGGAGCGGCGGGCCCGGGCGGGGGCGTCCGCGGCGCTCCGACGAGGTCGGGCCCCGCCGCGCCCGGCTCGGCGTACCGTGGAGGGCGTGGACGCGGAGCACCTCGAGGACCCGTCCGGCCGACCGGGACCGCCCGGTCTGCGGGAGCGGCTCGGTGCGGCCCTGTTCGCGAAGGTGGCCGGTCCGGAGGGCCCGGCGGCCCGGGAGCGCATCCACGGGACGCCGGGGCCGCGGTGGTTCGCCCCGGGGCGGCCGATCCGGACGGTCCACGGCGACGCCTCGATGTTCGTCGGCGGTCTCGCCGCGCTGCTGGTCCAGTCCCTGCACCCGTCGGCCATGGCGGCGGTCGCCGCGCACTCCGGCTACCGCAGCGACCCGTGGGGGCGGCTCCAGCGCACCAGCACCTTCCTCGCCGTCACCACCTTCGGCACCTCGGCCGACGCGCAGGCCGCGGTGGAGCGCGTCCGCGCCGTGCACGCCCGCATCCGCGGCACCACGGCCGCCGGGGTCCCCTACCGGGCCGGCGACCCGCACCTGCTCGCCTGGGTGCACGCGGCGGAGACCGACAGCTTCCTGCGGGCCCACCAGGCCTACGGGGTCGCGCCGCTCGACGCGGCCGGCTGCGACGCCTACGTGGCCGACACCGCCCGGGTGGCCACGGCCCTGGGGGTGGAGGAACCGCCGCGCAGCCGAGCCGAGTTGGACGCCGTCCTGCGTTCCTACCGGCCGGAACTGGCCCGGACGGCCGAGGCCCGGGCCGCCGCCCGCTTCCTGCTGCTCCGCCCGCCCCTCCCGCTGGCCGCCTACCCCGCCTACGGGGCGCTGGCGGCGGCCGCCGCCGGCCTGCCCGCCCCGGAGCACCGCGCCCTGCTGGGCCTGCCGGCCGACCCCCTCACCCGCGCCGCCGTCCGCCCGCTCGGCTCGACCGTGGTGCGGGCGATCCGCTGGGCGATGGCCGGGTCCCGCGACCAGGCCGGGGAGGGTACGGGGTGAGCGGACGCGTCCGCCGGAGGGCGCTGGCCGAGAGAGCGCTCTCACGAGATCGCCGCAACCGGACCACCCTCACCCTTCAAGAGGCGAAGGCGAGTTGCCGCCAAAGGTCGCGAAAATCCGCCGTTCTTTGACATTGCCATGCCGATATCCCGTCCGTACGATTCGGGTCTGCCGGCGGAGGCGCCCCGCCGAAGAGAGCGCTCTCAAGCAAAGGATTCCTCCATGGCTGCTGCCCCACGCACGCGCCGTTGGTCCCTCGGCGGATTCGTGCTCCTCGTCACCACCGCCCTGGTGGCCGCCGCACCGCTCGGCACCACCCCCACCGCCTCCGCCCCGTCCGCCACCACCCGGCTCGCCGCCGCACCGGTGGCCGCCTCGAACTGGGGCGACGACTTCGACGGACCGGCCGGCTCCGCCGTCGACCCCGCCAAGTGGACGCTGGAGACCGGCGGTTCGGGCAACGGCAACCACGAGCTGCAGTACTACACGGCGGGCGCCGCGAACGCCGCGCTGGACGGCCAGGGCCACCTGGTCATCACCGCCAAGCGCAACACCGATCCGGGCCTGGCGTGCTGGTACGGCACCTGCCAGTACACCTCGGCCCGGCTGAACACCTCCCGCACCTTCACCCAGGCGTACGGGCACTTCGAGTCGCGGATCAAGATCCCGCGCGGGCAGGGCATCTGGCCCGCGTTCTGGATGCTCGGCAACGACCTCTCCACCGCGGGCTGGCCGAACAGCGGCGAGATCGACGTGATGGAGAACATCGGCCGCGAACCGGGCACCGTGCACGGCACCATCCACGGCCCCGGCTACTCCGGCGCGGGCGGCATCGGCGCGCCGTACAGCCTGCCCGCCGGACAGGCCTTCGCCGACGCCTTCCACACCTTCGCCGTCGACTGGAGCCCCACCGCCCTCACCTGGTCCGTGGACGGCACCGCCTACCAGACCCGCACCCCCGCCGACCTCGGCGGCAACCGCTGGGTGTTCGACCACCCGTTCTTCGCGATCCTGAACCTCGCGGTCGGCGGCGACTGGCCGGGCAGCCCCGACGGCTCCTCCACCTACCCGCAGACCATGGTCGTCGACTACGTCCACACCACCACCTGGGGCGGCAGCACCGGCGGCACCTACACCGGGCGGATCACCGGCCCCGGCGGCATGTGCGTGGACGTGGCGGGCGGCTCCAGCGCCGACAGCACCCCCATCCAGCTGCACAACTGCACCGGCAACGCCGCCCAGCAGTGGACCGTCGGCACCGACGGCACCGTCCGCGCCCTCGGCAAGTGCCTGGACGTCGCCGCCGCCTCGCACAACGACGGCGCGGTCATCCAGCTCTACACCTGCAACGGCACCAGCGCCCAGCAGTGGACGCACCGCTCCGGCAACGACTTCCTGAACCCCGGCTCCGGCAAGTGCCTCGACTCCCCGAACGGATCCGCGGCCGACGGCACCCGGCTGCAGCTGTGGACCTGCAACGGGACCGCCGCACAGAAGTGGACGCTGGGCTGACGCCACGTCACCGATGCCACATCGCTGATGTCACGTCACTGATGACGCCTCACCGATGACGAGACATGGATGTCGCGTCATCAATGACGGGACATCGATGCCACATCACGCATGACCGATCACCGATGACGCGACACCGGTAGCACGACATCGATGTCGCGACACCGACCACGGGCCGCCCCCACCGGCCCCTCCCCCCGCGCGGCCGGCCGGCCCTCGCACCCACCCCCGGCCGGCCGCGCCCCTGCCGGCTCCGCCCGCCCGCCCGAGAGGACTCCCCCACGCCATGACGCCCCCGCCCCCGCCCACTCCCACCCCCGCCCACTCCCCCGCGCCCGGCTCCCGTTCCCGCGTCTCCCGGCGGACCCTGCTGGCCGCCGCCGCGCTCGCGCTGCCCGCCTCCTACCTGGCCGTCGGCGGGCGGGCCGAGGCGCAGACGCCGGCGACCCTGGCGCTGGACCTGGCGAACACCACCGGCAGCAACACCGTCTACGCGTACGTGGTCGGCCGTGACCCGGCGGCCGGCGGCGGGTGGGCGTTCCTGCGGGCGGACGGGTCGAGCCTGTACCACCCGCCGAACCCGGCCAACGACCAGACGCCGCTGGGGGTGGACTGCGCGATCGCGCTGAACGCCTCCGGGGCCGCGCCGCGGCGGGTGACGCTGCCGCACCTGGACAGCGGACGGATCTACTTCTCGGTCGGGGCCAAGCTCACCTTCCTGATGAACCGCGGCGGCGGGCTGGCGCTGCCCTCGGTGGTGAACCCGACCGACCCGAACATCGACGTCCGGCACGACTTCTGCGAATTCACCTTCAACAACGACCAGTTGTTCGGCAACATCACCTTCGTCGACATGGTCTGCCTGCCGATCGCCTTCCAGCTGGAGGTCTCCGGCGGCGCCACCCAGACGGTGCGCGGCCTGCCCTCCGACGGCCTGGCGCGGGTGGCGTCCGCGCTGCGGGCCCAGTCCGCCGTCGACGGTTCGGACTGGAGCCGGCTGGTGGTCAACCGTTCCGGCGCCGACCTGCGGGTGCTCGCGCCCAACCTGGCGATCCGCGGCAACAGCGCCCTGTTCAGCGGCTACTTCGAGCCCTACGTCGACCAGGTGTGGAGCAAGTACGCGAGCACCGACCTGCGGATCGACACCCAGTACACCTGGGGCGCGTTCACCGGCCGGGTCAGCGGCGGCGTGCTGTCCTTCCCCGGCGCGGGGTCGTTCGCCAAGCCGTCCACCCTGGCGGTCTTCTCCTGCAGCGACGCGCCGTTCACCACCGGCAACGACCTGATGGGCAACCTGAGCGCCCGGCTGGCCGCCGCGTTCAACCGCACCACGCTGCTGGGCAACGCCAACCAGCCGACCGGCGAGAACCCGGCCGCCTTCTACACCCAGCCCCGCACCAACCACTACGCCCGGATCCTGCACTCCACCACGCCCGACGGCCTGGGCTACGCCTTCCCGTACGACGACGTGCACCCGGCGGGCGTCGACTTCGAGGGCAAGGTGCAGTCCGGCAGCCCCACCCGCTGGGTGATCACCGTCGGCGGCCTGGCCGGGGGCGGTGGCGGCACCCCGTCCCCCACCCCGTCCCCCGGCGGTGGTGGCGGCAGCGCGTTCGCCACCGTGCAGGCCGAGTCGTACGCGGCCCAGTCGGGTGCGCAGACCGAGGCCTGCTCGGACGCCGGCGGCGGCACCGACGTCGGCTGGCTGGCCAACGGCGACTGGCTGCGCTACTCGCTGGACTTCGGCTCGACCGGTGCGACCCGGATCGACGCCCGGGTGGCGTCCGGCGCGGCGGCCGGGGTCAGCGGGCTGGTCCAGGTCCGCCTCGGCAGCCCCACCGCCGCACCCGTCGGCAGTTTCGCCGTGGCCAACACCGGCGGCTGGCAGACCTGGCGGACCGTCCCGGCCGACCTGGCGCGGATCACCGGCGTCCAGACCGTGTACCTGACCTTCAGCAGCGGCCAGCCCGCCGACTTCGTCAACCTCAACTGGTTCGTCTTCTCCTGACGGTCGTCCGGTCCTCCGGTCGACCGGACGACCGGTCCGGAGGTGTGCGCGGAGCGCCCCGGTCCCCCTCCGGGGCGCTCCGCGCGGCGGTGGTGCCGAGGCCGTCGGCCGCCGTCGTCCACCGCTCGCGGAGCCCTGCCGCGCTCCCCCCGCCGCGGGGCCCGGGTCACCGGCCCGGGGTCACAGGCCCCAGACGGAGAACTCGGCGACGGCGTTGTTGCCGCTGCCGCCGGACGGCTTCGGGACGTAGAACTTCACGTCCGTGCCGTTGGAGTCGTAGCTGTTGGAGCCCACGTACGGGTTGCTCCAGTGCAGTCGGACGATCCGGCCGTTCAGCACCGGGTTCGCGCAGTTCTCCGAGAAGAACCGGACGACGCCCTCGGTGCCGGTGGCGAAGCCGTTGGACTCCGAGGCCCAGAAGCCCTGGGTCTGGTCCTGGATGCGGACCGGGGGCTGCAGGCTCCAGATGCCGTGCGAGAGCGACCAGCTCTCCCGGGTGAGCGTGCAGCCGGTCCAGTTGTTCAGCTTGACCACGGTGCTGCGGGCCGCGATGGCGGAGGTGGCGGAGGCGGTCGCCGCCCGGCCGCCCTCCTCGGCGGGCGCGGCGGTGGCCGTCCCGGCGAGGGCGAGGGTGAGCGCGGCGGTCGCGGTCAGCGCGCCGGCGATCTTGACGTACGTTCCCATGGTGGTTCCCCCCAGTGGCGGCTGCGGACTTTCCTGCGGCCGTGGAACCACTGTGCGGGGGCGCGATAAACCTCCGATTGACGATCGATCACCGCCCCCGGTCTCAGGACGCGGCGTCGGCCCGTTCGACCTGGCTGAGCGGGGCGGCCAGCGACTCCAGGCTGCGGCGTTCGGCCTTGACGCCGAGGAACGCCTCGACTAGTCCCGCCGCGGTCATCAGGGCCGCGCCGATGCAGAACGCGAGCGTGGCGTCAGCGACCTCGCCGCTGCTGACCAGGCCGTTGAAGAGCAGCGGTCCGGAGATGCCGCCGGCCGCCGTGCCGACCGCGTAGAAGAAGGCGATGCACAGGGCGCGGGTCTCCAGCGGGAAGATCTCGCTGACGGTGAGGTACGCGGCGCTGGCCCCGGCCGAGGCGAAGAACAGGACGGCCGTCCAGCACGCCGTCATCCCGACCGCGCTCAGCGAGCCGTGCTGGAACAGCCAGGCGGTGCCGAACAGCAGGACGCCGGAGCCGATGTAGCTGCCGGCGATCATCGGTTTGCGGCCGACCGAGTCGAAGAAGTGGCCGAGCAGCACCGGGCCGAGGAAGTTGCCGACGGCGATCACCGCGAAGTAGTAGCCGGTGTCGCCCGCCGGGACGTCGAAGAACTGGGTGAGGATCGCCGCGTACCCGAAGGTGACGGAGTTGTAGAGGAAGGACTGCCCGATGAACAGCGACAGGCCGAGGACGGTGCGGCGCGGGTAGGTGGAGACCAGGGTGCGGGCGATGGTGACGAAACCGACGGGGGCGCGCTCGCGGATCCGGATCGGCGGGTCCTCGACGGGCGGCAGCGGCTTGCCGGTCTCGCGTTCGACGATCGCCTCGGCGTCCCGGACGATCGCCTCGGCCTCCTCGCTCTTGCCGCGCGTGATCAGCCAGCGCGGGCTCTCCGGGACGTGCCGGCGCACCAGCAGGATGACCAGGCCGAGGACCACGCCGATGCCGAAGGCCAGCCGCCAGCCGACGTCGGTGGCGAACAGCGAGGTGTTCAGCAGCGCGATGGAGGCGAACGCGCCGAGCGCGGCGCCGATCCAGAAGCTGCCGTTGACGATCAGGTCGACCCGGCCGCGCACCCGGGCCGGGATGAGTTCGTCGATCGCCGAGTTGATGGCCGCGTACTCGCCGCCGATGCCGAAGCCGGTGAGGAACCGGCAGAGGAAGAAGAACCAGGGCGTCCAGGAGAGCGCGGTGATGCCGGTCGCGGCGAGGTAGACGGCCAGGGTGAGCATGAACAGCTTCTTGCGGCCCAGCCGGTCGGTCAGCCAGCCGAAGAACAGCGCGCCGCAGCAGGCGCCCGCGACGTAGAGCGCGGCGGCGAGGGTGGTGACCTGGGCGGTGCTGATCGCGATGCCGCTGCCGGGTTCGGCGAGGCGGGCGGCCAGGTTGCCGACGATGGTGACTTCCAGGCCGTCGAGGATCCAGACGGTGCCCAGTCCGATCAGGATCCGCCAGTGCCAGGGTGACCACGGGAGGCGGTCCAACCTCCCCGGTACGTCGGTCTCGATGGCCTGCGGGGCGGCCTGCGAAGCGGTGTGCGCGGCACCGTCCCCGGGGGTGGACGGGACGGTGCGGCGGCGTTGCGGTGCGGACATCTCGACCTCCGTCATCCGGCTGTCCGCCCGGGTGGTCCGGGCGCGCCGCAGACGCGTCTGCCCCCGGTCGGCGGGTGCACACCCGGCCGGTCCGTCAGGCCGCGGCGAGGCGTTCCAGCAGTTCGGGGACGCCGTCCAGGCGGCGGTGCGGGGCGAGGGCGGGGGCGAGGCCGCGGACGAGGGCGGTGCAGCGCGGGGCGCCGATCCGGGCGGCCAGGTCGAGGGCTTCGGCGGTGGCGGCGAGGGCCCGTTCGGCCTCGCCGGTGCGCAGGTGGGTGCGGGCCTGGTAGGCGAGGAAGACGCTGCGGGTCTTGGCGCGGGCGGGCGGGAGCCGGGCGAGTCCTTCGTCGATCCGGGCCCGGGCGGCGGCGGGGTGGCCGAGGTCGAGCAGGCAGCGGCCGGAGTCGACGGCGAGGTCGGCGGGGCCCATCCAGCGGCACCAGGCGGGGGCCGGGTCGGGCGCGGGGGCGGCGAGCGCGGTCTCGGCGGCGGCCAGGTCACGCCGGCAGGCGGCCGGGTCGCCGAGGGCGGCGTGCGCGCGGGCGCGGCGTAGCAGCAGCAGGGCGCGGGCGGTGGGGTGGCGGGCGTCGGTGAGCGCGTAGTCGAGGCGGGCGGCGGCGGCGCGCGGCCGGCCGAGCCAGGTGGCCTGGTAGGCGGCGTCGGCGAGGACTCCGGCGCAGCGGTCGCGGTCGCCGGCGGCGTGGGCGGACTGCAGGGCGAGTTCCCACAGCCGTCCGGCGTCGGGGTGGTGGCCCTGGTCGAAGCGGTACCAGCCGCAGGTGGTGGCGAGGGACGCGGCCAGCCGGTGCAGTCGGCGTCCGGTGCGGCGGTCGTACCGGCCTTCGTCGATCAGCGTGCGCACGGTGGCGAGTTGGGCGTCCATCAGGCGGTGGGCGGGGCCGCGCCGTTCGGTGGGGAGGGTGGCGAGCGAGTGGCCGCCGTG
The DNA here is from genome assembly GCF_055562955.1 of Kitasatospora sp. NPDC015121. Classification (NCBI taxonomy): domain Bacteria; kingdom Bacillati; phylum Actinomycetota; class Actinomycetes; order Kitasatosporales; family Streptomycetaceae; genus Kitasatospora; species Kitasatospora sp. NPDC015121. Next base: position 122,018 of record NZ_JBVHEH010000008.1, read on the forward strand.
CTCCAGCCAGCTGACGAACTCCTCATCGACGCGGGTACCGCCGAGCAGGAGCGCCAGCCGTCCGGGCTCGACGGGGCTCTCCTGGCCGGGGACGCCCTGGACGGCGAGCGCGGCCAGTGAGGCCGCGCCGAAGCCCACGAAACTGCGACGGTCCACGGCGGCTCCCGGTGCGTCTCGGTGTCCGCCGGCCGGGGGTGCGGGGTTCGGTCCCCGCACCCGGACGCCGACCGGGATGGCGAGCGTACCGGCCGGGTCGGCGGCCGGGCGGCGGGAACGCCGCTACTGTCCGCTTCCCGACCGCTCGCCGCCCCTTCCCGACCGGACGGGACCGGACCGGTGCGCGGTCCCCCACCGGGAGACGACTGCCGGGTCACTGCCGGGGTCACTGCTCCGGGTGCGGGCGGGCCTCCAGGTGGTCGGCCAGGACGCGGGTGTCGAAGCGCGGTTGGTCGGCGGTGGCCGGGCCGCGGGTCGGGCGGCCGTCGGAGAGCCGGAAGCGGGAGTGGTGCAGGGGGCACTCCAGGCAGCCGTCGACGACCTCGCCCTCCGCGAGGGAGGCCGCCATGTGGGTGCAGCGGTCGGCGAGCACCGTCCAGCCGTCGTCGGCGGTGCGGACCACGACCACGGGGACGTCGCCGAGCCGGCGGCGGACCGGCCGGCCGACGGGGATGTCGGCGGTCGGGCCGAGCGAGTGCCAGTCGGGCGGGGCCAGCCGGGGTTCGGCTTCGGCGTGGGCGGCGCCGGCCGCGTACCGGTAGCCGAGGTGGCCGCCGAGGGCGGCGGCCAGGCCGACGGCGCCGGTGCCGGCCAGGCCGAGCAGTCGGCCGCGGGCGGGGTGGCCGCGGCGGCGGGCGCGCAGTGCGGCGGCGTGCAGCAGGGCGGCGGTGGCGGCGCCGGCGGCGTGCGTCAGCCCGGTGCGGCGGTGGGCGGGCGGGAGGCGGGACCAGTCGACCCAGCCCGCCAGCACGACCGGGGGCAGGGCGGCGAGTCCGGCGGCGGTGAGTCGGCGGACGGCGCGGGGGTCGCCGCCGGTGACGTCTAGCAGGGTCGCGGCGGTCCAGCAGCCGACGGGCAGTTGGGCGAGCGCGGGGTGCAGCGGGTGGCCGAGCTGGCGGCCGTGCAGCACGTCCCGGGCCGGGCCGAGCGGCAGGCGGCGGACGAGGTCGGCGATCCGTTCCGCGACGGGGTCGAGGAACGTCCAGCCGGCGGGGGTGTCCATCCAGTCGGCGGGTGTGCGGCGGGTGTCCATGCTTTCGCGGCTGTCCGCCCCGGCGTCCGGCAAACCCCCGTCCGGCGGCGGGCCGTGGGGGCGGGCGGGTGCGCGGCGGACGCGCCGAGGCGCCGCCCCGCCGGACGGGCGGGGCGGCGCGGATGTGCGGGTGGCGGGGTCAGGAGGGGGTGATCCGGCCGCGCCAGCCGCCGCTCTCCACTCCGCGCTCCTCGATGAAGGTCTTGAACCGGTCGAGGTCGCCGCGGACCCGGCGGTCGATCATGCCCATGGCGTCGGCGGCGTGCTCGGCCATGCCCTGGGGGTCGTAGTCCATCGCGAGGCGGACCTCGCAGCGGGTGTCGTCGAGCCGGGAGAAGCTGACCACGCCCATCTGCTGGACGTCGCCGCCGACGGTGCGCCAGGCGATCTTCTGGTCGGGCAGCTGGTCGACGATCTCGGTGTCGAACTCCCGGGTCACGCCGGCGATCTTGGTGCGCCAGTGGTTGTGGCGCTCGTCGATCTGGACGACCTGCTCGACGCCGTCCATGAAGCGGGGGAAGTCCTCGAACTGCGTCCACTGGTCGTACGCGGTGTGCAGGGGGACGTCCACCTCGATGGTCTCCTGGACCATGCTCATGCGTTCTCCTCCGTCTTCGTTCAGTGGTCTCAGTGGTCTTCGTTCAGCGGCCCGGCCGGGCCGTCACCAGCGGTACCAGCGGGCGCGGCCGCCACCGGTTCCGGCGCCCCGGGCCACGAAGCCGATCAGCCACAGGATCAGCACGGCGAGCGCGATCCACCACAGCACCTTCACGGCGAATCCGGCGCCGAACAGGATGATGATCAGCAGCAATACCAACAACATCGCGAGCACGGCGGTCGCACCTCCTCGGTTCGGCAGCGGGTACGGCGTCCACCGGCCCGTTGCGGTCCTGCCGGGCGTCTGACCGGTTCGTCCCGGGTCAAACGCTTCCGCCCGGAACATCCTCGTCCGGTTCCGTCCGGTCGAGGACCTCGACGGCGATCAGGCAGGTGTCGTCGTCGGTGTCGGCGGTGCTGGTGGCGAGGGCCCGGTCGAGCAGGGCGTCGAGGTCGGCGGCGGGTTCGGCGAGGACCCGGGTGAGGTGGTCGAGGGGCTCCTCGACGGACCGGTCGCGGCGTTCGACCAGACCGTCGGTGTAGAGCAGCAGGACGTCGCCGGGGCGCATCGCGAGGTGGTGCTCCTGGTAGTCGGGGGTGTCGGTGGCGCCGAGCAGGATGCCGTGCGGCATCGGGAGCGGGCGGGCGGTGCCGTCGCGCAGCAGGACGGGCGGGAGGTGGCCGGCCCTGGCCCAGCGCAGGGTGCGGGTGTCGGGGTGGTAGCGGGCGCAGACGGCGGTGGCGGTGGCGGCGCCGGTGAGGTCGGCGGTGGCCTGGTTGAGCCAGTCGAGCAGGCGGCCGGGTCCGGCGCCGGTGTAGGCGAGGCCGCGCAGGGCGTTGCGCAGGGCGACCATGCCGGTGGCGGCCTCGACGCCGTGGCCGGCCATGTCGCCGACGACCAGCAGGGCGGTGCGGTCGGGCAGCAGGGTGGTGTCGTACCAGTCGCCGCCGACCCGGTCCTCCTGGGAGGAGGGGCGGTAGCGGACGGCGGCGCGCAGGCCGGCGCTCTCCAGCGGGGGCGGGGCGGGCGGCAGGATGGCCTGCTGGAGGCGCCGGGCGAGCAGGTGGCGTTCGGCGGCTTCCTGCCTGCTGGAGGCGAGGCTCTCGGTGGTGGCGGCGAGCGCGGTCTCGGTCCAGTGCTGGGCGGAGACGTCCTGGAAGGCGCCGTGGACGACGGCGGTGCGTCCGGTCGGGTCGGGGACGGGTTCGGCGACCAGCCGGACGTAGTGGGTGTAGCTGCTGAGGTGCCGCATCCGGAACACCGCCGAGTCGGAGCGTCCGTTCTCCAGGGCCGAGTTGACCACCCGGCGGACGTCCTGCTCGTCGTCGGGGTGGACGTGCGCGGGCAGCGCGGCGAGCGGGATGGGCGCGCTGTCGGCCGGGAGGCCGAGCAGGTCGGCGGTGCGCGGCGTCCAGTGGATCTCGCCGGTGCGCAGGTCCTCCTCGAACCCGGCGAGGTGGCTGAGGCGCTGGGCGGTGCGCAGCAGCCGGTCGGTGCGGTCGTCGGCGCCGGTGGGCCGCCAGCCGACCAGCAGGCGGCCGGGCGGGTCGGCGAGGCGGGCGGCGGCGAACTCCAGCAGGACGGGGGTCGGGGTCTGCCCGACGAGGAAGGTCAGGGCGAGGCTGTCGGCGTGGTGCGGGCGGCCGGTGGCGTGCACCCGCAGCAGGAGGTCGAGCAGGCCGTCGGCGCAGGCGCGCGGGTAGGCGGCGGTGAGGGTGCGGCCCTCGATCCGGTGCGGGGGGCGGGCGGCGGGGTCGGTGAAGGCGGCGTTGACCCGGACGACGCGGAAGTCGGCGGGCGTTCCGCCGGCGGGTTCGGGGGCGAGCAGCAGGGCGGGGGTGAGCGCGGCGTCGAGGGCGGCGGTGTCCGGGCCGTCGTCGGTCGGGGCGGCGGGGCGGGGGCGGTCGCTCAGGGCGAGGGCGCTGACCTCGGCGGCGGCGCGCAGCCGGCGGCGTTCGGCGGGGGTGGGTTCGGACGGGCGGCGCGGCCAGGCGAGTTCGAGGACGGCCGCGGGGCCGTCGGCGCGATGCAGCGGCACGGCGAGGCGGTAGGGGGCGCGGTCGGCGCCGAGGGTGGCGGTGATCGGGCCGGTCGGGCCGATTTCGGCGCGGCGGGCCAGGGACTGCTGGGCGAGGACGGGCGCGCCGGGCGGGACGTGGCGCCAGGCGGCGCGCTCGGTCTCGGTGAAGCCGGGCGCGGCGGCGGCGTGCAGCACGCCGCCGGGCTGGACGGTCCAGAGCACGGCGGCGGTCGCCCCGAGCATGTCGGCGGCCTGGCCGAGCGCGTCCTCGACGACGGGCGGTGGCCGTCCGGGCGGGGCGGCCGGGGGTGTCGGCGGGGCGGGGCCGGGGCCGGTGGTGGTGCCGGTGGCGGCGCCGGGCAGGGTGGTGAGGATGTCGGCGGCGAGTTCCTGCGGGCCGAGGTGGGCGCGTTCGGCGAGCGCGAGCAGTTGGGCCCCGGCCTCGGCCGGTCCGCAGCCGAGGCGTTCGGCGAGGACGCCGGTGGCCAGCGCGGTGAGCGGGCGGGCGGCGAGCGCGGCGCGCAGCTCCTCGGTCTCGGCCTGGGCGCGGCGCAGGCGCAGCGCCAGCAGGCGGCGGACGTCGGGGTGCGGTTCGGCGGGGTGCGGTTCGGCGGGGTGCGGTTCGGCGGGGTGGGGTTCGACGGGGTGCGGGTGGTTCCCGGGCGGCCGCTCGGGTCGGTTCTCCGGCTGACGGTTCGGCTGGTGGTTCGGCTGCTCCATGACGTCAGCCCTCCACCCAGCGCTGCACGGTGGCGATCAGCTCGGTGGCGTCCACGGGTTTGGTGAGGTGGTCGTCGGCGCCGGCGGCGAGGCTGCGGGCGCGGTCGTCCGGCATGGCCTTGGCGGTGACGGCGACGATCGGGACGGTGGGGTGGTCGGTGCCCGCGCGGATGGCCTCGGTGGCGGCGTAGCCGTCGAGTTCGGGCATCATCAGGTCCATCAGCACGAGGTCGGTCTCGGGGTGGGCGCGCAGCAGGGCGAGGCCGGTGCGGCCGTTGGCGGCGTGCAGGGCGGTGGCGCCCTCGAGTTCGAGTGCGGTGCTGAGGGCGTAGACGTTGCGCGGGTCGTCGTCGATGACCAGGACGGTCCGCCCGGCGAGGCGGCCGGGCGGCGGGGTTCCGGCCCGGGCCGCCGGGGCGGCGGGCGGGGTGTCGGGCGGGGCGGCGGCCTTGGCGATGCGTTCGCGCAGTTCGTCCAGGCCGGTGGTGGTCTCCAGCCGGTCGGCGGCCGGAGGGGTGGTTTCGGCGCCGCCGGTGTGGCCGAGGACGGGGACCGGGGAGCCGCGCTGTTCGAGGGCGGCGAGCAGGGTGCGGGCGCCGTCCCCGGGCAGGCCGAGGTCGAGGACGACCAGGTCGTGCGGGGTCCGGTCGAGGGCGGCGAGGGCGCTGTCGGGGTCGCCCGCGCTGTCGACGGTGGTGGCGGGGTCGCGGCCGGTGACGCCGCTGCGGGCGAGCAGGGTGAGCAGGCCGGGCGGATCGGGCTCGACCACCAGGATGCGGTGTTCGGCGGCGGGCCGTTCCCCGTCCGCGTCCTCCTCCGACGCGTCCGCCGGTGCGCCGTCGGGGTCGGTGCGGGCGGCGGGGAGCAGCAGGGTGAAGCAACTGCCTTCGCCGGGCGAGGATTCGGCGCTGACGGCGCCGCCGAGCAGGCGGGCGAGTTCGCGGCTGATGGACAGGCCGAGGCCGGTGCCGCCGTACTTGCGGCTGGTGGTGCCGTCAGCCTGCTGGAAGGCGCCGAAGATGGATTCCAGGTGGTCGGCGCCGATGCCGATGCCGGAGTCCTGGACGCGGAACGCGACGGCGGCCAGGTCGCGGCGCTCGGTGGGGAGTTCGCCGAGCCGGGCGGGTTCGACGGCGAGCTCGACGAAGCCGCGGTCGGTGAACTTCACCGCGTTGGAGAGCAGGTTGCGCAGGATCTGCCGCAGTCGGGCCTGGTCGGTGTGGAGGTGTTCGGGGGCGCCGGGGGCGGCGGTGATCCGGAAGTCGAGGCCCTTCTCCGCCGCCAGCGGGCGGAAGGTGGTGTCGACGTAGTCGAGCAGTTCGCGCAGCTCGAACGGTTCGACGGTGACGTCGAGCTTGCCGGCCTCGACCTTGGAGAGGTCGAGGATGTCGTTGATCAGTTGCAGCAGGTCCGAGCCGGCCGAGCGGATCACCTCGGCGTACTCGACCTGCTTGCCGGTGAGGTTGCCCTCGGCGTTCTGGGCGAGCAGTTGGGCCAGGATCAGCAGGCTGTTCAGCGGGGTGCGCAGTTCGTGGCTCATGTTCGCCAGGAACTCCGACTTGTACATCGAGGTGCGGGTCAACTGGCGTGCCCGTTCCTCCAGTTCACGACGGGCCTGTTCGATCTGGAGGTTCTTCGCCTCGATGTCGCGGTTCTGGGCGGCCAGCAGTTCGGCCTTCTCGCCGAGTTCGGCGTTGGAGCGCCGCAGCTCCTCCTGGCCGTCGACCAACTGCTCGGAGCGGGCCCGGAGTTCGGAGGTGAGCCGGCGGGACTCGCGGAGCAGTTCGTCGGTGCGGGCGTTGGCCAGCAGGGTGGCCAGGGTGGTGCCGATGTCCTGGGCGAGGCGTTCCAGGAAGTCGCGGTGCAGGTCGGTGAAGTGGTGCAGGGTGGCGACCTCGACCACGCCGAGCAGCCGGTCCTCCATGGTGATCGGCTGGATCAGCAGTTCGCGGGGGGACGCGGAGCCCAGGCCGGAGCCGATCTCGGCGTAGCCGGGCGGGAGTTCGCTGATCGCGATGGGGCGGCGGCTGTGGCCGGCCTGGCCGATCAGCGACTCGCCGAGGCCGAACCGGCGCGGGGTGTCGGCGTAGTGGTGGCCGTAGGCGGCGGCGCGGGTCAGCACCGTGCCGTCCTCGGTGTCCTCGGCGAGGTAGCAGGTGCCGTACTGGGCCTCCAGTAGCGGGCAGAGTTCGTCCATCAGCAGCTCGGCGACGGCGGCGGGTTCGCGGCGGCCCTGGATCAGGGCGGTGAGCCGGGCCAGGTGGGTCTTCAGCCAGTCCTGTTCGCGGTTGGCGCGGGTGGTCTCGCGCAGCGACTCCACCATGACGTTGACGTTGTCCTTGAGGTCGGCGACCTCGCCGGAGGCGTCGACGGTGACCGAGCGGGTCAGGTCGCCGGCGGTGACGGCGCTGGTCACCTCGGCGATCGCGCGGACCTGCCGGGTGAGGTTCCCGGCGAGCTCGTTGACGTTCTCGGTCAGGCGCTTCCAGGTGCCGGAGACGCCCTCCACCTCGGCCTGGCCGCCGAGCCGGCCCTCGGTGCCGACCTCGCGGGCGACCCGGGTGACCTCGGCGGCGAACGAACTCAGCTGCTCCACCATGGTGTTGACGGTGTTCTTCAGCTCCAGGATCTCGCCGCGCGCGTCCACGTCGATCTTCCGGGTCAGGTCGCCCCGGGCCACCGCCGTGGTGACCTGCGCGATGTTGCGGACCTGCGAGGTCAGGTTGTGCGCCATGAAGTTGACGCTGTCGGTGAGGTCCTTCCAGGTGCCCGCGACGTTCGGCACCCGGGCCTGGCCGCCGAGCGTGCCGTCGGTGCCGACCTCGCGGGCGACGCGGGTCACCTCGTCGGCGAACGCCGACAGGGTGTCCACCATGGTGTTCAACGCTCCGGCCAGCGCGGCGACCTCGCCCTCCGACTCGACGGTGACCCGCTGCGACAGGTCGCCGCGCGCGACAGCGGTGGCGACCTGGGCGATCGACCGGACCTGGCCGGTCAGGTTGGAGGCCATCACGTTGACGTTGTCGGTGAGGTCGCGCCACGTCCCGGAGACGCCCCGGACGTCGGCCTGACCGCCCAGGATCCCCTCGGTGCCGACCTCGCGGGCCACCCGGGTGACCTCGCCGGCGAACGAACTCAGCTGCTCCACCATCGTATTGACGGTGCTCTTCAGCTCCAGGATCTCGCCCCGGGCCACCACGTCGGTCTTCCGGGTCAGGTCGCCGCGCGCGACGGCGGTGGCGACCTGGGCGATCGACCGGACCTGCGCGGTCAGGTTGCCCGCCATGAAGTTGACGCTGTCGGTGAGGTCGCGCCACGTCCCGGAGACGCCCCGGACGTCGGCCTGACCGCCCAGGATCCCCTCGGTGCCGACCTCGCGGGCGACCCGGGTGACCTCGGCGGCGAACGAACTCAGCTGCTCCACCATCGTGTTGACGGTGTTCTTCAGCTCCAGGATCTCGCCGCGCGCATCCACGTCGATCTTCCGGGTCAGGTCGCCCCGGGCCACCGCCGTGGTGACCTGCGCGATGTTGCGGACCTGCGAGGTCAGGTTGCCGGCCATCGCGTTCACCGAGTCGGCCAGCTCCCGCCAGGCGCCGTGCGCCTGCGGCACCTCCGCCTGCCCGCCGAGCATGCCCTCGGTGCCGACCTCCCGGGCGACCCGGGTGACCTCGGCGTTCAGCCGGGCCAGCCGCTCGGCCATGTCGTTGTAGACGCCGGAGATCTCGCCCAGCACACCGGGCGCGTCCGGCAGCCGCAGCGTGAGGTCGCCGTCCCGGACGGCGGTCAGGCCCGCCAGCAGGCGGCGCAGCGCGGCACCGTCGGGGGACGCGGTGGCCGGCGCGGCGCCGTCGTCCGCCCGCGCGTGTTCGGGGGCTTCGTCGGCGGGCGGCGGCGGGTGCGGCCGCCCGGGGTCGGGGATGCTGCTGTCCACGTGACCACCACCTCGGCTCCGAGCGTCTCGGGGAACCTCCGGGAGCACGGCGCGGTCCCGACCGGGGCCGCGCCCTGCCTCCACTGTGGCACTTCCGCGTTCAGGGTTCCGCCGGAGGGGCGGTGGCGTCCTCGCCCGGTGGACGGAGCACCTCCAGCCAGACGGTCTTCCCGCCGCCCGGCACCGGCTCGCACCCCCAGGCGAGGGCCAGCCGGTCCACCACCCGCAGCCCGTAGCCGCCGGGCCGGGCGGGCACCCGGGCCGGGCGCATCACCGGCGGCCGGTCGTCGGCGTCCCGGACGGCGACCCGCAGCAGCGGCCCGCTCCTGGTCAGCTCCAGCCGGTAGGGGCCGGCGGCGTGCTGGCAGGCGTTGGTCACCAGTTCGCTGGTCATCAGCAGCACGTCCTCGGCGGCGGCCCGCCGGGCGGCGTCCGGCGCGGGCAGCCAACCCCATTCCCGTAGCGCCGAACGGGTGAATTCCCGGCCCCGGGCGACCGTCCCGGGCGCGGCGGTCAGCGGCAGGCTGCGGCGTTCCGTCCCGGCGGGGGCGGTCCGGTCGGGGCCGGGCGGGTGGGCGTCCATCACGCCGCCCCGGCCGTGTCGGGGCCCGGCCGCTCCCCCGGCGGCGCGGCCGCGGCGAGCGCGTCCTCGACGGTGGCGCGGACGTCCAGCACCTCGTTCGCGCCGGTGATCTCCAGGACCCGGGCGACCATCGGTCCGGGAGCGGCCAGCAACAGCGGGAGGCCGGCCCGCCGGGCGGCGCTGTGGGCGCGCAGCAGCAGGTTGAGACCGGTGGAGTCGCAGAAGTCGAGGCCGCCGCAGTCCACCACGAGCCGGCCGGGCGGGTCGGCGACGGCCTGCTCCAGGGCGTCGCGCAGCGGGCCGACGCTGTCGTGGTCGAGTTCGCCCTCGGGCCGCACGACCAGCGCGCCGGGCGGGCGGTGCAGTGCGACGGTGAGCGGGTCCCCCGGCCCGCCGCCGGGTCCGGTGCCGGGGTCCGGGTCGGCGCCCGGTTCCGCGCGGGGCTGTTCGTCCACGGTTCGAACACCTCCTGCCGAACGGTGTCGGGTCCTTGCACCCTGGGGTGGCCACCGGGTCGCGGCTACCCGGCGGCCCGGAACTCAACCGGCGGCTCCGCACCCCGCCCCGCGGTCCCGTTCGTCCTCCCCCTCGTCGTCCGGCCGGGCGCCCTCGATCCGTTCGCGCAGCCCGGCGAGGGTCGCGGAGAGGATCCGGGAGACGTGCATCTGGGAGACGCCGATCTCGGTGGCGATCTCGCTCTGGGTGAGTCCGCCCCAGAACCGCAGCAGCAGCACGGTGCGTTCCCGCTCGGGCAGCCGGTTGAGGAACGGCTGTGCCATCACCCGGAGTTCGGCGACCTCCAGTTCGGGGTCGCAGCTGCCGAGCCGGTTGATCAGGGCGCTGCCGGCGTCGTCGGAGTCGTCCTCGCGCAGCGAGTCGAGGGAGTCGCAGCGGCAGAGCCGGCCGGCCTCCAGTCCTTCGGCGGCCTCCTCCTCGGTGACGTGCAGTTCGGCGGCGAGCTCGGCCGTGTCGGGCAGCCGCCCGAGGGACTGTTCGAGCCGGTCGGAGGCGTGGGCGGCCGCCAGGTAGCGCTCCTGCACGCTGCGCGGGACGCGCAGCGGCCACGAGGTGTCGCGGAAGAAGCGTTTGATCTCGCCGGAGATGGTGGGGATCGCGTACGTGACGAACTCGACGCCGCGTTCCGGATCGAAGCCGTCGACCGCCTTGATCAGTCCGACGGTGCCGACCTGGATGATGTCGTCCAGTTCCTCGGGGCGGTGCCGGAACCGGGCGGCGACGAACCGCACCAGCGGCATGTTCAGCTCGATCAGGGTGCCCCGGACGTAGCTGTGGGTGGAATCCTCCGGCGGCAGCTCGGCCAGGCGGCGGAACAGCGCGTCGCTGAGCCGGCGCGCCTCGTACTTGCCCATGGCGCGCATCTCGCGCGGGCTCGGCCGGTGGGTGGGGTCCACCACCTCGTCGACGGCGGCCCGCGCGGAGCGTGCGGCCGGATGGGTGGCGGTACGGGTCACGGTACGGGTGGTCACGGGGAGTCATCTCCCGGGTGCGGTGGGACCTGCCCCAGCGCCCCGGGCGGCGGGCGCGCCGGAGGGCGGACGGTCGGACCCCGACCAGGATCGGGGCGGATCGTCCGGCACCGGCGACCGCGCGGCGGCGGGACGGCGACGGGGCGGGCGGAGAACCGTGGAACCCGGCTTCTTCAGGCGACGGCTCCCGACACGCGGCTCGCGTGCCGTGGCGTGGCGGCCCTTCGCGGGCCGGCCGCGCCGGGCGGTGCGCGCTCGGCGTGGCGTTCTCATTCATACCCGCCCCGCCCGCCGCGAACCCGATTCGCCCGATTCACCTGATTCGTCCGCCGCGGGCCGGGTAGGCGTGCCGGGCGACCCGTCCCACGACGAGAGGAGTCCGGTCATGCCCGCCGGTTCGAGCCCCAAGCGTGAGCGCCAGTACGAGCACATCAAGGAGAGCCAGCTGGAGCGCGGCGCGAGCGAGAAGCGCGCCGAGGAGATCGCCGCCCGCACCGTCAACAAGGAACGCGCGCGGCACGGCGAGAGCCGGACGGCGAGCCGCAGCTCCACCCACGACGTCTCCTCCGGACACCGGGGCGGCAAGCGCTCGCACCGGGGCGCCGGGGGGCCGACGTACCAGCAGCTCTACAACGAGGCGCGGCAGCGCGGCATCGACGGCCGCTCGAAGATGACCAAGGCCCAGCTCGCGCACGCGCTCGGGCGGTGACCCGATGACCGGGACGCCCCTGCTGACCGTGCCGACGCCCACCGACCCGGACGTCCGCCCGCCCGACCCGCCGGACGCGCCGCCCCGGCCGACCGACCCGCCCGGCCCGCTCTCCCCCACCCCGCCGCTGCCGGACCCGGACCCGCCGCTCGCCCCGCCGGTCCCGCACGACCCGCAGCCCCCGAACCCCGGCCCGCCCGGCCCCGGCCGCCCCGACCCCGCGCCGGACCCGCAGCCGCCGGGCCCCGGCCCGGACCCGCGGCAGCCGGACCCCGCGCCGGAGCCGCTGGAGCCCCCGGACCGGACCGGGCCGCCCTTCCACCCCGCGCCCCACCCCGACCCGGTCCCGCAGCCGAGCCCGTAGCCGCAGCCGGGCCCGGCCGGCCCGCCCGACCGCCTCGCACGGCCGCTCCGAGCGGACACCGGTTGCCCGTCCCGATCCCGGGGCGGGCAACTCCGCATCTCCGCAAGGTTGTTCGGTCCCACCGGGGGGTAGGGCGCCCTGGAGCGGGTCCGGGAGCGGGGGATGGCGCATGCGCGGGGTGGAGTGGCTGGGCCGGACGTGGCCCTGGCGGGTGGCGGGCGCCTTCGCCGTGCTGTGGCTGGCGGCCGTGGTGGTGGTGACCTGGCTGCTGTTCGGCGGGCAGCTGTTGGCGCTGAGCGGCCTCGCGGGCCCGACCGGCGGCTACGTGACCTCGGCCTGCTACGAGGAGGTGGAGAGCACCGACGTCAGCTGCGAGGGCCGGTACGCCCCGTCGCTCCCGGTCGGTGCGCCGTCCCGCCCGATGACGCTGCGCGGGGCCACCGAGCGGCACCGGGTCGGCACCCGGGTGGAGGTCCGGGAGGTCGGCGGCCGGGCGTACGAACCCTCGCCCGTCACCGCCGGCGAGTACGTCGCCTTCGCCGGATGGACGTCCTCGACCCTGGGCCTGCCCGCCCTCTGGCTGCTCGCCTCCGCTCGCAAGGGGCGGGCCCGGAGCGGTGACGGCTACGTCTTCACCTGGCTGGCGGTGCTGGTCGGCGCGGGCCTGCTGGGCCTGGTCCTGACACCGCTGTTCTGGCTGCTCGCCGTGGTCCGGGGCTGACGGGACGGGCCGGGGCGGCCTCGCCGCGACACGCGGGGGCCGGAAAACCCCTCGCGGCTGGGTGGTGCCGCGGGTACGGTCGACTGCCCGTCACCTCCCCACCGGAAGCAGGTTCCGTCGATGGCCTGTCGGATCAGCGAACTCGTCCTGGGCTGCCGCGAGCCCGAGGCGCTGGCGCGGTTCTGGTGCGAGGTGCTCGACTTCGTGGTGCTCGGCCGCGAGGAGGACGGCAGCGTCGAGCTCGGCCCGCGCGAGGGCTTCGGCGGCGCGCGGCCGACGCTGGTCCTGAGCCCCGAGGCCGAGCCCGTGCCCGGCCTGCCCCGGCTGCACATCGACGTCAGCCCGACCGACCGCGACCAGGCCGCCGAGCTGGAGCGGCTGCTGGCCCTCGGCGCCCGTCCCGCCGAGATCGGACAGACCGGCGAGGAGTCGTGGCACGTTCTCAGCGACCCGGAGGGCAACGTGTTCTGCCTGCTGGAGGCCCGGATCAGGGAGCTCTGACCGCCCCGCCCGGGCGGAAACACCGCGCCGGAGCGGAAGCGGCGCGGTGTTTCCGCCCGGACGGGAGGGTCAGACGCCCGGCGACGGAGTTCGCCGTGCGTGAAGGAGGAACGTCCCGTGTCCAGGACTGTGGCTGACCAGGTGCTCGCCCGCTTGCGGGAGTGGGGCGTGGAGCAGGTGTTCGGGTACCCGGGGGACGGCATCAACGGGCTGCTGGCGGCCTGGGGGCGGGCGGACGACCGGCCGGCGTTCGTGCAGGCCAGGCACGAGGAGATGGCGGCGTTCGAGGCGGTGGGGTTCGCCAAGTTCTCCGGGCGGGTGGGCGTGTGCGTGGCGACGTCCGGGCCGGGGGCGATCCACCTGCTGAACGGGCTGTACGACGCCAAGCTGGACCACGTCCCGGTGGTGGCGATCGTGGGGCAGACCGACCGGAGCGCGATGGGCGGGTCGTACCAGCAGGAGGTGGACCTGCTGAGCCTGTACAAGGACGTGGCGTCGGCGTACTGCCAGATGGTGACCGTCCCGCAGCAGTTGCCGAACGTGCTGGACCGGGCGTTCCGGACGGCCGCGACGTACCGCACCGTGACCGCCGTGATCATCCCGGCGGACGTGCAGGAGCTGCCCGAGCAGGCGCCGGAGCACGCGTTCAAGATGGTGCCGTCCAGCCTGGGGATCCCGCGCTCGCACCCCGTCCCGGACCCGGGGGAGCTGGCGCGGGCCGCCGAGGTGCTGAACGCGGGCGGCAAGGTGGCGATGCTGGTCGGGCAGGGCGCCCGGGGGGCGCGCCGGCAGGTCGAGCAGGTGGCCGAGGTGCTGGGCGCGGGGGTGGCGAAGGCGCTGCTCGGCAAGGACGTGCTGCCGGACACCCTGCCGTACGTGACGGGGTCGATCGGCCTGCTGGGCACCCGGCCCTCGTACGAGCTGATGCGGGACTGCGACACGCTGCTGACCGTCGGGTCGAGCTTCCCGTACAGCCAGTTCCTGCCGGAGTTCGACCAGGCGCGGGCGGTGCAGATCGACGCCGACCCGTTCATGGTGGGGCTGCGCTACCCGTACGAGGTGAACCTGGTCGGGGACGCGGCGGCGACGCTGGACCGGCTGCTGCCGATGCTGCACCGCAAGAAGGACCGGAGCTGGCGCAAGCGGGTGGAGAAGAACACCGCGCGCTGGTGGGACGTGATGGAGGAGCGGGCGAAGGTGCCCGCCGACCCGGTGAACCCGGAGCACCTGGTGCACGCGCTGGACGCGCTGCTGCCCGAGGACGCGATCGTGACGGCCGACTCGGGGTCGGCGGCGAACTGGTACGCCCGGCACCTGCGGATGCGCGGCACGATGCGCGGTTCGCTGTCGGGCACGCTGGCGACCATGGGCCCGGGCGTGCCGTACGCGATCGGCGCGAAGTTCGCGCACCCGGACCGGCCGGTGGTGGCGCTGGTCGGCGACGGCGCGATGCAGATGAACGGGCTGGCCGAGCTGGTCACGATCGCCCGCTACCGGGAGCGCTGGAGCGACCCGCGGCTGGTGGTGTGCGTGCTGAACAACCACGACCTGAACCAGGTGACCTGGGAGATGCGGGCGATGCAGGGCGCGCCGAGCTTCCTGCCCTCGCAGCAGCTGCCGGACGTGCGGTACGCGGACTTCGCCGAGTCGGTGGGCCTGCGCGGGCTGCGGGTCGAGGAGCCGGGCAAGGTGCGGGCGGCCTGGGAGTGGGCGCTGGGCGCGGACCGGCCGTGCGTGCTGGACGTGCGCACCGACCCGGCGGTGCCGCCGATCCCGCCGCACGCCGAGTGGGCGCAGATCAAGGACGCGGCCGAGTCGGTGCTGCGCGGCGACAGCGACCGGGCGGCGGTGGTCAAGCGCGGGCTGCGGGCGAAGCTCGCGGAGTTGCTGCCGCACCGGAGCAGGTCGTGACCGGGCCGCTGGCGGCGGTCCGCGAGGGCCGGTTCCAGCGGTCGCTGGCCCTGGCGACCGGCGCGGGTTCGGTGGTGGCCGCCGCCGAGATCTACCTGGAGCACGACCGGGCCGGGTTCGGGAACCGGATGATGTGGTGGCCGGTGGTGCTGGGCCCGGTCGGCGCGGCGGCGGGCGTCGCGGGCGCGGTGGACGCGCGGGCGGCCCGGACGCTGCTGCCGCTGGCCTCGGCGGCGATCGCCGCGAACGGGCTGCAGGGGTTCTGGCTGCACGTGCGCGGGGTGGCCCGGAAGCCGGGCGGCTGGCGGATGGCCCGGTTCAACCTGGAGACCGGCCCGCCGGTGTTCGCCCCGCTGCTGCTGGGCATGGTCGGCGGGATGGGCCTGGTCGCGGCGGTGCTGCGGCGCGAGGGGCGGGCATGAGCGCGCAGGGACCGGAGTACCGGGGCCGGTTCCCCGGCTACGACGCGCTGGCGCGCCGCCCGCACTGGGACCCGGTGACCGCCGCGCTGGTGACCTCGCGGGTGGCGGGTCCGCGTCCGCCGCTGCGGCTGTTCGCGCCCGCCGAGGAGGCCGCCGCCCGGGCGCTGCTGGAGCGGCTGCTGGACCACCCGCCGGTCGACCTGCTGACGGTGATCGACGCCCGGCTGGCCGAGCGGGAGACCGACGGCTGGCACTACGCCGACCTGCCGCCCGACGACCGGGCCTGGCCGGAGACGGTGCGGGCGCTGGACGAGGACGCCCGGGCGCTGCCGGGCCGCCGCACCTTCGCCGAGCTGCCGGAGCGGCTCCAGGACGGCCTGGTGGAGAAGGTGCGCCGGGCGGAGCGCTGGCACGGCTGGCCGGCGAAGCACGTGTGGAGCCTGTGGACGCGCTACGCGTGCACCGCGTACTACTCCCACCCGGCGGCCTGGAACGAGATCGGCTTCGGCGGCCCGGCGTTCCCGTCGGGGTACGCCCGGCTGGGCGTCGGGCGGCGCGAGCGGTGGGAGGTGGCCGACGCGCACCCGGAGCGGCGGCCGGCCGCCGAGCCGCCCGAGCCGCCGCCGCTGCCCGCCGTCACCGATCCCGGGCGGCACGGCGAGGCGCGGGCCGCGCTGGCCACGCTGCGGCAGACCACCCGGCGGCAGCGGGCGGTGCGGCGGCGCAACGCCTCCGCCTGGCTGCTGCCGCCGGACGGCCTGGGCTTCGACCGGCGGCTGGTGGAGCGGATGCGCCGGCACCGGGACGCGGACGAGGTCGACCTGGTGATCGTCGGCTGCGGCGCGGGCGGCACCGTGCTGGCGCAGCGGATGGCCCGGGCGGGCTGGTCGGTGGTGGTGCTGGAGGCGGGCCCGTTCTGGGACCCGCTGCGGGACTGGGTGAGCGACGAGTACGGCGCGCACCAGCTGTACTGGACCGAGCCGCGGGTGCTGTCCGGCTCCGACCCGGTGCCGATGGGGTCGAACAACTCCGGTCGCGGGGTGGGCGGTTCGATGGTGCACTTCGCGGGGTACGCGCCGCGCTTCCACCCGTCCGACTTCGCCACCCGCAGCCGTGACGGGGTCGGCGCGGACTGGCCGCTGACCTACGACGACCTGCGCGGCCCGTACGAACGGCTGGAGGCGGAGCTGCCGGTCGCCGGGCAGTACTGGCCGTGGGGCGAGCCGCACGCGTACCCGCACGCGCCGCACCCGGTGGGCGGCAACGGGGAGGTGTTCCTGCGCGGGGCGGCGGCGCTCGGGCTGGAGGCCCGGGTCGGGCCGGTGGCGATCAGCAACGGCCGGTTCGGGCGGCGTCCGCACTGCGTGTACCGGGGGTTCTGCCTGCAGGGCTGCAAGGTCAACGCGAAGGCCTCGCCGCTGATCACCCACCTGCCGGACGCGCTGGCGCACGGCGTGGAGGTCCGCGCCGACGCGATGGCCTGCGCGGTCGAGCTCGGCCCGGACGGGCTGGCGCGCGGCGTGCGCTACCTGCGCGGCGGGCGCGAGCACCTGCAGCGGGCCCGGACGGTGGCGGTGGCCGGCTACGCGATCGAGACGCCCCGGCTGCTGCTCAACTCGGCGAGCGGGCGCTTCCCGGACGGCCTGTGCAACGACTTCGACCAGGTCGGCCGGTACGTGATGGTGCAGGGCGCGCCGCAGGTCTCCGGCCGCTTCGAGCAGGAGGTGCGGGCGTACAAGGCGCCGCCGCCGGAGGTGTCGACGGAGGCGTTCTACGAGACCGACCCGGCCAAGCCGTACCGGCGCGGCTTCACGATCCAGACCGTCTCGCCGCTGCCGATCACCTGGGCCGAGCACGTGGTCGCCCAGGGCCACTGGGGCGCGAACCTGCGCCACTACCTGTCGGACTACGTGCACTGGGCGACGCTCGGCGGGCTGGCCGAGCTGCTGCCGCAGGCCGGCAACCGGGTCACGCTGGCCGCGGAGAAGGACCGGCACGGGCTGCCGGTGGCGCACTTCTCCTACTCGCAGTGCGACAACGACCGGCAGCTGATCGCGGCGGCGCGCGGCGCGATGGAGGCGGTCCTGGTGGCGGCCGGCGCCAGTGAGGTGATCGCCATCGACCGGTACGCGCACCTGGTCGGCGGCTGCCGGATGGCGGCCCGGCCCGAGGACGGCGTGGTCGACCGGGACCTGCGCTCCTTCGCGGTGCCGAACCTGCTGATCACGGACGGCAGCGTGCTGCCGACCCAGGGCGCCGCCAATCCGGCGCTGACCATCATGGCCCTGGTCGACCGGGCGGCGGGCGTGCTCGCCGCCGGGGCCCGCCGGGGGCTGCGGACCCCGCACCGACGGACGGAGTGACAGTCATGTGGACCGACCATCCGATCGAATGGCTGACGGCGCGGGTGTACACCGTCCCGACCGACCGCCCCGAGGCCGACGCCACCCTCGCCTGGGACTCCACCACCCTGGTGCTGGTCGAGGTGGGCAGCGGGCCGGCCACCGGCCTGGGCTGGACGTACGGCGTGCCCGCCACCGCCGCGCTGGTCCGCGAACAGCTCGGACCGGTGGTGCTCGGCCGCGACGCGCTCGACACGGCGGGCGCGTACGAGGCGATGCGCCGGGCGCTGCGCAACGCCGGCCGGCCGGGCCTGGGCACGTACGCGCTGTCCGCCGTCGACCTGGCGCTGTGGGACCTGGCGGCGCGGCTGCTGGACGTCCCGCTGGTGGGGCTGCTGGGCGGGCGGCCCCGGCCGGTCGCGGTGTACGGCAGCGGCGGGTTCACCACGTACCCGGACCGGGTGCTGGAGCGGCAGCTGCGCGGCTGGGTCGAGGAGCAGGGCATCCCGCGCGTCAAGATCAAGATCGGCGAGTCGTGGGGCGGCCGCCCCGAGCGCGACCTGGAGCGGATCGCCGTCGCCCGCTCCGCGATCGGCCCGGACGCGGCGCTGTACGTCGACGCCAACGGCGCGTTCACCGCGAAGCGGGCGATCCGGCTGGCGGCGGCGTTCGCCGACGACGGCGTGACCTGGTTCGAGGAGCCGGTCCCCTCCGACGACCCGGCCGCCCTGGCCGCCGTCCGCGCCGCCGTCGCCCCCGACGTCGCGGCCGGCGAGTACGGCGACGACTCGCGCTACTTCGCCCGGCTCGCCCCCGCCGTGGACTGCCTGCAGGCCGACGCCACCCGCTGCGGCGGCCCGACCGGCTTCCTGCGCGCCGCGTCCGTCGCCGAAGCCTGCGGCGTCCAGCTGTCCGCGCACTGCTCGCCGCACGCCCACGCGCACGCGGCCGCCGCCCGGGCCGCCACCGTCCGGCACCTGGAGTGGTTCCACGACCACGTCCGGGTCGAGTCGCTGCTCTTCGACGGCACCCTCGACCCGTCCGGCGGCACCGTCACCCCCGGCGCGGACGGCGCCCCCGGTCACGGCCTGACCCTCGTCGAGGGACGCGCCGCACCGTACCTGGTGGACGCCTGACCCGGCCTGATTCGCCCCGGCCGCGCTGGGCAGACGCCCGCCGACCAGGAGCAACGGAGCAACCGAAAGGACCTGAACCATGCTGCTGCTCGGAATCCTGCTGTTCGCCGCGTCCGGCGCGTTCGCCGGCCTGCTGATCGCCGACAACCTCGGCGGCGGCCCCGAGACCGGCGTCACCGTGCTCGGCCACCAGATCGCCACCATGAGCACCCTCGGCGCCTTCCTGGCCGGCCTGGCCCTCGCCCTGCTCTTCTGCGCCGGCCTCGCCCTGACGGTCGGCGGCCTGCGCTGGCACCGCCGCCACCGGACCCCCGCCACCCGGGACGCCACCGCCGCCCCGGGCCGCACCGAAGACCGCGCCGACCTCTCCGCCACCGACTCCTACGGCACCGAGACCGGCACCGGCACCGACCCCTACGGCACGGGTGGCTCCACCGCCGCCCGTCCCACGACCGCCCAGCCCGCGCGCGGCCGCCCGCGCCACCGCTTCACGCACTGACGGAGGACCCGTACGGCGGCGCCGGAGACCTCGCGTCTCCGGCGCCGCCGTACGCGGGCCCGGACGTCAGCGGCGGCGTCCTCCCCGCCGCCGGGCGAGCGCGCCGGCCGCGAGGAGAACGCCGCCGGTCGCGGCCAGCGGGACGCGGTGGCGGTCCGCCCAGGCCTGGGTGCAGTGCGCGCGGGCCTCGTCGTCGAAGCGGCCGTGCGCGCCGCGGTCGCGGTGCTCGTCGAGCGGGGTCCACAGGTTGTCGGGCTGGTCGGGCGGGCGGGCGGCGTCGGTCTGCTGGGCGTCGTAGCCGGTGCGGGCGAGGTGGCGGTCCAGCAGGCCGGGCACGAGCGCGTTGGCGAACAGGGTGGCGACGGTCGACGTCCCGACCCGGTACTCGCGGCGGCCCGGGTGGTCGGCGGCGTGCACGACGGCGCGGGCGATCGGCTCGGGCTGGTAGACGGGCGCGACCGGACGCCCCGCGCGGGGCAGCCGGGAGCGCACCCAGTCGAACTGCGGGGTGTTGACGGCCGGCAGCTGCACCATCGTGCAGCGCACCGCCGTGCCCTGGTGCAGCAGTTCGCAGCGCAGCGCCTCGTGCCAGCCCTGCAGGGCGTGCTTGGCGCCGCTGTACGCGCTCTGCAGCGGAATGCCCCGGTAGGCGATCGCGGAGCCGACCTGCACCACGCAGCCCCGGTTGCGCGGCAGCATCCGGCGCAGCGCGGCCCGGGTGGCGTACACGTAGCCGAGGTAGGAGACCTCGGTGACGCGGCGGAAGTCGGCGGGGGCGATCTCGGTGAAGGGCGCGAAGACGGAGGCGAGGGCCGCGTTCACCCACACGTCGATCGGTCCGAGGGCGCGCTCGACGCTCTCGGCGGCGCGCTCGACGGCCTCCGGGTCGGCGAGGTCGACGGACACGGCGACCGCCCGGCAGCCGGCCCGGCGGGCCTCCGCCAGGGCGGCGTCCAGGCCGGCCCGGCCGCGGGCCAGCAGGGCGACCCGGTCGCCGCGGGCGGCGAACGCGCGGGCCACGGCGCGGCCGACACCGGCGGAGGCGCCGGTGACGACGACGGTACGGGGTTCGGTGGATGCCATGGCGGGCGTCTGGCCGATCGGGGCGGAACGGAAACCGGGCGCCTCAGCTGCGCCGCTCGCCCTCCTCGCCGCCGCCCCCTTCCCCCTCCCCCTCCCCGCTCCCGCTCCCGTTCCCGTCGCCGTTCCCGTTGCCGTTGTGGCGCAGCAGCAGCCAGGGCAGCAGGAGCCACCACAGCGCGAACCAGGCCATCACGACGGCGACGATCAGCCAGGCGTACGGGCTGCCGTTGGTGGCCAGGTGCAGCAGCAGGAGTAGGGCGGACCCGACGGTGAGGGCGAGCAGGACGACACCGAGGGTGACCACCCGGGCGGTGGCGTCGACGAGTTGGGGCTTGAGACGGCGGCCGGCCAGCAGCCGGTGATAGGCGACGGGCGCGATCAGCGCGCCGGTGGCGAGGGCGCCGAGGACGACGGTGACCACGTACAGGCCGCGTTCGAAGACGCCGAGGGTGGCGAAGCGCGGTGTGAAGACCACGCTCAGCAGGAAGCCGAACAGGATCTGCGCGCCGGTCTGGGCGACCCGGACCTCCTGGAGGAGTTCGATCCAGCGCCGGTCCGCGCGCTCGTTCGGGGTCTCGTGCCGGCCCCGTCGGTCCTCGGCCGTGGGCATGGTGGCGACCCTCTTCCGTCCGTCCCCTCCTCGTCCCTCGTCCCTCGTCCCGGGCGTCTGTCCGCCGGAACGGGACGGAAACGGGGGCGGAAACGGGTGGGTGTGGGACACGGCTGCCGGGGTAGACGGGGGCACGCGCCGGAACGGATCCGGTCGGGGGCACTGGTCGGGAGGAGGGACGGCATGGCAGCGGACGTCGCGGCCGCGCTGTTCGACGTGGACGGCACCCTGGTGGACACCACCTACCTGCACACCCTCGCCTGGTGGCAGGCGCTGGCGCAGTTCGGCCACGAGGTGGACGCCGCCCGGATCCACCGGGCCATCGGCATGGGCGGCGACCAGCTCCTCGACCACCTGCTCGGGGACGACCGGGACCGTTCCGAGGACGACGCCGTCAGCGCCGCCCACCTCGCCCTGTACGCCCAGCACTGGCCCGGCCTGCGGGCCTTCCCGGGGGCCGCGGACCTGCTCCGGGAGTGCGCCGGACGGGGGTGGCGGGTGGTGCTGTCGACGTCCGCCTCCGGCCGTGAGCTCGACGTGCTGCGCCGGGTGCTGGACGCCGACGACGCGGTGTACGCGGTGACCGACTCGGACGCGGTGGACACCTCGAAGCCCGCCCCCGACCTGGTCGAGCTGGCCCTGCGGCAGGCCGACGCCCCGGCCGCCCGGTCGGTGTTCGTCGGCGACAGCGTCTGGGACGCCCTGGCCGCCGGACGGGCCGGAACCCCCTGCCTGGGCGTGGAGACCGGCGGCTTCGCCGAGGCGGAACTCCGCGAGGCGGGCGCCGTCGAGGTGCACCCCTCGGTCGACGCGCTGCTGCACGGCCTGGACGACAGCCTGCTGGCCCGCCCGGGGGCGGGTGCGCGATGAACGCGACGGACGCGACGGACACGACGGCCGACGCGGACCGGACGGACGGCGAGGACCGACCATCCGGCCTGAACCGGCAACCTGGCCTGGAGCGGCGACCCGGCACGGACACGGAGAGTGACATGGACCCGGATACTGCGGGCGACGCGGGTGGGGCGGGTTTCGAACCGCGGGGCGGCTCCCGGTTCCGCCGCCTGGGGTACCGGGCGCGGGCGGCCTCCTGGGCGGCCCTGTGCGCGGTGTGCGTGCGGCTGGGCCCGGGCCGGGCCGCGCTCCCCGGGACGGTTGACGACTGGCGGTGAGGCTGATGGACGGCACGACGCTCTCCCCCAGGGAACGCCACCTGCTGGCGGTCCTGGAGGCCGAACTCCGGGTGGACGTCGAACTCGACCTCCGGCTGCGCACCATGCGCCACCACCAGTTCCGCGCCATCCTCGGCCCGCCCTGCCGGGCCCTGCTCGCCGCGCTGCGCGCCCTGCTGGCCCTGCTCGCGGGGGCGGCGCGGCTGGGGCGGGCCGGAGCGGTGGCGACGGCGGCCGCGGTCACGGGGGTGGTGCTGGCGGTGTCGGCAGGGCTGCCGCCCTCCGGACCGAACGTCCGATCATCATCTGATGACGATCGGACGAACCCGATGTCGCGGATCCGATGATCACCTCATGATGATCGGATCGTCTCCGGTCGGATCATCCCTCCGGCGGCCGTTCCGCACCTCCCCCGCCCGCCTGTTCCCTCCCCCGGGACCCGTTTCGCTCCGGCCCGGCCCGGACAGACGCGCCCCATGAACGCGGCACCGACTCCCCTCCGCCCCGACCCGCGCCCGGCCACCCGCACCGTGCGGCGGGCCCGACGGCGGCGGTACCTGCTGTGCCCGCCCGAGCACTTCGCGGTGACGTACGCGATCAACCCGTGGATGGACCCGGACCGTCCGGTGGACCGGACGGCGGCGCTGCGGCAGTGGCAGGAGCTGGCGGCGGCGCTGCGCGGCCTCGGGCACCGGGTGGACCTGCTGGGGCCCGAACCGGGGCTGCCCGACATGGTGTTCACGGCGAACGGGGCGACGGTGGTGGGCGGCCGGGTCCTGGTCGCGCGCTTCCGGCACCCGCAGCGCGCGGGCGAGTCGGCGGCGCACCGGCGCTGGTTCGCGGCCGCCCGGTTCGACCGCGTCAGCACGGCCGCCGAGGTGAACGAGGGCGAGGGCGACCTGCTGGTGGCCGGGCCGCGGATCCTCGCGGCCAGCGGCTTCCGCACCACCCCCGCCGCCCACCGGGAGGCCGAGCGGGTGCTCGGACTGCCGGTGGTGTCACTGGAGTTGACCGATCCGCGCTACTACCACCTGGACACCGCGCTGGCCGTCCTGGACGACTCCCGGGTGATGTACTACCCGGACGCCTTCGCGCCGTCCGCCCGCCGCCTGCTGCGCCGCCTCTACCCGGACGCGATCCTGGCCCGCCCGGCGGACGCCGCCGCGTTCGGCCTGAACGCGATCAGCGACGGCCGCCACGTGGTGCTGCCGGCCGCCGCCCACGGCCTGGCCGGGCAGCTGCGGGCGGCGGGCTACGTCCCCGTCCCGGTCGCGCTCCCCGAGCTGCTGAAGGCCGGCGGCGGCCCCAAGTGCTGCGTCCTGGAACTGCGTTCCGCCCAGCCGGACGAACCCGCCGACGAAGGGACACCCCGTGCCGCTTGATCCGGACACCGCACCGGCGCCCGCCCCCACGGACCTCGCGCCGGCGGCCGGCCGATCGACGCCGACGGGCTCGCCCCCGCTCCCCGCCGCCCGCGGCCCGCTCTCGGCCGCCGTCCTCGCTCGACTGCGCCACCCCGCGCCGAGGCAGCTGTCCGCCGATCTGTCCGAACTCGCCGACCTGCGACCCGATCCGTGGAGCGAGGACGCCCAACTCACCCTGTACGTCTGCTACGAGCTGCACTACCGGGGCTTCGCGGGCGTCGACGACGACTGGGAGTGGTCACCGCTGCTGCTCGCGCTGCGCGGACGGCTGGAGCGGGCGTTCCTGGCCGCGCTGCGCCGGGAGGTGGGCGAACCCCCGCCGCTCGCAGCGGTGCTGGCCGACCTGCTGGCCGAGCCCCCGGACGGCGACGGGCCCTCGTACCACCTGCTGGCGGCGGGCACCCGGCAGCAGGCCCGCGAGTACCTGGCGCACCGTTCGCTGTACCACCTGAAGGAGGCCGACCCGCAGATGTGGGCGGTGCCCCGGCTGCCGAACCCGGCGAAGGCGGCGCTGGTCGCCGTGCAGTACGACGAGTACGGCGCGGGCCGGCCGGAGCGGGCGCACGCCGAGCTGTTCGCGGCGATGATGGCCGACTTCGACCTCGACCCGGCGTACGGCGGCTACCTGGACGCGGTGCCCGCGCCCGCCCTGGCGGTGGTCAACACCATGTCGCTGTTCGGCCTGCACCGGGCGCTGCGGGGCGCCCTGGTCGGGCAGTTCGCGACCGTGGAGATCACCTCGCCGCCGGGCGCGGCCCGGCTCGCGGCCGCGTTCGAACGGCTCGGCGCCTCCCCGCGCGGGACGCTGTTCTACCGGGAGCACGTCCTCGCCGACGCCGTCCACGAGCAGTTGGTGCGGCACACCGTGATCGAGCCGCTGCTCGCCGGGGCGCCGGACTGCCCCGCGTCGGAGATCGCCTTCGGCGCCCTGGCGTACACCCTGGTCGAGGACCGTCTCGCCGACCACCTGATGACCGCCTGGCGCTCCGACTCCTGTTCCCTGCTCCGCCCCCTGCCGCCCGAATCCGCCCGCGCGCTCCCGCCCCTGGGAGGAACCCGCCGATGAACGCGCCCACCACCGGCTTCGAGGCCTTCCTGCGCCTGCTCGACCAGCCCGCGTACGTCGTCACCGCGGCGGCCGGGGACGGCGCCGGGGCGGACGCCGGGATCCGGGCCGGCTGCCTGGTCGGTTTCGGCTCGCCCTGCTCGCTGCACCCGCCCCGGTTCGCCGTGTGGCTGTCGCACGCCAACCGGACCTACCGAGTGGCCTGCCGGGCAACGGTGTTGGCCGTCCACCTGCTGCCGACCGACGACGCGGGAGCGGCCCTGGCCCGGCTGTTCGGCGGTGACACCGGCGACGAGGTCGACAAGTTCGCCCGGGCCGCGTGGCATCCGGGTCCCGCCGGGGTTCCGGTGCTCACGGACGCGGTGGCCTGGTTCGCCGGGCGGGTGGTCGGCCGGGTCGAGGGCGGGGACCACACCGCGTTCCTGCTCTCCCCGCTGGACGGCCCGCAGGGCGGCGGTGCGGCCCGACTCCCGCCCACCGCACGGCGGGACATCACGGCCCTCACCCTCCGGGACGTGGACGACGTCGACCCGGGGCACCCGGCATGAGCACCCGGCCGAACCCCCCACCGGATACCCGGCCGAACCCCCCACCGGATACCTGGACGGACACCCCGCCGGCTCCCCAGCCGACCCCCCGGCCGAGGAGCCGGCCGAGCGGCCGCGTCCCGCCGCCACCGCTGCTGCGCTTCAGCGTCGAGGAGGAGTTCCTGCTGACCGGCCGGCGCAGCCGGGTCACCGTGCCCGCCGCCGGGGCGGTGGTCGCGGACGCCGCCCGGCTGCTCGGGCCGCGCGCCCAGCACGAGTTCCTGGCCACCCAGGTGGAGGGCTGCACCCGGCCGGTCACCACCGCCGCCGAGCTGCGCGCCGAACTCGGCGACGCCCGGGACGCGTTGCAGGAGGCCGCCGAGCGCGCCGACTGCCGGCTCGTCGCCACCGGCACCCCCGTCCTGCCCAGCCGCCATCCGTTGCCGGTCACTCCGCAGGCCCGCTACCTGCGGCTGGCCGACCGGGTGGACGGCGTCGCCGACCAGGTGGGCGCCGAACTGTGCGGCTGCCACGTCCACCTGGGCGACCTGACGCACCGTCAGGCACTGGCTCTCAGTGCCCGGATCCGCGGCTGGCTGCCGCTGTTCCAGGCGTTCTGCGCCAACTCGCCGTTCTGCGAGGGGACCGACCACGGCCGGGCCTCCGACCGGCACGACCGGTACGGCCGTTGGCCGACCTTCGGACCGGCCCCGGTGCTGGACGAACCGGGCTACCGCAGCACCATGGAGCGGCTCCTCGCGGACGGCGTGATCCTCGACCGTCGGATGCTGTACTGGTACGCCCGCCCCTCCGAGCACCTCCCCACCCTGGAGGTGCGGATCGCCGACAGCAGCGCCGACCTGGACACCGTCCTGCTGCTCGCCGTCCTGCTACGCGCGCTCGCCCACACCCTGCTCGACCCGCGCACCCGGGCCCGGCCCCGGCCGCTGCCCGATCCGGTCCTGCACCTGGCGCACCGCCGCGCGGCGGCCGACGCCCTGGACGCCCGGCTGCCCGACCCCCTCACCGGCGTGCTCCGGCCGGTGCGCCACCTGCTGCCCGAGTTGGTCGAGTTCACCGCCGGAGCACTCCTGCGCACCCACGAGCTCGGGCTCGCCCGCCACCTCACCAGCGGCCTCCTGGCGACCGGTTGCGGCGCCGACCGCCAACGCGCCGCCCTCGCCCGGCACGGCCACCTCACCGCCGTCGTCGACGACCTCGCCGACCGCACCGCCGCCCGCTGAACCACCCGCCGGAACTCTCACCCCCAAAGGTGTCGGGTCGGCATCCCAGGGCATACGCAGGCCCATGCTGCTACTGAGACCACCCGGCGTGTACCCGGCCCAGGGGGACACCGCTCTGCTGCTGGACGTGCTCGGCCGGGAGCCGCTGCGGCCCGGCGCGCGCTGCCTGGACATCGGCACGGGCTGCGGCTCGCTCGCCCTGGCCGCCGCCCGGCGCGGCTGCCGGGTGACCGCCGTGGACCTGTCGCGGCTGTCGCTCGCCACCGCCTGGCTCAACGCCCGCCTGCACCGCCTCCCGCTGCACGTGCGGCACGGCGACCTGCTGCCCGCCCGCCCCCGCCCCGACGGCCGGTACGACCTGGTGCTGAGCAATCCTCCGTACGTGCCCGCCCCGGAGCCCGGCCCGCCGCCGCCCGGCGTCGCCCGGGCTTGGGACGCGGGCCCGGACGGGCGGCTGCTGCTGGACCGGCTGTGCCGACGGGTGCCACCGCTACTGGCACCGGGCGGGGTGCTGCTGCTCGTCCAGTCCTCGCTGGCCCAACCCTGGCTCACGGCGAGGAAGTTGCGGGACGCCGGCCTGCGGACGACGGTGGCCGCACGACGCCTGCAGGCCTTCGGTCCGGTGATGACCGCCCGCGCGCCCTGGTTCGAGCGCACCGGACTGATCGAACCGGGCGTCCGCACCGAGGAGTTGGTGGTGATCCGCGGTGTCCGCCCCTGACCCCGACCGGGCCGCCGACCCCGGCACCGACCGGAATCCCCGGATCCGGCTGACCGAGCGCGGCCCGCTGCTGGTCGACGGCCCGGTGGAACTGCTGCTGCCGGACGGTACGGTGCTGGAATGCGACCGCCCGGTCGTCGCGGTCTGCACCTGCCGCCGCAGCCGCCGCTACCCACTGTGCGACACCAGCCACCGCGCCCGCCGCCCGGCCCCGGCCCCGACGACGTCCGCGTCCGCGTCCGCTCCACCCCCGTTTCCGGCGGACGGCCCCGGGCAGACGCGCGGGTGAATACCGATACCGAGACGTACCGGCGCGAGTGAGCGCAGGAGGACGCGCAGGAGGAGGTGGTCACCGTGGGACGGCTCAGTGTTCCGGTGATCTGCGGACTGTCCGGCGGTCTGGCCATCCCGGCTCTCCAGGTGGTCGAGCTGCTGAGGGCGTTGCCCGAGGAGTGGGAGGACTGGGCCGACCGCGAGGACAGCGGACTCGACCCGGTGACCACGGCCGCGCTCGCCGACCTGGTGCGTCAGCTCGCCGACCAGATCGACCTCGCGTGCATCGAGATCGCCAGCGAGGAGGAGTGATCCCCCCGACCCCCTTGGCCATGCCCGGTTGGCCATGCCCGGTCACGCCGTTCTCCCGCCCAGGACCGGGTCCCCGCAGGCGTAGATGACCACCCCCACCTCACGGAGGGCCCGCATGGCCGACTCCCTCGACCCCCTCGACTCCATCAGCCCCGGATCCCGCGCCGGCCGGAAGCGGGCGCGCAAGCCGGGCCCGCCCGCTCCCTCACAGCTGCGGCTGCCCGAGGGCCGGCCGCCGGACGAGCACCCGGCGCACCCGCCGGAACAGCACCCCGACCGGGCCCACCGGTGGCGCCCGGTGGAGGTCCTGGAGCTTCCGCCGGTCGAACCCGGCGCACCGGAGGAACTGCCCTGACCTGGGGTTTCCTGTTCCCTACGCTGGGCATGCGCGCGCCGGAAGGAAGACGGACCACCGGAGGAGGCGCGCGGACATGGCAGCCGACCGCGAACCGGACCTGCTGGAGCAGCTGACGATCGATCACGAGGTGCTGCGGGTGCGTTTCAGCGAACTGGCGGGGCTCCCGCTGGGCGATCCGCAGCGCTGCCGGCTGGCGGCGGTGACGGCCGACGCCCTGGTGCGGCACCTGAGCGCCGAGGAGGAGCACCTGTACCCGATCGCCCGGCACGGCCGCCCGCCCGGCGACGACGCGGTGGACCACGGCCTGCAGTCGCACGCGGCGCTGCGCGCGCTGGTCCGGGAGCTGCGGGCGGCGACGGCGGGTTCGGCGGAGTTCGACCGGCTGGTGGTCCGGCTGGTCGAGGAGGCCACCGGGCACTTCGGCCGGGAGGAGGCCCGGCTGTTCCCCACCGTCCGCGAGCACACCTCCCCGGCGCGCCTGACGGCGCTGGGCGCCCGGTTGCGGGCCACCGAGGCGACGGCCTCCCCGTTCCCCCACCCGGGCCCGGACGCGCTGCCGCCGCCGGACGGCCTGGTGGACCCGGAACTGCCCTGGGGCGAGCGGATGCACCGGCGCTTCCGGTTCGGCGACAGCAGCGAGCCCTGAGGCCCGGCCCCGCCCCACCCCCTGCCCGCTGCCGCCCACCCGGCCGATGCGACGGGACGCTCAGCCGGTGCGGCGGACCGCCAGCAGGCAGATGTCGTCGAACGGGTTGGGTGCGCCGAGGCGGCGCAGCAGGTGGTCGAGCAGCCCGTCCGGGTCGGGGGCGGCGCGGTAGTCGGCGCAGGCGCGGAGCAGGCGGGCGGTGCCGTCGTCCGCGCCGTCGTCGGTGCCCCGGCGTTCGGTGAGGCCGTCGGTGTAGAGCAGCAGGGTGTCGTCGGGGGCGAGGCGGAGTTCGGCGGTGGGGCGGCGGGCGCGGGGGGTGACGCCGAGGACGAGGCCGGGGGGCGGGTCGAGGGTGCGGGCGGTGCCGGCGTGCAGCAGGACGGGGGGCTGTTGGCCGGCCCGGGCCCAGGCGAGGTGTCCGGTGCGGGGGTCGAGGCGGGCGACGGTGACGGCGGCGATGTGGTCGGCGCGCTGGTGGCAGAGCATCCGGTCGAGTCGGTCGAGGAGTTCCCCGGGCGGGGCGCCGTCATAGGCCATTCCCCTCAGGGCGTAGCGTAGTTGGGACATCGCGGTGGCGGCGGGCAGGCCGTGTCCGGAGACGTCGCCGACGGCGAGCAGCAGGGTGCCGTCGGGCAGGTCGAGCAGTTCGTACCAGTCGCCGCCGACCTTGCGTTCGCGTTCGGCGGGCAGGTAGCGGGCGGCGCTGGCGAGGCCGGGGACGGGGCGGGCGGCGGGGCCGCGCATCAGGGCCTGTTGGAGGGCGCGGACGGCGCGCTGTTCGTCGCCGGTGCGGCGGCGCTGGTCGGCGAGGCGGTCGCGGGTGTCGCTGAGAGCCTGTTCGGCGCGCCGCCAGGGGGTGACGTCCTGGACGACGCCGCTGAGCGCGAGCAGGCGGCCGTCGGCGGCGACGGCGGCTTCGCCGAGGGCGCGCAGGCCGCGGTAGCCGTCGGGGGAGCGGACGGCGAAGTCGACGGTGACGGGGGTGCGCCCGTCCCGCAGCGCCTCGGCGGCGGCCCGGACGGCGGCCCGGTCGGCGGGGGCGATCTCGGCGAACGCGGCGCGCGGGTCGAGGCTGTCGGCGGCCGCGGTGCCGAAGAGCGGCGGGACGCCGTCCGAGCAGGTGATCCGGCGCTCGCCGGGGTGCCACTCCCAGGTGCCGACCCGGGCCAGGCGGGCGGTCTGGGCGAGTTGGGCGGTCCGCCGGTCGCGCTCGGAGTGGTCGCGCCAGGTGAGCAGCAGGCCGTCCTGGAGGGGGGTGGCGTGGACGGTCATGGCGCTGGCCCGGGGGCTGCCCGCGACGGTCTCGACGTACTGTTCGGCCTCGCCCCGGTACGGGGTGCCGGCGGCGGCGGCGGTGCGCAGGCGCTCGAACGTCCCGGAGGCGACCATGCCGGGGTACAGCTCGGTGAGCCGCCGTCCGCGCAGGTCGGCGGCGGAGCGTCCGGCCAGGTCGACGGTGGGCGCGTTGGCGTGCTCCACCCGCAGGTCGGTGACCCGGCCGTCGTCGTCGCGGACGGCGCGCAGCAGCAGCACCGGGTCGAGCAGGCCGTCCAGCACGGCGCGGAACCAGGGAGCGCCGGACGGGTCGGGCACGGTCTCCGGCGCTCCGGGCGGCGGGACGGGCGGGGGCAGGCGCAGCAGCGTGTCGGCGGCGAGGTCGGCGAGCGCGGCCAGGTGCGCCCGCACGGCGGGGGCGGGGCGGTAGCGGTCGGCCCAGCCGATCTTGAGGGCGCCGAGCAGTCGTCCGCCGGTCTGCAACGGGAGGGCGCAGACGGTGGTGCCGGGCACCAGGTCGTCGCCGGTCAGGTCGGGGTAGCGGGCGGCGAACTCGCCCCGGTCGGCGACCCACACCGGCCGGTCGGTGCGGACGGCCTCGGTGAGCGGCACCCGGGTGTGCGGCGGGATCCGCTGCCACTGGCTGAGCTGGTGCGCCGACACGCCGTGCGCGCCGACCAGTCGCAGCGCGCCGTCCGGTTCGCGGACGGCGAGGACGAGGGCCTGCGCGCCGAGCGGTTCGAGGGCGGCGCGGTGCAGGCGCTCGGCGGTCTCGTCGGGGTCGGTGGCGGTGGCGAGCGCGGCGGCGGCCAGGTGGAACCGGGACGCCAGCGCGGCCTCGTCCGCTCCGTTGCCGCCCGCCCGTCCGTCCGGGGCGGGCGAAGCGGGCGGGGGCGCGACGGGCAGCGGCTCGGCGCCGCCCTCGCCCTCGTCCTTCTCGTCCTCCCCCTGCTCCTGCCCCTGCTCCTGGGCCGCGGCTTCGCGGGCGGACGGGGGCGGGGCGGACGAGGCGATCAGGTCGGCGGCGAGCCGTGCCAGCTTGCGGTTCTCGTCCTGCGAGCGGCGCACCAGTTCGTCGAAGGCCCGTTCCGGCGAGCAGCCGAGCCGCTCCACCAGGACGCCCTTGGCCTGCTCGATCACCGCCCGGGTGCGCATCGCGGTGCGCAGCCCCTCCAGCTCGGTGCGCAGCCGGTCGACCGTGGCCTCCAGCGCGGGCCGTTCGCCGTCCACCGTGTCCACCTCCTTCGTCCGCCCCCACCCTATGTCGCCGGTCCGCCCGGTATGCACCGGTTTGCTCCGCCCCGCTCGCGGTGAGACGCGAGAGGACGCACGCACTCGTCCACCCGGGAACGGAGCCCGCCATGAACGACACCACCGACACCACCACCGAGACCGGCACCGACACCAGCACCGGTGCCGCCACCCGGCAGGCCGCGCTGGCCGGCCTGACCGTGGCCTTCCTGGCCGCACCCGAGGGCACCGAGCAGATCGAGCTGACCTCGCCGTGGCAGACCGTCCTCGACCAGGGCGGCACCCCGCGCCTGGTCTCCACCGAGCCGGGTGAGATCCGGGCGTTCCACCACCTCGACCGGGGTGACCCGTTCATGGTGGACGCGCTCGTGTCGGAGGTCTCGGCCGACGACTTCGACGCCCTGGTGCTGCCCGGCGGCGTCGCCAACCCGGATTTCCTGCGCACCGAGGCGAAGGCCGTGGAGTTCGTGGCCGGGTTCTTCCGGCTCGGCAAGCCCGTCGCGGTGATCTGTCACGGCCCGTGGACGCTGGTGGAGGCCGACGTGGTCCGGGACCGCACCCTGACCTCCTGGCCCAGCCTCCGCACCGACCTGCTCAACGCCGGCGCGCACTGGGTCGACCGCGAGGTGGTGGTCTGCACGAACGGCCCCAACACCCTGGTCTCCAGCCGCCGCCCGGACGACCTCCCGGCCTTCGACCGCGCCCTGACCACCGCCTTCGCCGCCTCCGCCGCCTCCTCCGCCTCCTGAGGCGGGCGGGACGGGCCTTCCCGCTCCCGGGTCCTCAGGCTTCGGCGAGCGGGTAGGCGTACCCGTACGGGTGGCCCAGGTCAGAGGGGTACGGCTCCAGGAAGCAGGCCACCGAGCCGTGCACGGTCACCCGCAGGCCGTCCGTGCCCAGGTAGACGACGAGTCCGTCGGAGGTGGTCTCGTCGGAGCGGTACACCACCACCATCGCCTGCGGGGCGTGCGCCCCCGGCCGTCCTGGGACGGCGATCCGGTAACCGTGCGGCCCGTCCATGACGCCACCTCGTCCTGCTCTTCCGCGAATCCGCCGCCCCCGCCGTCCCGCGCCTACCCCCCGGGCCCTCCCCCAACCCCGCGCCGCCGACCTGACGGGCGCCGCGCCGCCGCTCGGGGGCTCCCTCAGCGCAGCGCCCCGCCCGCCGCGAGCAGCCGCACCGCGCCCGTCAGGTCGGCGGCGCGGCGGCGACCGGCGGCGGCGATCTCGCCGGGGCGGGTGGCGGCGGTGGGGACGAGGAGGCCGTGGGCTCCGGCCTCGGCCGCGGCGACCAGGTCGGCGCCGGTGCCGCCGATGACGGCGGTGCGTTCCGGGAGAATCCGCAGGGCCCGGGTCGCGGCGCGGACCAGCCCGGGCGCGGGCCGGCGGCAGCCGCAGCGGTCGGCGGGGCCGTGCGGGCAGACGGCCCACACGTCGAAGGGGCCGAACAGTTCCTCGATCCGGTGGTGGACGGCTTCGATCCGACCCCGGGTGAGGACGCTCCGGGCGACTCCGGGCTGCTCGGTGAGCACGCCCAACCGCACGCCGAGCGCCCGCAGTTCGGCGACCGCCTCGCGGGCGCCGGGGCGGGGGTAGACCCGGCCGGGGTCCCCGTTGTACGCGATGGCCGCGATCAGCGCGGCGTCCCGTTCGAACAGCACCGCCGTCGTGCCGCCGTCACCGGCCGGCCGCCGTCGGCCGTCGGCGCGGACCGTCACCCAGGGCTCGGACGGCAGCGGCCCGCCACCCGTCCACTCGACGGTGGTGGGCAGCGGTTCCAGGTACTCCAGCGGGAACTTCATACCCAGCGGCTGGTCCGGACCCGCCCACTTCAAACCCCGCCCACCGTACGGTGGGGGCCGTTCCCTCCGGTCTGCCTCAGTCGGCGCCGCACGGGGCGCACGGGGCGGCCGTCCCGTCGCCCCGGAGCTGTCGGCGGCCGCACCGCGCGGCGTGTTCGATCCGTCGCCGGTCGAGGCCGCCGAGTTCGCGCAGCTCCTCCGGGGTGGGCTCGCGGCCGGTCAGCCGGAGCGCGGCGTAGATCTGTCCGAGCCACAACTCCCCCGGCGTACAAGTCTTCTCGCGTCGCCGCAGGACCACTCCGGCCGGGCCCTCGGCCCGGCCGGTCGGCTGCGGCGCCCTGGTGGCCGCCACGTCCTCAGTCCTCCCCCAGCACGGCGTACAGCTCCGCGTCCGCCGGAGCCGCCTCCGGCACGGGCGGCGGCGAGGGTTGCGCGGGCCGCGAGGGCCGCGACGGCGACTGCGCCGGGCCCGGCACGCGGGGCTCCGCGCGGTGGGGTGGACGCGCGGGTCGCGGCTGCGGCCGGCCCATGATGCCGACCGGTCCGGCGGGGATCGGAATCGAATGGCGAGGGGTGTCCATGGCGGCGCTTCCTTCCGCTCCCCCCGGTCAGGTCACCGCGCCTGCCCGGGCGCCCCCGCCGGAAACCTTCGCCCTCGAACCGCCCTTCGCCCGGCACGCCCCGGGGGCGTGCCGGGCGGCCGGCTCCGGGTCCCGTTCAGCTCCCGGTGCCGGTGTCGTCCTCCCGCACCCGCACCGCGGCCTCCTCCGCCGAGGCCCCCGCCCGGGAGTCGTCCCCGTCGTCGCCCCCGCCCTCCCAGACCTCCGGCCGTTCGGCCGCGAGCCGCTGGTCCAGCGATTCGCCGCGCGCCTGCTCGTCGCCCGTCACGCCGAACGACTCGGCGGCCACCGGCCGGTCCCCCGGCACGGGCGGGCGCTGCGGGTCGACGGCCCGGTCGGCGGCGGGGGTGCCGTCCGCCAGGTCGGGGAGGCCCTCGTCCTCCGGGTCCGCCGCCGGGTCGGCGGGGCGGGCCCGTTCGGGGTCGAGCGCGGCGGGGGCGTCCTCCACCGCGTCGGGGCGCACCGGGCGGGACGGCGAGTCGGGCGGGCCGGGCGGGTCCAACTCCCGCTTCACGCCGCCGACTTCGCTGCCGCCGCCGCTCTCCTCGTCCGGTTGGACGCCCGGCACCGGCCCTTCGGCGATCTCGGGCTGCTGCTCGTCGCTGCCCGCCACGTTGGCCGTGCCGCCCTTGCCGATCGGCGCGGGTCCGCGCTCGGGTCCGTCCTCGGGTCCGCGCTCCTCGCCGGCCGTCCCCGCCGGGTCCTCCTCCTCCCGCCAGCCGGTGTCCGCGGGGCCGATCGCCCCGCCCATGTCGTGCAGCGGACGTCCCTGCCGTCCCATCGTCGCGTCCTTCCGTTCCGCCGGGCCCCGGTCGGCCCGGCTCGTGCGACCGTGCGTGTGCCCGGCCCGCCGGGGGCGGAAACGGCCGGGCGTTTTCGCCCGGCCGGACCGGAAAGCCGCGTCCGGGAGAGCCGTTCGACTCCCGGAGGCCGCCCGTGTCCGTCGCGTCCCGTCCCTGCTCCCCGCCCGCCCCGCACGTGCTGCGCGACTACGCGCTGCTGGCCGACGGCCGGCGGGGCGCGCTGCTCGGCCCGGACGGGGTGCTGGGCTGGCTGTGCGCGCCGCGCTGGGACAGCGACGCGGTGCTGTCGGCGCTGGTCGGCGGCCCGGGCTGGTTCGGCCTGACGCCGACGGAGGCGTACGTGCCGGGCGGGCGGTACGAGGACGGCACGCTGGTGCACCGCAGCCGCTGGGTGACCCGGGGCGGGGTGGTCGAGTGCCGCGAGGCGCTGGCCCGTCCGGCGGACGCGCACCGCGCGGTGCTGCTGCGCCGGGTGCTGGCGGCGGACGGTCCGGCCGAGCTGGCGGTGGCCCTGCACCTGGCCGCCGGGTTCGGCACCGCCCGCGCCGGCGACCCGGTGCGGGACGAGGCGGGCCGCTGGACGCTGCGCACCGGCTCGCTGCACGCCCGGCTGTCCGGCCTGCCGGACGCCCGGCCGGGGCGCTGCGGCGGGCTGCACGCCGTGCTGCGGGTCGCGGCGGGCACCTCGCACGACCTGGTGCTGGAGCTCGCCGACCGCCCGTTCGACAGCGCCCCGCCGGATCCGGACCGGGCCTGGGCCGCGACCGAGGCGGCCTGGGCGGCGGACGTCCCGTCCCCGGGCGAGCTGGCGGGGCTGCCGGGCCACCGCGACGTCCGGCACGCGTACGCCGTGCTGTCCGGCCTGACCGGCCCGGACGGCGGCACCGTCGCCGCGGCCACCACCAGCCTGCCCGAACGCGCCGAGCAGGGCCGCAACTACGACTACCGGTACGTGTGGATCCGCGACCAGGCGTACGTCGGCCAGGCGGTGGCCGCCCGCGGCCCGCACCCGCTGCTGGCGGGCTCGGCCCGGTTCGTCACCGCCCGGCTGCTCGCCGACGGCCCGCGGCTGGCCCCCGCGTACACCGTCGACGGCGGGCCCGTCCCGGACCCGCGCCGGATCGGGCTCCCGGGCTACCCGGGCGGCTCCGACGTGGCCGGGAACCGGGTGAACCGGCAGTTCCAGCTCGACGTGTTCGGCGAGGCCCTGCTGCTGCTGGCCGCCGCCGCCCGGCACGACCAGCTGGACGCCGACGGGCGGCGCGCCGCCGAGGTCGCCGCCGACGCGATCGCCGCCCGGCACCGCGAACCCGACTGCGGCATCTGGGAGATCCACCCCGACCGCTGGACCCACAGCCGCCTCACCTGCGCCGCCGGCCTGCGCGCCGCCGCCGACGCCCTGCGCCGCCCGGACTGGCTGCCGCTCGCCGAACGGCTCACCGCCACCGCCCTCACCGAGGGCCTCCACCCCAGCGGCCGCTGGCAGCGCTCCCCCACCGACCCGGCGGTCGACGCCGCCCTGCTGCTGCCCGCCCTGCGCGGCGCCGTCCCGCCCCGCGCCCGCCCCAGCCGGGCCACCCTGGCCGCCGTCCTCACCGACCTCGCCGAGGACCACCACTGCTACCGCTTCCGCCACGCCCCCGGCCCCCTGGCCGAAGCCGAGGGCGCCTTCCTGCTCTGCGGCTTCCTGGTCTCCCTCACCCTCCTCCGCCAGGGCGACCTCCCCGAGGCCGTCCGCTGGTACGAGCACAACCGCGCCGCCTACGGGCCGCCCCGCCTCTACGCCGAGGAGTACGACACCGCCCAGCACCAACTGCGCGGCAACCTCCCGCAGGCCTTCGTCCACGCCCTCCTCCTGGAGACCGCCGTCCACCTCGCCCCGGCCCTGCGCGCGGCGGGCTGACGCGGGCGTCACCGGGCGGCGTCACGGGCCGGGCGGCGGGTCCGCGTCGTCCAGTGCGCGCAGGCTGTCCTCCCAGCGGCGGCGGCGCTCCGGGAGGGCCTGCTCCCACCAGGGCGTGCCCCGCTCGCCCAGGCCGACCTTGGCGAGCTGCACCCGGGCCCGGGCGGCCCGCTCCGCGCCTTGGTCGTCGCCGGTCCGGGCGAGCGCGCGGCGGGCCGCCATCAGGTGCCGGGTGAGCCGTTCCCGGGCGTCGTCCGGCAGTTCCGGATCGGTCGCCCGCCAGCGCCGGCCGCCGATCACGACGTAGCG
This sequence comes from Kitasatospora sp. NPDC015121, assembly GCF_055562955.1. Classification (NCBI taxonomy): domain Bacteria; kingdom Bacillati; phylum Actinomycetota; class Actinomycetes; order Kitasatosporales; family Streptomycetaceae; genus Kitasatospora; species Kitasatospora sp. NPDC015121. The sequence continues at coordinate 158,613 of NZ_JBVHEH010000008.1, forward strand.
GCCGTCGGGGGTGTGCTCGACCTGCTGCTCCCGCGTCATCCCCCCATGCTCTCCCGGCGGACGGCCGGGCGCCCGCGGGCCCGCCCCGACGGGCGCCTCCGGCGCGCCGGTCCCCCTACCGGTTGGAGACGACCTCCAGGTACTCCGTCATCGCGTCCCGGTTCCGCACCAGGCAGTCGATCCGCTCCGTCATCCGGTCCCGCTCCTCCGTCAGCGTCGCGATCATCTCCGGCGTGGCGTCCGAGAAGTGGATGGTGCGGGGCTTGTCGAGGCAGGGCAGGATCTGTTTGATGATCCTGGTGGGCAGTCCGGCGTCGAGCAGGCCGCGGATCTGCAGGACGCGGTCGGCCAGGCGTTCGTCGTACTCGCGGTAGCCGTTCGCGGCGCGGGTGGAGACGATCAACTGCTGTTCCTCGTAGTAGCGGAGCAGCCGCCGGGAGGTGTTGGTGCGCTCCGACAGCTGCCCGATGCGCAGGTGTCCCACTGTGACCCGCCTCACGTCAAGTCGCGTTGACCCTCACATAAGTGTGAGGGTTTCACGATAACCGCCATGAGTACGCGTTCACCAGTACACGATCCCTCAGGAACCGTCCCCCGGCAGCGGGTTGGCCGCCGCGAGCTGCCGCTGTCGGCGCTGCTGGCACTGGCCACGGCGGTGTTCGTGACCAGTCTGACCGAGACGCTGCCCGCCGGGGTGCTGCCCGCGATGGGCGCCGGGCTGGGGGTGGGCGAGTCGGCGGCGGGGCAGGCGGTGACGGTCTACGCGGTCGGGACGGCGCTGACCGCGATCCCGTTGACCGCCGCCACCGCGGCGTGGCGCCGCAAGCGGCTGCTGCTGACCGCGATGGCCGCCTTCGCCGTCGCGAACACCGTCACCGCGCTGTCCTCGTCCTATCCGCTGACCCTCGCCGCGCGTTTCCTCGCGGGGGTCGCGGCGGGCCTGGCCTGGGCGCTGCTGGCGGGGTACGCGCGCCGGTTGACGCCGGCGCACCTGCAGGGGCGGGCGCTCGCGATCGTGATGACGGGCATCCCGGTGGCGCTCTCGCTGGGGGTGCCGGCGGGGACGTTCCTGGCGGGGGCGACGGACTGGCGGACGTCGTTCCTGGCGATGACCGCGGTCGCGCTCGCCGTGATCGGCTGGATCGCGCTGGCCGTCCCGGACCGGCCGGGGCAGGACGGCCGGCCGGGCGGGCGGCGGGAGCGGGTGCTGGGCGCGCTGGCGGTGCCGGGGGTGGTGCCGGTGCTGTTCGTGACGTCGGTGTTCGTGCTGGCGCACACCGTGCTGTACGCGTACGTGGCGAGCTACCTGGACCACCTGGGCCTGGGCGGTTCGACCGATCTGGTGCTGCTGGTGTTCGGCGCGGCCTCGCTGCTGAGCATCTGGGTGACGGGCGCCCTGATCCACGGCCGGCTGCGCGCGCTGACGGTGGCGGGCGCCGCGCTGGTGGCCGCGGCGGCGGCCGGGCTGGGCCTGCTGTCGGGGGCGCACCCGCTGGTGTACGTCGCGGCGGCGCTGTGGGGCCTGGGCTGGGGCGGGGTGCCGACCCTGCTGCAGACGGCGGGCGGTGACGCCGGCGGCGACCGGGCGGACGCGGTGCAGGCGATGCTGGTGACGCTCTGGAACGTGGCGATGGCCGGCGGCGGCGTCCTGGGCGGGCTGCTGCTGGACACGGCGGGCGCCGGGTCGCTGCCCTGGAGCGTGCTGGCCCTGCTGGTGCCGGTGCTGGCCGTGGTGATCGGCGCCCGGCGGCACGGGTTTCCCGCCCGCGAGTCCTGAACTCCCTTCCAATCCAAGGAGGTTGAACCATGTCCAGCCGTCCCGGACCCCGCCCCCCGAAGCGGGTCCACCTCGCCGCGCAGCTCCCCGCCGTGCAGCACACCACCGTCTGGTCGGACCCGAGGTCCGGCAGCCAGATCGCGTTCGACTCCTTCGAGCGCCTCGCGCGGACCGCCGAGCGCGGCAAGTTCGACTTCTTCTTCCTCTCCGAGGGCCTGCGGCTGCGCGAACACAAGGGCCGCCTGCACGACCTGGACGTGGTGGGCCGCCCCGAGTCGCTGACCGTGCTGAGCGCGCTGTCCGCCGTCACCTCCCGGATCGGCCTGGCCGCGACGGTCAACTCGACCTTCAACGAGCCGTACGAGGTGGCGCGGCGGCTGGCCACCCTGGACCACCTGAGCGGGGGGCGCGCCGCCTGGAACGTGGTGACCAGCTGGGACGCGTTCACCGGCGAGAACTTCCGGCGCGGCGGCTTCCTGGCCGAGGCGGACCGCTACACCCGGGCCGCCGAGTTCCTGCACGCCGCGCGCACCCTCTGGGACAGCTGGCGCCCCGACGACGTCCGCGCCGACGCCGGGGAGGGGACGTTCGTCCGCGCCGGGGCCGGGCGGTTCTCGTTCCGGGGACGGCACTTCGACATCTCCGGCCGGTTCGCCACGCCGCGCCCGCCGCAGGGGCACCCGGTGGTGATCCAGGCGGGCGACTCCCCGCAGGGCCGCGAGTTCGCCGCCGCCGACGCGGACGTGATCTTCAGCCGGCACGGCGACCCGGCCGCCGGCCGGGCCTTCTACCGGGACGTGAAGGGCCGCCTGGCCAAGTACGGCCGCGCACCGGGGGAGTTGAAGATCATCCCGTCGGTCACCTACGCGCTGGGCGACACCCCGGCCGAGGCCGCCGAGCACGCCGACGAGATCGCCCGCGCCCAGGTCGGGCCGCAGACCGCGCTGATGCTGCTGGAGGCGCTCTGGGGGCGCGACCTGTCGGGCTACGACCCGGACGGGCCGCTGCCGGACGTCGAACCGCTGCCGGACGCCGTCGTCACCCGGGGGCACACCCAGTTCCGGGCCGGCCGGGCCGCGACGGTCCGCCGCTGGCGGGAGGTGGCCGAGGCGCGCGGACTGAGCATCCGCGACCTGGCGGTCGAGTTCGCCGGCCGGCCCGACTTCGTCGGCACGCCGCGCCAGGTCGCGGACGCCATCAACGAGTCCGTGCAGAGCGACGCCGCCGACGGGTTCATCTTCGTCCCGCACCTGACCCCGGGCGGGCTGGACGACCTGGTGGACCGGGTGGTGCCGCTGCTCCAGGAGATGGGCGTGCACCGCGCCGACTACACCGGCACCACCCTCCGCGACCACCTCGGCCTGAACGCCCCGCGGGCGCCCCGCGGTTCACACACCCCGTCCCTCCCGGAGGAGACCCCGTGACCCACCTGCACCTGGCGGTCGCCCTGGACGGCGCCGGCTGGCACCCCGCCGCCTGGCGGGAGCCGGACGCCCGACCGGAGGACCTGTTCACCGCCCGCCACTGGGCCGGGCTGGTCCGCGAGGCCGAACGCGGCCTGCTCGACTTCGTCACCTTCGAGGACGCGCTCGGCCCGCAGTCCGCCGCCTTCCACCGGCCCGACGCCCGCACCGACCAGGTCCGCGGCCGCCTGGACGCCGTCCTGCTGGCGGCCGCGCTCGCCCCGCTGACCTCGCACATCGGCCTGGTCCCGACCACCAACGTCACCCACACCGAGCCGTTCCACCTGGCCACCGGCATCGCCTCGCTCGACCACGCGAGCCTGGGCCGGGCCGGCTGGCGCCCGCAGATCACCTCCCGCGCCGCCGACGCCGCGCACTTCGGCCGGCGCACCACCCCGCAGCTGACCGACGCCGACGTCCTCGACCCGGAGCTGATCGCGGCCCGGCTGCGCGGGCTCTTCGACGAGGCCCACGAGGTGGTCGAGGCCGTCCGCCGGCTCTGGGACAGCTGGGAGGACGACGCGGAGATCCGGGACGCCGCGACCGGCCGCTTCATCGACCGCGACCGGCTGCACCACGTCGACTTCGCGGGCGCGCACTTCGCCGTCCGCGGCCCGTCCATCACCCCCCGCCCGCCGCAGGGCCAGCCCCTGGTGACCGTCCTCGCCCACGCCGGCACCCCGTACGAACTCGCCGCGGCCGGCGCCGACCTGGTCTACCTGACCCCGCACTCGCGCGCCGACACCACCGCCCGCCTCGACGCCCTCGCCGCGGCCGGCGCCGCCCACCCCCGGCCGCTGCTCCGGCCGCTGAAGGTCTTCGCCGACCTGGTGGTCTTCCTGGACGACCGCCCGGGGCGGGCCGCCGCCCGCAAGCGCCGCCTGGACGACTGGGACGGCGCCGCGTACGCCTCCGACGCGGAGGTGTTCACCGGCACCCCGGGCGAACTCGCCGACCTGCTGCTGGACTGGCGCGAAGCCGGCCTGGACGGCTACCGCCTGCGCCCCGGCGCCCTCCCGCACGACCTCACCGCGATCACCACCGCCCTCGTCCCCGAACTCCGCCGCCGGGGCGCCTTCCGCACCGCCTACGCCTCGGACACCCTGCGCGGGCTGCTCCACCTCCCCCGCCCGGCCAACCGCTACGCGGCCGCCGACCGCGCCTGAACGGCCCCCGGCGGACGCTCCGCACGCCGGGGGCGTCGACCACCCCCACCCACTGGCGCTCCGACGGGCCCTCGGGCGTCCGATGGGGGGTGCCAGCCCACCTCCATCGGCTCGGCCCCGGCCCGGGCCGGGGGGTGACATTGACCCGGGCCCCGGCCTGGGCGGTGCCCTCCCGATGACGGCGGTCATCGGGAGGGCGCCGAGCGCGCCCGCGACGGTGTCGCCGAAGCCGACGGTCGACACCGGCAGGCGCGGCGGCCGGACGGCGTTCGAGGGTGTGGCGGGTCCTCGGGCCGGGAGCGGCGGGGGCTTCCGCGGTGTTCTCGGGACGGCGGGGGCACGGGCCGCTGCGGTGGTCCGGCCGCGGCGCGGTGCGGTCCCGCCCCCGGCCTGCTCCTTCTCCCGCCACTTCCAAGGTATCGCGCGCGGGGGGCCTTGCCGCAAGGGCCGGTGGGTGCCCCAGAATGTCCGCTCGGAACGGTGAACGGGTGGGTAGTGGAGCATTCGTCCACAAGCTCACGGAAAATCACTTGTCGGGCGTTTTCGGAGGGTTGATGATCGACGTGCTGGTGGTCGGCGGCGGGCCGACCGGGTTGATGCTGGCGTGCGAGTTGCGGCTGCACGGGGTGGAGGTGGTGGTCCTGGAGCGCCTGGCGGCGCCGACCGGGGAGTCCCGGGGGCAGGGGCTGCACGCGCGCAGCGTGGAGGTGATGGACCAGCGCGGGCTGCTGGAGCGGTTCCGGGCGGTGAGTGAGGAGTTCCGGGTCGGCGGGCTGTTCGCGGGCGAGGCGCGGGAGTGGCCGGAGGGGATGGACACGGCGCACCCGTACGGGCTGGCGACGCCGCAGCCGGTGACGGAGCGGCTGCTGTGGGAGCGGGCGGAGGAGCTGGGCGCGGACCTGCGGCGCGGCCGCGAGGTGGTGGACCTGGTCCAGGACGAGGAGGGGGTGGAGGTACGGCTGGCGGACGGGGCGCGGCTGCGGGCGCGCTGGCTGGTGGGGTGCGACGGCGGGCGCAGCACGGTGCGCCGGCTGGCGGGTGTGGCGTTCCCGGGCGAGCCGGCGACGGTGCAGACGCTGCTGGGGCAGTTGGAGGCGACGGAGGCTCCGGAGCGGATCGCCGAGGTGGTGGCGGAGGTCCGGCGGACGCAGCTGCGGTTCGGGCTGCACCACGAGGGCGGCGGGGTGTACCGGGCGATCGTGCCGGCGGAGGGCGTGTCGGAGGACCGGGCGGCGCCGACGCTGGAGGAGTTCCGGGCCCGGCTGCGGGCGGTGGCGGGCACGGACTTCGGGGTGCACTCGCCGCGCTGGCTGTCCCGCTTCGGGGACGCGACGCGCCAGGCGGAGCACTACCGGGCGGGCCGGGTCCTGCTGGCGGGCGACGCGGCGCACGTCCACCCGCCGACCGGCGGCCAGGGCCTGAACCTGGGTGTGCAGGACGCGTTCAACCTGGGCTGGAAGCTGGCCGCCGAGGTGGCGGGCTGGGCCCCGCCGGGGCTGTTGGACTCGTACCACGCGGAGCGGCACCCGGTGGGCGCGGCGGTGATCGCGCACACCCGGGCGCAGATGACGCTGCTGGGCACCGAGCCGGGCCCGGTGGCGCTGCGCGGGGTGTTCGCCCGGCTGATGGACCTCCCGGAGGTCAATCGGTACATCACGGGCGTGATCTCGGGGGTGGACGTCCGGTACGACTTCGGCCCGGGTCCGGCCCTGCTGGGGCGCCGGCTGCGGGACGTCCGGCTGGTCGACGACCCGGCGGCGGGGCGGCTGTACGAGCGGACGCGGGCGGGGCGGGGCGTGCTGCTGGACCGGTCGGGGCTGCTGTCGGCCGGGGCGGCGGGCTGGGCGGATCGGGTGGACGTGCTGGTGGACGGCTGCCCGGAGCTGGCGGCGTCGGCGGTGCTGCTGCGCCCGGACGGGCACGTGGCGTGGGTCGGCGCGGAGCCGGGGGCCCGGGAGGGGCTGCCGGAGGCGTTGGCGCGCTGGTTCGGTGCGGCGGCAGCGGCGGCGCCGGCCGGATGACGCGGCGGTCGCTGTGCGCCCCGGCGCCCTCGCGCCGGAGTTTTGTCCGTTCTGTTCATGTTCGGTCGATTCGACCTGGCAGAGTGGGGTGGTCCTTCCCGCACCCCGCCGAGCAGATCGAGGTTCCCGATGGCCGCGAGCCCCACGGCCTCCCCCGCCCCCGCCCCCTCCCCCGGGCCCGTGCCGGTGAGCGGCCCGTCCGTACTGGGGCGGGTGGGGGCGGGGCGGTCGGTCGGGGTGCTGCTGGCGGCGGCCGCGGTGTTCTACGTGGTGTCGCCGGTGCTGCAGGGCGCGGCGCTGCCGGCGGTGCGGGTCCGGTTCGGGCTGAGCGCCCAGCAGGTGGTGGGGATGAAGGTGGGCGGCGGCGCGCTGATGGTGCTGTCGCTGTTCGCGGCGGGCCGGGCGGGCGACGTGTGGGGGCGGCGCCGGGTGCTGGCCTGGTCGCTGGGGGTGCTGGCGGCGGGGCTGCTGGTCGAGACGGTGGCGTTCTCGGACTGGTCGTACCTGCTGGGGCGGACGGTGGTGATCGTCGGGGTGTCGGCGACCTTCGCGGGCTGCCTGGCCTCGGTGGCGGCGCTGAACGCGCCGGGCCGGATGCCGCAGGCGCTGGGCGGCTGGCTGGCGGTGATGTCGGCGGCGTTCTTCGTCGCGGCGAACCTGATCCCGCGCGCCCCGTCGATGCCGGGCCTGCGGGTGAGCGCGGGCCTGGGCGCGGTGCTGGCGGTGGTGCTGCTGCTGGTGGCGCGGCGGCGGCTGCCGGAGGCGGGTGATCCGCCCGCGGCACTGGACCGGGCGTTCCTGGGCGCGCTGGCGCTGGCGCTGGCCTCGGCGGTGACGGCGCTGCAGGTCGGCCCGGTGTGGGGCTGGGCGGATCCGCGGACGGTGGCGCTGCTGGCGCTTTTGCCGGTCGCGGCGGCGGTGACGGGCCGGCGCTGGCGGCGCCACCGGTTCACGGTGCCGCCGCGGATCACGTCGATGGCGCTGGCCACCGGCGTGGCGGTGGGCTTCACGCAGGTCGCGCTGCTGCTGGCGCTGCCGGTGCTGACGGCCGGGTCGGGCATCGGGGTGCCGCCGACGGCGCTGATGGTCTCGGCGTACGGGGCGGGCGGGGTGGCGGGCTGCCTGCTGGTGCGGGGGCGGCGGATCTCGCCGGTGACGGGCTGCTCGCTGGGGCTGCCGCTGGCGGTGATCGGGTTGGCGCTGTGCCACGTGCTGCCGACCGGCCCGGCCACCGGGATGGCGCTGGGCACGCTGGCGGCGGTGCTGACGGGCCTGGGCGTGATGATGGCGCAGGTGCCGCAGATGGCGTGGTTCCTGTCGGCACTGCCGCGCGGCCGGCTGGGGACGGCGGCGGCCTTCCACCCGGTGTCGGTGCTGCTGGGGACGGCGGCGGCGCAGGCGCTGCCGGCGACCTCGGCGGTGAGCCTGGGGGCGAGCGGGCGGCAGGCGGAGGGCGTGCTGTGGGTGGCGGCGGCGGTGGTCGCGGTGGGGGCACTGATCGCGGGGCTGCCGGTGGTGGTGCTGGGCGTGGTGGCGGCGGCGGGCGGCGAGTGGCTGCTGGTGCGGGCGCTGGCGGGGGCGGAGCTGGCGCAGCGCCCGCTGGCGCAGGGCGCGGCGCTGGCGGCGGGGATGGTGACGGGGCTGGCGGTGTGGGGGCGGCGGCAGCGGAGCGAGCGGCTGGCGGCGAGCCGGGCCAGTGCGGCGGCGCTGCAGGAGGCGGTGCTGCACCCCGTCCCGGAGCGGCTGGGCGGTCTGCGGTTGGCGTCCCGGTACCAGCCGGCCACGGCGGGGACGGGCGTCGGCGGGGACTTCCTGGACGCGGTGCGGACCCCGCACGGGACGCGGGTGCTGATCGGGGACGTCCGGGGCAAGGGCCTGCAGGCGGTGCAGACGGTGACCGACCTGCTGGGCTGCTTCCGCTCGCAGGCGCACGAGACGGCCGACCTGGGCGAGCTGGCCGCCCGGCTGGACCGGCACACGGCGCGCAGCGCGGCGGCGCGCGGCGACGAGGAGTTGTTCGCGACGGCGCTGCTGCTGCAGCACCGGCCGGGCGACGACCACGTGGAGGTGGTGAACTGCGGCCACCTGGCGCCGTTGGCGCTGGGCCCGGCGGGGGTGCGCGAGGCGGCGGCGCCGGCCCTGCTGCCGCTGGGCTTCGGCGCGCTGGGCGGGGACGTCCCGGTGCCCCGGCGGGTGCCGCTGCCCGCCGGGGAGGCGCTGCTGCTGTACACGGACGGGCTGACCGAGGCCCGCAACGCGTCCCGCGAGTTCTACCCGGCGGTGGAGCGGCTGACCGCGTTCGGCCGGCGCGACCCGGCGGCCCTGCTGTCCTTCCTGGAGCGGGACGTGCGCGACTGGAGCCACCACCTGGCCGACGACATCGCCCTGGTCGCGCTCACCCCGGAGTGACGCCCGGGCAACCCGGCGGTGCCCCGCCCGTCCGGCGCCGCCGCCAACTGGCTTCTTCCGCAGGGAACTTGTCCCGGCCCTTCACTCCGTGGAGTGAACTGATCACCAAACGTCAGCGAACCCGGTAAGCGGACCGGCCCGGGCCACTCCCCTCCTTCGAACCCGCCGGGAGGACCGGCCGGGACCGTGACCGAAGGAGCAGCGCCCCATGACCGTCGTACCGCTCGACCCCGCCTCGCCCGCCTCGCACGCCGTCGGCATCGACTTCGACCAGACGCTGGTCGCGCACGACGACGGCTGGCAGGACGGCCGGATCTACGGCAAGCCCGTCCCGGGGGCGATCGAGTCGCTGCACGCGCTGAAGCGGGTCCGCTCGGTGTTCATCATGACCGCCCGCCCCCGCCGCTTCCACCCCGCCGTGGCGGGCTGGCTGCGCGAGCACTCCGGCCTGGAGGCGCTGGTCGACGAGGACCCGGAGCGCGCGTACTGGCAGGGCGACTGCCTGCTGGTCACCAACAAGAAGCTCGGCGCCGCCGTGTACATCGACGACCGCGCCCTGCGCTTCACCGGCGACTGGACGGCCACCCTCTCCCAGGCCCACCGCGCGATCGGCCTCCCGGCGTGCCCGGCGGCCCCGGAGCCCCCGAGGGCGCGCCGCTAGGGCGTGCGTCGAAAATGCCGGTCACCGGTGCGACACCGCCGAAAACGGCGTGCGATCCCGGCCCGGTCGTGCTGGGATCGATCACCATGAATGATCATTTCCTGGATGAAGCCGACCTGGCGGACAGGATGGAGCGGAACCTGGCGGAACACGCCTGTCACCTGCACCGCGGGATGTCCGGCGCGACCGTCACGGCGACGGGTGACGTCCTGGTCGCGGACAGCGGCTTGGACGACGACACGTTCAACATCGTCGCGGCGGCCCGCTTCACCGACGCCGACGCCTCGGCCCGCATCACCGCCACGGTCGGGGCACTGGCCGGTACCGGCCGCGGTTTCTCCTGGTGGGTGGGTCCCGCCTCGACGCCGGCGGACCTCACGTCCCGGCTGACGGCGGCCGGCCTGCCGGAGTCCGAACGGGAGACGGCGATGTGGGCCGGGCTGGACGACACCCCGGCGCCCGCCGACGTCCCGGGGCTGGACATCCGGCCGGTGTCGACGCCCGAGCAGCTCGCCGACTACGCGACGGTCCTCGCCGCGAACTGGGATCCACCGGCCGAAACCGTCCGCGAGTTCTTCGCCCGGGCCGCTCCGCAGGCGCTGGCGGCGACCTGCCCGGCCCGGTACCTGGTGGGCTACGTGGAGAACCGTCCGGTCTGCTCCGCCGAGGTGTTCCACCACGCGGGAGTCGCCGGCATCTACAACATCTCCACCCTGGCGGCCCACCGCCGCCGCGGCTACGGCGGTGCCATCACACTGGCCGCCCTGCGCGCGGCCCGGGAGGGTGGCGGGCGCATCGCCGTCCTGCAGGCGTCGGTCGAAGGAGAACCGGTCTACCGCCGCCTGGGGTTCCGGTCCTGCGGCCGGTTCGTCGAACACGCCGTGACCCCTGGACGGCCGGTACGCCACGAGCCGTCCGCCGACCGGCTCTGAACGGCTCCGGTCACAGCCACTCGCTGACGGCCGCTACGAGGCCGACGGCCTCGTAGCGGCTCGCGCGCCTGTCGCATCCGCACGGGGTGTCCTGTCGACAGGGACGGAAGCCGCGCGAGGATCAGCTGCCGTCGGGGCCGGACGGGCGACCGTCCCACCCGTGCCCATCGGCGACAGCGGTTCCAGCGCTGCTCACCGCCCGCCCGTGGGATCTCCCCGATCCGTGGTCCATGAGGGTTCGCAGCGCAGGATCGGCTTTCGACACCCGTCCCAGGGCCCGGGACGGCGGCCGCCCGCGGGAGGGCCGGACGTGGGGATGCCGTGCCCCGTTTCGTCCGCGTTCTCGACGATGGTCTCTCCGTGAGCGGTTTCCGCCGGTCCGTCGCCATTCGCGCGGCGGGCGATCGAATTCGGCCAGCACGGCGGGGGCGGGCCGTTCGCCCAGTTGGAGGGTGTCCGAACGGTCGTCATCCGGCCATGATTGCCCTCCATTGGTCCAGACCATTGACGCCGCTCGGGCGGCCGCCCCAGGATCACCGGTACCACCACCGGCACCACCGGCACCACCGGCACCTCAGCAAGGAGTCCCCATGAGCATCCGCACCGCCGTCAAGGCCGCCACCACCCTCGCCGTCGCCGGCGGCCTGGCCCTCGGCCTCTCCGGCGCCGCGTTCGCGGCCCCCGACGGCCCGACCAGCCTGACCGGCAAGGGCTGCCCGTCCTCGTACGTCAACTACGCCAACGGCGGCACCTGGACGCAGACCCTGACCAAGAAGTTCGTCGCCCCCAACGGCCTCCAGTACGGGGACTACAAGGTCACCTTCCGCACCTCGGCCGGGACCCTGGTGAACGAGGGCGTCCGCGAGTACCGCTGCTACTGACCTCCCCGGCGGCGCCCGACGACTGACGCCCGTGCCCGGACGGTGGCTCCGACCCACCGTCCGGGCACGGGCGTTCACGCGTCGCGGCGCATACCACCGACCGCCCGCCTACGCCACCAAAAGGTCCATACCATTGACCTGAACAAATCAACTTGGCATGATCTCGTTCGTGCCGGGATCGCCATACCCCTTCCTCCGCCCGGCCGTTCCCCCGACGACCACCCTCCAGGAGTCCGGATGGCCCTCCGCCGCACCGCCCGCGCGGTCACCACCACCGCCCTCGCCGGCACCCTCGCCCTCGCCTTCACCGGCACCGCCTCCGCCGCGACGGCCACCAACCTGAACTGGATGGGCTGCCCCACCAGCTACTCCAACAACTACGGCGACGGCCAGTTCCAGCAGTACCGCACCTCCACCTACTTCGCCGGCAACGGCCTCAAGCACGGCACCTACGACGTCTACTACGTCAACTGGTCCGGCAGCCGCTACCAGGGCGGCGCCGACTACTTCTGCTGACCGGCGACCGCTCCGCTCCGCCCCGGATCCTCCGCCACGGGCGCCGTGCCCGGCCCCCGACGGATGGTATTCGTAGCATCCACCCGATCCGGGGGCGATTATCGCCGCCATAGCACCGTTATTCGGACAATTTCGGTCGGGATCGCCGCTTTGATCATGTTTTGCTCCTGGTCCGGGAAGGTCCAGGAGGTGGCCCGGACGCGACCTGCGGCGGGCCGGGGACGTAGTCTGCGGGCATGACTGACGCCACGCACCTCACTCCCCAGGCCGCCTTCGATTCGCTGCTGGCGGGCAACGGCAGGTTCGTCGCCGGTTCCCCGCAGCACCCGAACCAGGACGCCGCCCGCCGCGCCCAGACCGCCCCGTCCCAGGCGCCGTTCGCGGTGCTGTTCGGCTGCTCCGACTCCCGGCTCGCCGCCGAGATCATCTTCGACCAGGGCCTGGGCGACCTGTTCGTGGTCCGCACCGCCGGGCACGTGCTGGGCACCGAGGTGCTGGGCAGCATCGAGTACGGGGTGAGCGTGCTCGGCACCCCGCTGGTGATCGTGCTCGGCCACGACTCCTGCGGCGCGGTCGGCGCCACCCGGGAGGCGGTCGCGGCCGGCTCCAGCGGCGAGGGCTTCGTCCGCGACGTGATCGAGCGGGTCACCCCCAGCGTCCTGGCCGCCAACGCCGCCGGCTACACCGACAACGCCGACTTCATCGACGAGCACATACGGCACACCGTCAGCCTGCTGGTGGAGCGCTCGCACACCATCGCCTCGGCGGTCGCCTCCGGCACCACCGCCGTCGTCGGCCTCTCCTACCGCCTCGTCGACGGCACCGCCCACCTGGTCACCACCCGGGGCCTCGACCTGACGGCCCCCGCCGCCGCCTGACCCCGCCCCACTCCCCCGAGGCCCCGGCCGCGCCCCGACGGGCGGCCGGGGCCTCGGCGTCGGTCCCGGCCGCCGGACGGCCCCCTTGCGCGGCCCGCGCACGGGCGCCGTCCGCCCGGTCGGCGACCCCGCCGCCACCCGGTGACGCGGATCACAGCGGGGGTGCGGCAGCCGGTGAAATGCCCGGGCGCCCGGGGTCGTTGACGCGGGTGGCCGTCCGGGCACGGACGTTCGCCGCCACCGACCGCGAGGAGCCACCGTGACCGATCTCGCCCCCGCCGCCTCCGACGCCGCCGCCTCCCGGGCCGCCGAGGTGCTGTCCCGCCCCGTCGCGATCAACGGGCTGACCGTGCCCAACCGGGTCGTGATGGCGCCGATGACCCGCAAGCAGTCGCCCGGCGGGGTGCCCGGCGAGGACGTCCGGGCGTACTACGCGCGGCGGGCCGCCGCCGGCGTCGGGCTGATCGTCACCGAGGGCACGTACGTCGGGCACGAGTCGGCTGGCCAGAGCGACGGCGTACCGCGCTTCCACGGCGAGGAACAGCTGGCCGGGTGGGCCCGGGTCGCCGAGGAGGTGCACGCGGCGGGCGGGACGATCGTGCCGCAGCTGTGGCACATCGGCATGGTGCGCCGCGCGGGCGAGCCGCCGTTCCCGGACGCCCCGGCGGTCGGGCCGTCCGGGATCCGGCCGGACGGCACCGAGGGGACCGGCCGGGCGATGACCCGCGCCGACCTGGACGCCGTCATCGGCGCGTTCGCCGAGGCCGCGGCGGCCGCCGAGCGGACCGGCTTCGACGGCGTCGAACTGCACGGCGCGCACGGCTACCTGATCGACCAGTTCCTGTGGGCGGGCACCAACCGCCGCACCGACGAGTACGGCGGCGACCCGGTCGCCCGGACCAGGTTCGCCGCCGAGCTGGTCGCGGCGGTGCGCGCGGCCGTCTCGCCCCGGTTCCCGGTGCTGTTCCGCTTCTCGCAGTGGAAGACCGACAACTACGACGCCCGCCTCGCCGACACCCCGCAGGAGCTGGAGGCGGTCCTGGCCCCGCTCGCCGCCGCCGGCGTCGACGCCTTCCACGCCTCCACCCGCCGCTACTGGACCCCCGAGTTCGCGGGCTCCGACCTCAACCTGGCCGGCTGGACCAGGAAGCTCACCGGCCTGCCCACCGTCACCGTCGGCTCGGTCGGCCTCGACGGCGACTTCCTGCGCGCCTTCGCCGGCGAGGGCGCCCCCGCCCGCAGCCTCGACGACCTCCTCGACCGCCTGGAGCGCGACGAGTTCGACCTGGTCGCCGTCGGCCGCGCCCTGCTCCAGGACCCGCAGTGGGCCGCCAAGGTCCTCTCCGGCCGCCTCGCCGAACTGCGCCCGTACGACGCGGCCTCCCTGCGCACCCTGTACTGAGCCGCGCGCCCCCGCCGGGGCCGGGGCGTCGCGCTCCGGCCCCGGCGGGGGCGGCCCGTACCGCGGGGCGTCAGCGGGGGACGGTGAGCAGCAGCGCGTCGCCCTGTCCGCCGCCGCCGCAGAGGGCGGCGACGCCGGTGCCGCCGCCGCGCCGCTTGAGGGCGTGGGCGAGGTGGAGCACCAGGCGGGCGCCGGACATGCCGATGGGGTGGCCGAGGGCGAGGGCGCCGCCGTCGGTGTTGACCCGGGTGGAGTCGATGCCCAGGTCCTTCATGGACTGCAGGGCGACGGCGGAGAACGCCTCGTTGATCTCGATCAGGTCGAGGTCGGCGACGCCGAGTCCGGCCTTGTCGAGCAGGCGGCGGATCGCCCGGCTGGGCTGGGAGTGCAGGGAGGTGTCGGGTCCGGCGACGCTGGCGTGCGGGCCGATCTCGGCGAGCCAGTCCAGGCCGAGTTCGACGGCCTTGCGCTTGCTGGTCACCACGAGCGCGCAGGCGCCGTCGGAGAGCGGCGAGGAGCTGGCGGCGGTGATGGTGCCGTCGGGGTCGAAGGAGGGGGCGAGGCGGGCGAGTTGCTCGGGGGTGCTGTCGGCCCGGACGCCTTCGTCGGCGGTGACCAGCAGGGGGGCGCCCCGGCGCTGGGGGACGGGGACCGGGGCGATCTCGGCGTCGAGGCGGCCGGCCCGCTGCGCCTCGGCGGCGCGCCGGTGGGACTGCAGGGCGTAGGCGTCCTGTTCGGCGCGGGTGAGGCCGAGGGCGGGGCCGAGCCGGTCGGTGGCGGTGCCCATCGGGAGGTGCCGGAAGGCGTCGGTGAGGCCGTCGTGGGTGGCGCTGTCGAGCAGCTGCGGCGGGGTGCCGCGGTAGCCGCCGCGCAGGCCGGGCAGCAGCAGGGGCGCGTTGGTCATCGACTCCATGCCGCCGGCGACGACGACCTCGTGGGCGCCGGAGCGGACCAGCAGGTCGGCGGTGGCCACGGCGTCGATGCCGGAGAGGCAGACCTTGTTCACGTTGACCGCCGGGACGTCCAGCGGGATGCCCGCTCCGGCGGCGGCCTGCCGGGCCGGGAGCTGGCCGAGGCCGGCCTGCAGGACCTGGCCCATGACCACGTACTCGACCTGGTCCGGGGCGAGTCCGGCCCGGGCGAGGGCCGCCCTGACGGCGTGGGCGCCGAGTTCGACGGCGTCCAGCGAGGCCAGTGCTCCGCCGAGCCGGCCGATGGGGGTGCGGGCTCCGGCGACGATCACCGAGGTTGTCATCTGCGCTACCTGCCTTCCGGCTGCTGCCGCCTCGAAAGAAACCGACGGATGGAATGTATCTTCCCCGCGCGGTCGGCCGTCAATGTGTCGCATCCCACCGCACGAAGGTGGTTGACGGCGCGTCACCGGTGAACTTGCCGACCACCGGCCGGTAACGCGGCGGCGGCCCGCCCGTCGGCTGCGGCACCGGCCCGCGGCCCGCGTAGGATCCCGCGGGTGACACCACCCGGCCGCAGGACCCAGCAGCAGCGTTCCGAGGCGACCACCGCCGACCTCCTGGCCGCCGCCCGGCGGCTGTTCGCCGCCGACGGCTACGCCGCGACCTCCCTCGACACCGTCTGCGAGCGGGCGGGCGTGTCGCGCGGGGCGCTGTACCACCACTTCCGCAACAAGGAGGCGCTGTTCCTCGCGGTGTACGAGCGCGAGCAGCGCGCCCTGGCCGCCGCCATCGCCGAGGAGTTCGGCCGCCACCTGGACCCCTGGGAGGGGCTGATCGCCGGCTGCCGGGTCTTCCTGGTGCGCGCGCACGAACCGGCCGTCCAGCGGATCACCATCGTCGACGCGCCGAGCGCGCTGGGCTGGGACGCGGTCCGGGCGGTGCGCGAGGACTGCCGCCACATGATGCGGATCGGGGTGAGCCGGGCGATCCGCGCGGGCAGCATCGCGGAGCGCCAGGTCGAGGCGCTCGCCTCGCTGCTGCACGGCGCGCTGTGCGAGGGCGCGGTGGCGGTGGCCTGCGCCGAGGACCCGGCGGCCGCCCTGGAGGCCGTCCTGGCCGAGCTCGGCCGGCTGCTCTCCGCGCTGGCCGCCGCCCGCTGACGGGCGCCCCGTCCGGGGCGGGACGGGGCGGGACAGAACGGGACGAGACGGGGGTCAGCAGCCGCCGTCGGCGATCACGTAGTAGCCGGGCGAGGTCTCCTTCAGGGTGTGGGTGGTGAAGAGGTTGTACAGGCCCATGTTCTGGTCGGAGCCGTTGGCGTAGGCGTAGCCGCCGCCGGTGTGGGCCCGGCCCGCGGTGACGTGGGCGTAGTTGCTGCCGCTGAAGCACTGCGGAGTGGAGGGGACCCCGGCGGTGGTCGCGGTGACGGCGGCGGACCGGGCGCCGACCGCGCCGGAGGAGTCGACGGCGGCCACCGCGTAGGAGTACCCGGTGCCGGCGGTCAGCCCCGAGTCGGTGTACGAGGTCCCGGTCGTCGTGCCGACCTCCGCCCCGCCCCGGTACACCCGGTACGAGGACGCGCCGCTGACGGCCGACCAGCCGAGCGTGGCGGTGGTGGCGGTGGTGGCGCCCACCGCGAGGCCGGTCGGGGCCGGGAGCGCGCCGGTGGTGGTGCCGTCGAGGCCCCAGAAGGCGGCGGTGTAGTAGCCGGAGCAGATGGCGTCGAGGTAGTACGAGCCGGTGGAGCCGCACTGGCCGGGGCCGGAGCCGGGGTCGACGGCGAGGCCGTGGCCCATCCCGGAGATCGCGTACAGCTGGACGGCGGGCCTGCCGTCGGCGTCGTCGTAGCTGGTCAGCGTGGTGCCGCCGGGCAGGCTCCGGGTGCTGGAGGCGGTCTGCGGGATGCCCCAGGCGTCGGTCCACTGGTCGCGCAGCTCGGTGCCGTTGACGGGGTGGACGGTGCGGTCGGCGCCGCCCTGCCAGATCGCCACCCGCGGGTAGGGGCCGGTGTAGCCCGGGTACGCGCTGCGGACCTTGTCGCCCCACTGGGCGGCCGAGAGGTTCATGCTGCCGTTCTGGCAGCTGCCGGCGCCGTTCTGGGTGGTGGCGCACTGCGCGGGCAGGCCGGAGTCGACCGAGCCGCCGGCGAAGACGTCCGGGTAGTCGGCCAGCAGGTCGGCGGCCATGCCGCCGCCCGCGGACAGGCCGGTGACGTACACCCGGCCCGGGTCGCTGCCGTACCGCGCGACGGCCTTGTCCACCATCTGCCTGACCGACAGCGCCTCGCCCTTGCCGCGGGTGCTCTGCGCGGAGTCGAACCAGCGGAAGCAGCCGAGCGGGTTGTTGGCCGCGCCGGTCTGCGGGTACACCACCGCGAACCCGTACTGGTCGGCGAACTGCGCCCAGCCGGAGTGCGCGTGGTAGTCGGAGGCGCTCTGCGAGCAGCCGTGCAGGGCGACGACCAGCGGCCGGCCGGCGCCCAGGCCGTCGGGGGCGTACGCGTACATCGCGAGGTTGCCGGGGTTGGTGCCGAAGCCGGTCACCTGGGTGAGGCCCGCGGCGGAGGCGGTGGGGGCGCCGGCCGTCAGCAGGCCGGCCGCGAGGGCGAGGGCGAGGGCGGCGGTGGCCGCCGAGAGCCGGCGGCGGACGCCTGCGGTGCGGGAGTTGCCGGGCAGGGTCATGGGGAGCTCCTGGGTGGGGGTGGGCACGACCTCGGGCTCCGCCGGGCGGGCCGGACGGGTGGGGGCCGTCGGGGCCGGCGCGGCGGGCCGTGACGTGCATCATGCGACCGGACGCGGGGCGCGGTAATGGCTGCGCGACCCATCCTCGGCCCGGCCGCCGTGTGCGGGTGCGCCATGGCTTCCGGCCGGGGGCGCCGGTCCGTCGGGTCCGGTGCCCGGTGCCCGGTGCTCCGGGGTGGCGGCGCGGAGCCGGTCGACGGCCGCGCGCGGGTCCGGGAGCACGGCGGGCGGGGACCCGTCCCGCCGGGTCCCCGCCCGCGACGCCGCGGCGACCGGGTCACACCCCGCTGGAGGTCACCTCACCGGGGATCCGCTCCTCCTGGGACCGCAGCTCCGGGTCGGCGAGGTCCCGGCCCCGGGTCTCGCGGGCGCAGAGCACGGCGACCAGGGTGATGACGGCGGCGAGGGTGACGTACACCGAGATCGGGGTGGAGCTGCCGTGGTCCTTCAGCAGCGCGGTGGCGATCAGCGGCGCGGGCGCGCCGGCCGCGACGGAGGCGAACTGGGCGCCGATGGAGGCGCCGGAGTAGCGCATCCGGGTCGCGAACATCTCGGAGAAGAACGCGGCCTGCGGCGCGTACATGGCGCTGTGGAAGACCAGGCCGACGGTGACCGCCAGCAGGACCAGCGGGAATGACCTGGTGTCCAGCAGCCCGAAGAAGGCCCACGCCCACACGCCGACGCCCGCCGCCCCGACCAGGTAGACCGGTCTGCGCCCGACCCTGTCGGAGAGCGCGCCGAACAGCGGGATCAGCGCGAACTGCACGGCGGAGGCGATCAGTACGGCGTTCAGCGCGGTCTGCTTGTCGAGTCCGAGGTGGCCCACGCAGTACGCCAGCACGAAGGTGGTCAGCACGTAGTACGAGATGTTCTCGGCCATCCGGGCGCCCATCGCGACCAGCACCTCGCGCCAGTGGTGGCGCAGCACGGCCAGCAGCGGGGGCTGCTCGGCCTTCTTCTGCTCGGCCTCGCGCCGGGCGGCCCTGGCCAGCGCCTCCTGGAAAACCGGCGACTCGTCGACGGCCAGGCGGATCCACAGGCCGACCATCACCAGCACCGCGGAGAGCAGGAACGGGACGCGCCAGCCCCAGGCGAGGAACTGTTCGTCGCTCTGGACGAAGGTCATCAGGTCGAGCACGCCGACCGCCAGCAGGTTGCCGGCCGGGGCACCGCCCTGCGGCCAGGACGCCCAGAAGCCCCGGCGCTTCGGGTCGCCGTGCTCGGAGACCAGCAGCACCGCGCCGCCCCACTCGCCGCCCAGGGCGAAGCCCTGCACCAGGCGCAGGAAGGTCAGGATGACCGGCGCCGCGACGCCGATGCTGTCGTAGCCGGGGACGCAGCCGATCAGCGCGGTCGCGCCGCCCATCAGCAGCAGGCTCAGCACCAGCAGCTTCTTGCGGCCGATCCGGTCGCCGAAGTGGCCGAACACCAGGGCGCCGAGCGGGCGGGCGGCGAAGCCGATGGCGTAGGTCAGGAAGGAGAGCAGGGTGCCGGTCAGCGGGTCGGCCTTCGGGAAGAACACGTGCCCGAAGACGAGCGCGGCGGCCGAGCCGTACAGGAAGTAGTCGTACCACTCGATGGTGGTGCCGATCAGCGAGGCCGCCACGACCCGGCGCAGGGCCGCCGGTCGGGGGCCCGGCGGCGTGCCGTTCCCGAGGGGGGTGGGGGTGGGGTCGGCCATGGGTCACCGCTTCCGCGTGGAGTGGAGTGGAGTGGAGTGGGGCGGGGTGGAATGGGGCGGGGTGGAATGGGGCGGGGTGTGGGGGTGGGCAAGGACGTCGCCACACGGTAGGAAGACGCGGTTCACCGGCCTATGTGGGAATCGTCCACAGTTGCGGCGGCGGAGGTGTGGGCCAGCGCCACCGGTACGGCCGGGTGCGCGCTCGTCCCGCCCGGCCGCCCGGCGGGCCCCGCTGCGGCGCGGCCGGGTTCCGATCGAGGGCGGGCGGCGGAAAATTTCACCCGCGTGCCCGCTGCGGCCTGCGGGGACGCGCGTCGGCGCGGGGAGGGTTGACACTGCGCGCCGGCTCCTGGAAGCTCCGATTGGCCGACACCGGGGCACGCATCCGGTGATCTTTTTTACGACTGATTGTTAGCGCTAACACTCAGCCGCCACCCCCCCCCGCCCCGCAGTCGGGGGCGGCGCGTCGGGACGCGTTTGTCATGAACGCGAAAGTGTTGGACGCGTGCCGGTCCGTGCGAGGAAAGCCCCCACCCCTTCCATCAGGAGGCGACCACATGCCCCACCCGAACCCGCGCGGCACCCGGCTGCGGAGGGCGCTCGCCTGCGTCTTCTCGGCGCTGCTCCTGCCCCTGGCGATCCCGCTGCTCTCCCTGGGCGCGGCCGGGCCGGCGGCGGCCCTGGGCAACGGCCTGGCGACCACGCCGCCGATGGGCTTCAACGACTGGAACGCCTACGGCTGCAACGTCTCCGAGTCGCTGATCAAGAGCACCGCGCTGGCCATGCACAACAACGGCATGCAGAGCGCCGGGTACCAGTACGTCAACATCGACGACTGCTGGATGACCCGCTCCCGGGGCTCCGACGGGCGCCTGGTCCCCGATCCGAACAAGTTCCCGAGCGGGATCAAGGGCACCGCCGACTACGTCCACTCGCTGGGGTTGAAGCTGGGCATCTACGAGGACGCCGGGCTGCAGACCTGCGCCGGCTTCCCCGGCAGCCTGGGCCACGAGACCACGGACGCCCAGACCTTCGCCGCCTGGGGCGTGGACTACCTGAAGTACGACAACTGCTACGCCGGGCCGGGCTGCGCGCTGAACTCCTGCCCCAACGGCAGCAAGGCCCCCGCGCAGACCCGCTACACCACGATGCGCGACGCCCTGGCCGCGACGGGGCGGCCCATCCTGTTCAGCCTGTGCAACTGGGGCGAGGACGGCGTGTGGACCTGGGGCGCCGGGGTCGGCAACAGCTGGCGCACCACGGGTGACATCAACGCCGGTTACGGCAGCATGCTGTCGATCTTCCACAGCAACGTGAAGCTGGCGGCCTACGCCGGTCCCGGCCACTGGAACGACCCCGACATGCTGGAGGTGGGCAACGGTCCGCTCACCGACGTCGAGAGCCGCTCGGAGTTCAGCCTGTGGGCGGAGATGGCGGCGCCGCTGATCGCCGGCACCAACATCGCCTCGGCCAGTGCGAACACCCTGTCCACGCTCACCAACGCCCGGGTGATCGCGGTGGACCAGGACCCGCTCGGCAGGCAGGGCACCCTGGTGTCCTCCGTCGGCGGTCTCGACGTGCTGGCCAAACCGCTGGCGAACGGCGACGTCTCGGTGGTCCTGTTCAACGAGACCGGAGCGACCGCGACGATCAGCACCTCCGCCGCCGCGATCGGGAAGACCGGGGCGGCCGCCTACGGCCTCACCGACCTGTGGTCGGGCGCGACGTCGACCACCACCGGCACCATCAGCGCCTCGGTCCCGGCGCACGGCACCACCATGTTCCGCGTCGCGGGCGGCACCGGCGGCGGAACGGACCGGACCGGACCGGTGCGGGCGGTCGGCGCGAACAAGTGCCTGGACGTGCCGAACTCGACCACCACCCCGGGCACCCAGCTGCAGGTCTGGGACTGCAGCGGCCAACCGAACCAGACCTGGACCCGCACCGCGTCCGGCCAACTGACCGTCTCCGTGGGCGGCTCCCAGCTGTGCCTGGACGCGTACGACGGCCAGAGCGCGCCCGGCACCAAGGTCGAGACCTGGCCCTGCAACGGCCAGGCGAACCAGCAGTGGCGGGTGAACGCCGACGGCACCGTCACCGGCGCCCAGTCCGGACTCTGCCTCGACGTCACCGCCAAGTCCACCGCCAACGGCGCCCTGGTCGAGCTGTGGACCTGCAACGGCCAGTCCAACCAGCAGTGGGCCCTCTGAGCGGTCGCGCCGGCCGGCGGCGGAAGCCCGGCTGACGCCCCGTCACCGCGGGCGGCCGGGCCGCCCGGACGTCCACGGCTCCGCTGCCGGGCGTCACGTCACCCGGCGGCCGACGGACCCGGCTGATTCCGCTCGGAAGGCGTTCGCCGTTCGGCACCACCCGGCCCTCCGTTCCGTGAGGATGGAACCGTCGACGACGTCACGGACACGATGAGGAGGCGGCCCATGGCACGGATCGTGGTGGTCGGCGGCGGGATCGCCGGAACGGCGGCCGCACTGGCCCTGCGGAAGGCCGGTCACGAGCCGACCGTCCACGAGGCGCACCCCGAGACCGACGGGGACGTCGGCGCGTTCATGACCCTGGCCAGCAACGGCATGCGCGCCCTGGCCGGGTTCGACGCCGCCCGGGCCGTGGCCCGCGTCGGCTTCGACGTCACCCGGATGAACGTCCTGGACGCGGCCGGGGCCGAACTGGCGTCCGTGCCGCTCGGCGAGCACGACCGGCCGCTCGCCCGCTACCGCTGCCTGCGCCGGGCCGAACTCGCCGCCGTGCTCCGGGCCGAGGTTCGCCGGCGCGGGATCGGCCTGCGGCACGCCGCCCGGCTCACCGGGGTCACGGAGACCGACCGCGCCGTCACCGCGCACTTCGCCGACGGCACCGACGCCACCGGCGACCTGCTGGTCGGCGCCGACGGCCTGCGCTCCACCGTCCGGGCCTGGCTCGACCCGCACGGTCCCGGTCCCGCCTACGCCGGGCAGCGCGTCTTCTACGGCTACAGCGACGCCGCGCCTCGGCCCGCCGCCGCCCCCGGCCTGATCACCATGGTCCGCGGCAGCGCGGCCGCCTTCGGCTACCTCGTCCCGCCCGCCGGCCGGACCCACTGGTTCGCCCGCGTCCCGGGCCCGCCCCTCGACGCGCGGGAGCGCGCCCGCACCACGCCCGCCCAGTGGCGTGCCCGGCTGGAACCGCTGCTGCGTCCCGACCGCACCCCCTGCGCCGACATCGTGGCGGGCACCGGCGACGACCTGATGGTCACCGACGCCCTCCACCTGCCGCCCGGGGGCCGCTGGCGCGGCCGCCGCACGGTACTGATCGGCGACGCCGCGCACGCCGCCTCCCCCGCCACCGGACAGGGCGCCTCGATGGCCCTGGAGGACGCCCTCGTCCTCGCCAAGGCCCTCCGGGACACCCCCGGCCTCGAAGCCGCACTCGCCCGCTACGAACACCACCGCCGCCCCCGGGCCGAGCAGAACACCGCGGCCAGCGCCCGCCTCACCGCCGCCCGCCCGTCCGAGGACACCCGGAACGGCACGGACACCCGGCGCGCCGCGGACGGCGGGGCGGACGGGGCACTGCTGCGCCTGCTCGACTGGGACACTCCGCTCTGAGCCCCGCCCCCAGGGGCACCGTATCGTCCGTGCACGTCAAATGCCCTTTCGGGCACGGAAGTTCGCGATTGCGTTGACTCCGGGACCGCGCGCTGGGCATGATCCCACTGGTTCAGACCCAGCGCGGTCGGCAGCACATTCTCCCCACCCGGACCTTGCGGGATTTCCACAGTAGACGCACGAGGACAGGAGGGAGCCCCGTGGCGGACATCCGCACGGCTCCGACGGTTCCGGTCGCCGGCCCGAACCGGCCGCTTCTCCCCGGAGCACACCGCGACGACCCCGGAGCGGGCCGCGACACGCCCCGCGACCGGGCGCGGGGTCGCCGGGCATGACGGAGACCGGTATGCGAGTGGCCCTGATCGGCGCGGGCCCCCGCGCACTGTCGGTGCTCGAACGGCTCTGCGCCAACGAGCGGGCCGCCCCCTCCCCCCACCCCCTGACCGTGCACCTGATCGACCCGGACCCGCCGGGGGCGGGCGCGGTCTGGCGCACCGACCAGTCGCGGCACCTGCTGATGAACACCGTGGCCTCCCAGGTCAGCGTGTTCACCGACGACAGCGTGCGGATCGACGGACCGGTCGAGCCCGGTCCGAGCCTGTACGAGTGGGCCCGCTCCCCGCACGGGGCCGGCGCCGACGCATGCGCCGAGGCGGCCGGGCTGGGGCCCGACTCGTACCCGACCCGGGCCCTCTACGGCTCCTACCTGCGGGCTATGTTCCAGCGCCTGGTCGAGCGCGCCCCGCGGCACGTCACGGTCCGGGTGCACCGCTCCCGGGCCGTGGCCCTGAGCGGCGAGGAGTCCCAGCGGGTCCGGCTGGCGGACGGCACGACGGTCGACGCGCTGGACGCCGTGGTGCTGGCCACCGGGCACGGGCCGGCCGTCCTCGGCCCGGAGGAGGAGCGGCTGGCCGGCGCCGCGGCGGCACTGGGGCTGGCCTACCTGCCGCCGGGCAACCCGGCCGACGCCGACCTGAGCGCCGTGCGGCCGGGCGAGCGCGTCCTGCTGCGCGGCCTCGGGCTGAACTTCTTCGACCACCTGGCGCTGCTGACCGAGGGCCGGGGCGGTGCCTTCGTCCGCGAGGACGGCCGGGAGGACGGCCGGCTCGTCTACCGCGCCTCCGGCAACGAGCCCCTGCTGTACGCGAGTTCGCGGCGCGGCGTGCCCTACCAGGCCCGGGGCGAGAACCAGAAGGGCCCGTACGGGCGGTACTTCCCCCGGCTGCTCACCGCCGAGCACGTCGACGCCCTGCGCCGCCGCGGCACCCCGCTCGACTTCCGCCGCGACCTGTGGCCGCTGGTCGCCCGCGAGGTGGAGAGCGTGTACTACGGGGCCCTGCTGGACGCCCGCGGCCGCCCGGCCGACCGGGAGCCGTTCACCGAGCTCTACCTGGCCGCCGACCGGCCGGAGCGGCGGGCCGAACTGCTCCACGCCTACGGCATCGACCGGGCCGACCACTGGGACTGGGAGCGGCTGGCCCAGCCGTGCGCGGGAAGGGAGTTCGGCGACCGGGCGGAGTTCCGGTCCTGGCTGCTGGCGCACCTGTCCCGGGACGTGCGGGAGGCCCGGGCCGGCAACCTCCGGGGCCCGCTGAAGGCCGCGCTGGACGTCCTGCGCGACCTGCGCAACGAGATCCGGCTCGCGGTCGACCACGGCGGCCTGGCCGGCGACTCGCACCGCGACGACCTGGAGCGCTGGTACACCCCGCTCAACGCGTTCCTGTCGATCGGACCGCCGGCCGCCCGGATCGAGCAGATGGCCGCGCTGATCGAGGCGGGCGTGCTCGAACTCACCGGCCCGGGCACCACGGTGGGCGTCGACGCCGACCGCCGGGCCTTCGTGGCCCGCTCCGCCCGGGTGCCGGGGCCGCCGGTCCTGGCCACGGTGCTGATCGAGGCCAGGCTGCCCGAACCCGACCTGCGCCGGACCGCCGACCCGCTGCTGCGGCACCTGCTGGACACCGGCGGCATCACCCCCTACCGGACGCCGGGCACCGACGGCCACCAGACCGGCGGCCTGCACGTGACCGCCCGCCCGTACCGGGTGGTCGACGCCGCGGGGCAGGCGCACCCGCGCCGGTTCGCCTACGGCGTGCCCACCGAGGGCGTGCACTGGGTCACGGCCGCCGGCATCCGTCCCGGAGTGGACTCCGTGACCCTGGGCGACTCGGACGCGATCGCCCGCGCGATACTCTCCCTCCGCCCCGCGGAGCGGCGGGAAGCCGACAGGATAGGAGTCAGCGCGTGACACCCGAAACCGTGCCGTCCCGGGCCGAGGTGGCGGCGGAGGCGGACACCGGCCTGCTCTCGCCCGTCCGGGCGGGCACCCCGATCGAGGGCGCGGTCGGCGACCGGGCCTGGCTCCAGGCGATGCTGGACGCCGAGGCGGCACTGGCCCGCACGCAGGCCGGACTCGGCGTGGTGCCGAGGGCGGCGGCCGAGGCCATCACCGCCCTCGCCCGGGTCGAGAACTTCGACGTGCGGGCCCTCGCGCTGGCCTCCCGGGAGACCGCCAACCCCGTGGTCGGCCTGGTCCGGGCGCTGACCGAGCGGGTGGCGGCCGAGGACCCCGGCGCGGCGGAGTACGTCCACTCGGGCTCGACCAGCCAGGACATCCTGGACACCGGGGCGATGCTGGTCGCGGCCCGCGCCCTGCGGATCATCCGGGCGGACCTGGCCCGGGTCGCCGGGGCGCTCGCCGACCTCGCCCGCACCCACCGCTCCACCCCGATGGCGGGACGCACCCTCGCCCTCCAGGCCGTGCCGACCACCTTCGGCCTGAAGGCCGCCGGATGGCGGCAGCTGGTACTGGACGCCGACCACCGGCTGGAGCTGGTCGAGCGGACCGGCCTGCCGGTCTCGCTGGGCGGCGCGGCCGGAACCCTGGCCGGCTACCTGGAGAACGCCCGCGCGGCCGACCCCGCGACCGCCGACGACCCGGCCGGCTACCTGGAGCGCCTGGTCGACGCCTTCGCCGCCGAGACCGGCCTGGCCCGGCCGGTCCTGCCCTGGCACGCGCTGCGGACCCCGGTCGCCGACCTGGCCGCCGCGCTCGCCTTCACGGCCGGGGCGCTCGGGAAGATCGCGGTCGACGTGCAGGTCCTGACCCGGACCGAGATCGGCGAGGTCGGCGAGCGGCCGGTGGCCGGGCGCGGCGCCTCCTCCGCCATGCCGCACAAGCAGAACCCGGTGCACTCCACCCTGATCCGCAGCGCCGCCCTCCAGGTCCCGGTCATCGCCGCCGGCCTGACGCAGTGCCTGGTCACCGAGGACGAGCGCTCCGGGGGCGTCTGGCACGCCGAGTGGCAGCTGCTGCGCGAGGCGCTCCGGCTGACCGGCGGCGCCGCGCACACCGCGGTCGAACTCGCCGACGGCCTGCAGGTGCGGCCCGAACGGATGGCGGCCAACCTCGCGCTGACCGGCAGCCAGATCGTCTCCGAACGCGTCTCCGCCGTCCTCGCCCCCCTGCTCGGCCGGGCGGCCGCCCGCGCCCTGTCCTCCCGAGCCGCCGCGACCGCCGCGGCCACCGGCCGGGAGCTCGCCGACGTCCTCGCCGAACTCCCCGAGCTGAAGGCCGTGTTCACTCCGGAGGCCCTGGCCGCGCTGTGCCGGCCGGAGGACTACCTCGGCGCCGCGGAACCGCTGGTCGACCGGGCCCTGCGGCCCTGACCCGTACGCGACGGGGCCCGGTCAGGCGTCCGCCGCGGGCCCCCCGTCGCGCCGGGAGCGGCGGAGCTCCTCGTTGAGCCGCAGGGCTTCCTCCAGCTGGTCCTCCAGGACGATGATGCGGCAGGCGGCTTCGACGGGGGTGCCCTGGTCGACGAGGTCGCGGGCCCGCATGGCGATGCGCAGCTGGTAGCGGGAGTACCGGCGGTGCCCGCCCTCCGAGCGCAGCGGGGTGATGAGGCGGTGCTCGCCGAGGGCGCGCAGGAAGCCGGGGGTGGTGGCGGTCATCTCGGCGGCGCGGCCCATCGTGTAGGCGGGGTAGTCCTCGTCGTCGAAGCTGTCGGGCGTGCCGGGGCTGGACGTGTTGGTCACTGCACCTCTCTGGTTCTCGGGAGAACGCGTCGAGGGGCCCCGGAGCCGTTCGGCTCCGGGGCCCCGAAGGGTGGAGAACACCATCTACCGGCCTGGGCCGGGTTCCTCGTTGCGCACCGCCCCGGGGGAGGGGACGTGCGTGGATCGCGTGTGCGTGACCGGAAACCACCGTCCTTGCATGGGGTCTGCGGTGTCCGCCCGGGCGAGTGCTCACCGGCCGGGCGATCCCGATGGCGCCTGCTTCCTCCGTTCGTCCTCCGGAATGGCTGTCACTTTCCGTACTGCGGGTACTGCGGGTACTTCAGGTACTGCGGGTCATGCCGGTCCTGCGGGTGGCGGCCCCTGATCACCTCGGGCCGCCCGGCCCGGCGGTCAGCTCCGTCGCCGTCCTGCACCTGCGTGGCTTCGGGGCTCCACCGCCGGACCGTCCTGCGAACTCCGTCCGACAACCCGGCCGGTTCGTGTCTGGCCGGTATCGCCGACTGCTGTCTACGAGAGAAACACTAACCCCGCCCCCGGGCAATGTCTACTCTCGCGGGAACAGATTTTGCGCCCGCGGCCCGACAGGTATCCCCCTCCCCCGCGCGGTGGGGGCCGGTCAGGCCCGGAGCAGGACGGGCGCGCCGGTCGCGGCGAGGACCTGCTCGACCGTGGTGCCGGGGGCGGTCTCGACCAGGGCCAGGCCGCCCGGGGTGACGTCGAGGACGGCGAGGTCGGTGACGATCCGGTGGACGCAGGCCCGGCCGGTGAGCGGCAGGGTGCAGGTGTCGACGATCTTGGGGGTGCCGTCCTTGGCGGTGTGCTCGGTCAGCACGATGACGCGGCGCGCCCCGTGGACCAGGTCCATCGCGCCGCCCATGCCCTTGACCACCGCGCCGGGGACCATCCAGTTGGCGAGGTCGCCGGTCGCGGAGACCTGCATGGCACCGAGGACGGCGGTGTCGATGTGGCCGCCGCGGATCATGCCGAAGGAGAGCGCCGAGTCGAAGAACGCGGCGCCCGGCAGCACGGTGACGGTCTCCTTCCCGGCGTTGATCAGGTCGGGGTCGACGTCCGCCCCAGCCGGGTAGGGGCCGGTGCCGAGGATGCCGTTCTCGGAGTGCAGGACGACGTCCACGCCGGGCGGCAGGTGGTCGGGGATCAGGGTGGGCAGGCCGATGCCGAGGTTGACGTGGCTGCCGGGGGTGAGTTCGCGGGCGGCGCGGGCCGCCATCTGCGGGCGGGTCCAGGGCATCAGGGACGCACCGTCCTCTTCTCGACGGCCTTGTCGGCGGCCTGGGCGGGGGTGAGCGCGACGACGCGCTGCACGAACACGCCGGGCAGGTGGACCCGGTCCGGGTCCAGTTCCCCCGGCTCGACGAGTTCCTCCACCTCGGCGATCGCGATCCGGCCGGCCATCGCGGCCAGCGGGTTGAAGTTGCGGGCGGCGCGGTGGAAGACCAGGTTGCCGTGCCGGTCGCCGCGGGCCGCGCGGACCAGGGCGTAGTCGGTGGTGATGCCGTGCTCCAGGACGAACTCCTTGCCGCCGAAGGCGCGCTGCTCCTTGGGCGGGGAGGCCAGCGCGACCGAGCCGTCCGGCGCGTGGCGCCAGGGCAGGCCGCCGTCGGCGACCTGGGTGCCGACGCCCGCCGGGGTGTAGAACGCGGGGATGCCGCAGCCGCCGGCCCGCAGCCGCTCGGCCAGGGTGCCCTGCGGGACGAGCTCCACCTCCAGTTCGCCGCCGAGGTACTGCCGGGCGAACTCCTTGTTCTCGCCGACGTAGGAGCCGGTGACCCGGGCGATCCGGCCGGCGGACAGCAGCAGGCCCAGGCCCGCGCCGTCGACGCCGCAGTTGTTGGAGACCACCCGCAGGCCGCTCGCGCCCTGCTCGTGCAGGGCGCGGATCAGGGTGGACGGGATGCCGCTGAGGCCGAAGCCGCCGACGGCCAGCGAGGCGCCGTCGGGGACGTCGGCGACCGCCTCGGCCGCGGTGGGACTGACCTTGTCCATGCGCAACTTCCTTGAGCCGGGGGGATTTCAGATGCGGAGCGCGTCGGAGACCGACTTGGCGCCGCCGTGCGCGGTGTGGCCGCCGTCGACGGGGATCTCGGCGCCGCTGATGA
The DNA here is from genome assembly GCF_055562955.1 of Kitasatospora sp. NPDC015121. Lineage (NCBI taxonomy): Bacteria > Bacillati > Actinomycetota > Actinomycetes > Kitasatosporales > Streptomycetaceae > Kitasatospora > Kitasatospora sp. NPDC015121. Next base: position 187,794 of record NZ_JBVHEH010000008.1, read on the forward strand.
AGGAGGCCGCGTCGGAGAGCAGGAAGACCACCAGCCCGGTGACCTCCTCGACGGTGCCGGTGCGCCCCAGCGGGGTCTCGCGCAGGGTGGCCTCGCGGAACGCGGGCGGGGCGGTGGCGGTCATCTCGGTCTCGATGAAGCCGGGGTGGACCGTGTTGACCCGGATCCCGAGCGGGCCGAGTTCGAGGCAGGCGGCCTTGGCCAGGCCGCGCAGCGCCCACTTGCTGGCGGTGTACGCGACCGGGTAGTGCGCGGTGAGCGCCGCCGCCGAGCCGACGTTGACGATCGAGGAGCCGGGCGGCATCAGCGGGGCGAGGTGCTGCATGCCGAGCAGCGGGCCGGTGGCGTTGACGGCGTGGACGCGGGCGAAGTCCTCGGCGGTGACCTCGCCGAGCCGGGCCCGCCAGGTGACGCCCGCGTTGTTGACCAGGCCGTGCACCGCGCCGTGCTCGGCCCGCAGGTCGGCGGCGAGCGCGGCCCAGGCGTCCGGGTCGGTGACGTCGAGGACCCGGCAGCCGTCGGCGGGCCGGGCGTCGGTGGCGACCACGACGGCGCCCTCCGCCGCCAGGGCGCGGGCCTCGGCGGCGCCCTGGCCCCGCGCGGCGCCGGTGACCACCACCACCCGGCCGGCCAGCCGCCCTCCCCCGGTCACGGGCGGGTCCGGGGGCGCGGGCGGGCGGCGGGGACCGGCTGCGGCGCGGCACCCGCAACTACCGTGTTGGCGGTCGAGCCGATGCCTTCGACGGTGAGCACGACGGTGTCGCCGACCTTCAGCGGCGCGGGCCGCTGCGCCCCGTCGCGGCCCCAGAGTTCGGCCAGGCAGCCGCCGTTGCCCATGGTGCCGGAGCCGAGCACGTCGCCGGGGCGGACGACGGTGCCGCGCGAGGCGTAGGCGACCAGGTCCTCGAAGGTCCAGCCCATGTTGGAGAGCAGGTCGGTGCCGACGACCGTGCCGTTGACGCTGGCGGTGAGCGCCAGGTGCAGGAAGCCGTCCTCGTCGCGGTGCGGTTCGAGTTCGTCGGCGGTGACCAGCCAGGGGCCGAGGGTGGTGGCGGTGTCCTTGCCCTTGCAGGGGCCCAGGCCCACTTTCATCTCGGCGGACTGCAGGTCGCGGGCCGACCAGTCGTTGAAGATCGTGTAGCCGATGATGTGCGCGCGGGCCTGTCCGGGGGTGAGGTCGCTGCCCTCCCGGCCGATGACGGCGGCGACCTCCAGTTCGAAGTCGAGGGCCCGCGAGCCGGGCGGGACGGGCACGCCGTCGTGGGCGCCGATCACCGCGTAGGGGTTGCCGAAGTAGAACGTCGGTGCGGCGTACCACTGTTCGGGGACGCCGGCGGTGCCGTCGACGCTCCTGCGGACGCCCTCGACGTGCTCCTCGAAGGCGACGAAGTCGCGGACGGTGGGCGGCTGGATCGGCGGCAGCAGCCGGACCTCGCCGACGGCCGGGCCGGGCGGGCCGGCCAGGGCGGTGCGGCCGGCGGCGTGCAGGGCGTCGGCGCCGGCCCGGATCAGGTCGAGCAGGTCGGTGCCGGCGGGCAGCGGGTACAGGCGGTCGTCGTCGGCGAGCGCGCCGCAGCGGCGGCGGCCCTCGTGCTCGTAGGTGGCGAAGCGCATGGGGGGAGCTCCTCGGGGTCGGGGCCGGGGGCGCGGTGCGGCGTCAGGGCGTGACGGGTGCCGCACCGTGCTCCCGGGGTTCGGCGGGTCAGACCGGCGGGGCGACGAACACGCCGCGGTCGACGTCGTTGAAGGACTCCCTGGCGACGATCTCGCTCATCGGGTTGGCGGTGCCCCACTGGTCGGTGACCTCGGGCTGCGAGAAGTCGTAGACGTGCGGGTGCCAGGTGTCCTCGTCCAGCGACTCCAGTTCGGTGGTGTACTCCACCGTATTGCCGTGCGGGTCGAGGAAGTAGGAGAAGGTGTTGTTGCCCGCGAGGTGCCGGCCGGGGCCCCAGATCTTGCGGACGCCCGCGCGCAGCACCCGGCCGGTGCCGTACATGTACTCGTCCAGGCCGCGCAGTTCGAACGAGACGTGGTGCAGCGAGGTGTGCGGGCCCTTGGCGAGGGCCATCGAGTGGTGCTGGTTGCTGATCCTCATGAAGTGCATGACCTCGCCCATGTGCGGGGAGGACAGCGTGTCGGAGAGCCGGAAGCCGAGGTGCTGCTCGTACCAGAGCCGGGTGCGGTCCAGGTCGGGCGAGTTGAGGACGACGTGGGAGAGCCGGACGGGAATCGACTCCTGGGCCTCGATCCGGCGGTGCTGCCGGGCGGCGACGTCGGCGGAGACCTCGATCGTGCGGCCGTCGCAGTCGAAGAAGCGGAAGCCGTAGCCGCCGCCGGGGGTGTCGACGCCGCCCGGCCGGGTGATCAACTGCACGCCCTGGGCGAGCAGTTGCTCGGCGAGGGTGTCGACGTCGGCGGGGTTCGCGGCACCGTAGGAGACCAGGTCGAGGCGCTTCTCCTCGGCTCGGCGCAGGCGCACCACGTACTGCTCGGGCGAGCCCTCGGCGGCCAGGAAGGAGAGCCCGCTGTCGGAGACGGTCTCGGTCAGGCCCCAGACGCCGGAGTAGAAGTCGAGCTGCTTCTCGAAGTCGGGCACGGCGAGGTCGACGTGCCGCAGGTGGGTGAGCAGGCGGTTCATGGACGGTTCTCCTCGGTCAGAGGCCCAGCAGGGCGGCGGCGTTGGCGCCGCGGACGGCGGCCAGGTCGGCGGGCGGCAGGTCGGCGGCGGCGAGGGCGGCGAGCGGGTCCCCGGTGCCCATGTCGAACGGGAAGTCGGAGCCGAGCAGCACCCGGTCGGCGCCGGCCGCGCGCACCAACTCCCGCAGGACGTACGGGTCGTGGACGAGCGAGTCGAAGTACAGCCGGCGCAGGTAGGAGCTGGGCTCGTGCGCGCAGCCGCGGGCGTCGGGGCGGACCCGCCAGGCGTGGTCGGAGCGGCCGATATGGGTGGGCAGGTAGCCGCCGCCGTGCGCGGCGACGATCTTCAGGCCGGGGTGGCGGTCGAGGACGCCGGAGAAGATCAGGTGGGAGAGGGCGACGGCGTTCTCGGTGGGCTGGCCGACGGTGTTGGACAGGTACCAGCGGTCGAGGCGCTCGTCGAGGGTGCAGCCGAAGGGGTGCAGGAACAGCACCGCGCCGCTCTGCGCGGCCCGGGCCCAGAACGTCTCCAGCGCCGGGTCGGAGAGCTCCACGCCCGGTGCGTGGCTGGAGAGTTCGACGCCGAGCAGCCCTGCGGCGAGCGCGTGGTCGAGTGCTTCGACGGCGAGGTGCGGGTGCTGGAGCGGGATCAGGCCGAGGCCGCGCAGCCGTTCGGGAGCGGTGGCGCAGTGCGCGGCGGTGGTGGCGGCGGCCGCTTCCCAGATCTGGCGCGCCGTCCGTTCGTCGGCCCAGGAGTGGTAGTGGGACGGCGACGGGGAGACGAGCTGCACGTCGACGCCCTGGGCGTCCATGGCGGCGAGCCGGGCGGCCGGGTCGGTGAGCAGCGGGATCCGGGCGGCGACCATCGGGCCGTTGACCGACATGGACTGCGGGCCGTTGCGGCGGGCGTCCAGGGCCTTGGCGCGGGCGAGGCCCACCTGTCCGGCGACGAGGGCCTCGACCTCGGGGAGCAGCAGGTGGGCGTGGACGTCGACGGTCTTGTGGGTCACGGGAGTTCCTTCAGGACGGCGGTGGTGCGGGCCATCAGACCGGGGACGTCGGCGTCGTGGACGCCGTCCATCAGCCACTGGCCCAACTGGCAGGAGTTCTCCACCACCATCCGCACCCTCGGCAGTCGGCGGGCGTGGTAGTCGAGCAGCAGCTGCTCGCTGAACTCCTCGGTTCCGGTGAGGAGTTCGGCCAGCACCAGGGCGTCCTCCAGGGACATCGCGGCGCCCTGGGCGAGGGTGGGCGGGCAGGCGTGCGCGGCGTCGCCGACCAGCACGACGCGGCCCCGGTGCCAGGGGCCCTCGACCAGGTGCCGGTCGAACCAGGTGTAGTTGACCCGCGCCGGGTCGGTGAGGGAGGCCGCTATCCGCTCCCAGTGGCCGCCGTAGCCGGCCGCCAGGCGGCGCATCTCCTGCGCGTAGCTCGCGGGGTCGATGGTGGCGCGGTCCCGCTTGGGCTCGACCAGGTAGGCGTAGACGGTGTCGGGCCCGGTCGGGCAGTACCCGGCGATGTAGGCGGGGCCGCCGTAGGTCAGGTCGGTGCGCTCGACTCCGTCGGGGCGCGGGGCGGGGGTGCGCCAGATCGCCATGCCGGTGGGCTCGGGGCGCTCGGTGATGCCGATCATGGCGCGGGTCGCGGAGGAGATGCCGTCCGCGCCGACCACCAGGTCGTAGCGGCCCGAACTCCCGTCGGAGAACTCGACGTCCACGCCCTCGGCGTCGGCGTGCAGGGCGGTGGCGGTGGTGCCGAGGCGGACGTGCGCGCCGGTGGCCTTCACCGCGTCGATCAGGATGCGCTGCAACCGGGGGCGCTGCATGCCGACGGTGGCGGGCAGGTCCTCGCCGCCGGTGCGCACGTCGCGGGCGACGTGCAGCACGGTGCCGTCGGGGGCGGTGAGGCCGACCTCGTCGAACGCGAAGCCCGACTCCCGGACCCGCGGCCAGACGCCGATCTCGCGCAGGGCCCGAAGTGCGTTGCCCTGCAAGGTGATTCCGGAACCGGAGACGTTCCAGTCGGGCTTGGCCTCGACCAGGTCGACGGCGATCCCGGCCCGGCGCAGCAGCACGGTCAGGCCGTTGCCGGCGGTGCCGCCGCCGATCACCAGAACGGACCGGACGCTGGTTGATGTCATGGGGGTTGCTCCCTGGCGGGTGGGCCGCGCCTCGTCGCGCGGCGGACGGGAGAGAACGGGGGAAGGGGGCCGGTCGGCCGAGGGCTCTCCGGGCGTGTCGACCGACCGGCGGTCCGGGACGGTCGCGCGGACTACTTGACGGCGACCGGGTTGACCGGGGAGCCGACCGCGCCGGTGATCGGCAGCGGGGCGGCGGTCAGCCAGAACTCGTACACGCCGTCGGCGGCGCAGTGTGCGGCGAGGGCGTCCGGGTCCCACATCTCGCCGATCAGCAGGCCGAGATGGGGGATGGCCACCTGGTGCAGCGGCTGGAAGGCGTGGTCGAACTCGTTGGGGCGGACCTCGAAGCCCCAGGTGTCGGTGGCGATCGCGGCGATCTCGCTGCCGTGCAGCCACCCGGCGGTGGTGAAGGACAGGCCGGGCGCCGGGCCGCCCGCGTACTCGCCCCAGCCCTGGCGCCGCGCCCGGCTGAGCTGCCCGGTGCGGACGAGCACGACGTCGCCGCGGCCGACGGCCGAACTCGGGCCCTGGGCGGCGATGGTGGCGCGCAGGTGCTCCTCGGTGACCGCGAAGCCGTCGGGCAGTTCGCCGTCGGTGCCGATCGCGCGGCCGACGTCGAGCAGGACGCCGCGGCCGGCGATCTGGTGGGCCATGTGCTCGATGCCGGTGACCAGGTCGCCCTCGGAGGTGACGGTGGTGGCGGCGTCACGGCCGTTCCACGCCCTGCCGTGGTCGAAGATGTGGCCGAGGCCGTCCCACTGGGTGGAGCACTGCAGCGGCATGGCGATCACGTCGTCGGCGCCGCCGATGCCGTGCGGGAAGCCCTGCAGTCCGGCGGCGGCGTCGGTGCCGGTGTCCAGCATGGTGTGGACGGGGTTGGTGCGCCGGCGCCAGCCCTTCTGCGGGCCGTCCATGTCGAAGCGCTGGGAGAGCGAGAAGCTGACGCCCTGCCGGATCAGTCCGGCGGCGGCCCGGCGCTCGTCCTCGCCGAGGAAGTTGAGGGTGCCGAGGCGGTCGTCGGCGCCCCAGCGGCCCCAGTTGGAGTACGCCTTCGCGGCGGCGGCTATCGCGCCCTCGGGGTCGGCGCGGTCCGGGGCGTTCACGCGGCCTCCCGGACGCAGCGGGTGCGCTGGGCACCGAGGCCGGTGATGGTGCCGTCCATGACGTCGCCGTCGGTGAGGAAGCGCCCCCAGTGCATGCCGTTGCCGGCCGGGCTGCCGGTGAGGACCAGGTCGCCGGGCAGCAGCCGGGTGGTCTGCGAGGCGTAGGAGACCATCCGCGCCACGTCGAAGAGCATGTCGGCGGTGGACTCGTCCTGCATGGTCTCGCCGTTCAGCTCCAGCGTGACCCGCAAGTCGGACGGGTCGCCGACGAACGCGGCGGGCACCAGGTAGGGGCCGAGCGGGGTGAAGCCGGGGGCGTTCTTGCAGCGCAGCCAGTCGGTGCCGATCTCCGGCATGTCGCGGCGGAAGACCAGCTCGCGGGCGGTCAGGTCGTTGGCGATGGTGTACGCCGCGACGTGCCCGAGGGCCTGTTCGGGGGTGACCCGGTACGCGGGGGCGCCGATCACGGCGGCGAGCTCCAGCTCCCAGTCCGGCTTGGTGCACCAGGCGGGCAGCACCACGTCGTCGTAGGGGCCGGTGATCGAGGACGGCAGGCCGATGAACACGTACGGCTGGTCCTCGGCGGCGCGCCGGTCCATCATCGCGCCGATCTCGGCCCGGGCCTGCTCGACGGGGCGGGCGTCCTCGGCGGGGCGGTGCGCGATGGCCAGGTCGATCACGTGCTGCCGGTAGTTGGCGCCGGACTGCAGCAACTGCCGGGGCTCGACCGGGGCGAGGGTGCGCAGGCTCCCGACGGGCCGCCGGGCGCCGTCCGTCCGGGCCGCCAGGTCGTGCAGGACCGGCAGCGCCTCGTCCCAGCGCTCCAGCAGGTCGCGGGTGGTGGTGGGGCTGCCGAGCGCGGGGCGGCCGCGGAGGTCCAGCACCCGGCCGTCGGCCACCAGGCCGGGGAAGGGCGCGCCGTCGCCGTCCGCGAAGGTGCCGAGGGCGAAGGGGCCGCGGAGTTGCGCGTGTGTTGCCACGAGGTTTCCTCTCGATGCGTTGCGACTAATGTGGCCCCGGCACGGCAATCATGGAAATCAATTCTGTTGATGCTGGTCATCCACCGGACGAATGAGTAGGTCGGCCTCCATGAACCTCGCGACCCTCGACCTCAACCTGCTCCCGGCCCTGCGCGCCCTGCTGGAGGAACGCAACGTCACCCGGGCCGGCCGGCGGCTGGGACTGAGCCAGCCCGCCATGAGCGCCGCCCTCGCCCGGCTGCGCAAGCACTTCGACGACGACCTGCTCTCCCGGTCCGGGAACAGCTACACCCCCACCCCGCTCGGCGCCGCGCTGCTCACCATGACCGGCCCCGCCTGCGACCTGCTGGAGCGGGTCTTCACCTGCCAGGCGTCCTTCGAACCGGCCACCGCCGAACGCGAGTTCACCCTGCTGACCTCCGACTACGGGGCCGCCGTCTTCGGCGCCCGGCTCGCCCGCGCCCTGCACGCCGAGGCCCCCGGCGTCCGGCTGCGCTTCGAGCAGGTCGGCCCCACCCTGGTCGACTCGATCACCGACTTCCTCGGCGCCGCCGACGGGCTCCTCCTGCCGCACGGCGTGATCACCGGCTACCCGTCCCTCGACCTGTACACCGACCGCTGGGTCTGCCTGGTCTCGGCCGACCACGAGGAGGTCGCCGACGGCCTGGCCCTGGACGACCTGGCCCGCCTGCCCTGGGCGGTCTACCAGCGCACCCACGACGCCCCCGCCACCCGGCAGCTCGCCCTGCTGGGCATCGAGCCGCGGGTCGAGGTCTCGGTGGGCACCTTCCAGCTGCTGCCCGCCATGGTCGCCGGAACGCGCCGGGTCGCGCTGATCCAGGAACGCCTCGCCGACCTCGTCGGGCCGGGCGGCGGCGTGCGCGTCCTGCCCTGCCCGTTCGAACCCGTCCCGCTCACCGAGGCCCTGTGGTGGCACCCCGTCCACACCCAGGACGCCGCCCACCAGTGGCTGCGCGGGACCGCCGCCCGGGTCGGCGCCGAACTCCAGCAGCGGGCGCGCCGCCATCCGTCCGGCGGATGAGAGGCATCCGCACAAGCGATCGGCCGGGGCATTCCCCCGGGCCGCCCGTCCCGTCCAGGATGGCTGCCACCCCGGCCCGCCGACCCGGCGCCCCGGACCGGCACCGCCCCCGCCGTCCCGGCCGGGCGGGCCGCCGCGCGCGCCCGTCCCCGCCCGGTCGCGGTCCCCCGCCCCCTCGAACGGAGCCGCCATGCCCGCCGCCCGCCCCCTCGACGCCCCCGCGCCGGGCCCGCTCCCCGCCCGCCCCCGGCTGACGGTGACCCTGCTGATGGCGGGCAGCTGCCTGCCGATCCTCGGCGCCGTCCTGATCGCCCCGGTCGTCCCGAAGCTCCAGGACCACTTCGCCACCGTCCCCGGCGCGGACGTCCTCGCCCCCGTGGCGCTGACCGTCCCCGCGCTCTCCCTCGCCGTCATGGCCCCGTTCGCGGGCGCGGTCATCGACCGGCTCGGCCGCCACCGCCTGCTGGTGGCCGCCACCGTGCTCTACGCGATCGTCGGCACCGCTCCGCTCTGGCTGGACTCGCTGCCCGCGATCATCGCCAGCCGGGCCCTGGTCGGCGTCGCCGAATCCGCGATCATGACCTGCTGCACCACCCTGATCGGCGACTACTGGAGCGGCAGGCAGCGCGAGAAGTACCTCGCCCTGCAGGCGATGTGCTCCGCCGTCTCCGCCACCGCCTTCTTCGCCCTCGGCGGCGCCGCCGGCTCGGCCGGCTGGCGCGCCCCGTTCTGGGCGTACGCCGTCGGCCTGCTGCTCGCACCCCTGCTGGCCACCGCGCTACGACCGGCCGACCGGCGCACCGACGCCGCCGCAGCCCCCGCCCCGGCCCCCTTCGTCCCGCTGCTGCGCCGCCTACTGGCACCCTGCGCGCTGACCTTCTTCGGCGCGATCGCCTTCTACACCGTCCCCGTCGAGACCTCCTACCTCCTCGACGACCTGGGCACCACCGCGCCCGCCACCATCGGCCTGTGCACCGCGGTCGCCAGCGCCGCCACCGTCGTCGGCGCGGCCGCCTTCACCCGCCTCACCGACCGCGCCGACCGCCTGCTCCCCTGGACCCTCACGCTCTGCGCGGCCGGCTTCGGCACCATCGCCCTAGCGGGCAGCGTCCCCGTGCTGGTCGTCGGCGCCGTCGTCAACTGCCTGGGCACCGGGATGCTGCTGCCCACCCTGATCACCCGCACCATGGCCCTGCTCCACCACGCCGACCGGGGCCGCGGCACCGGCCTGTGGAACACCGCCTTCTTCCTCGGCGAGTTCGTCTGCCCGCTGCTCCTGCTCGCCGCCGCCCGGCCCGCCGGGGGCCTGGCGGGCGCCGTCGGCGTCCTCGGCGCCGCCACCCTCGCGACCGCCGCCGGCCTGGCCGTCACGCGCGCCCGCCGCGCGGGACTCCCCCGCCCGGCCGAGCCCGCGTCCACCACCGCGCCGCCCCTCGGCGCGACGCCCCGCCCCACCTCCACGGGCTCGTAGCGCGGCGGGGCCGGCGGGGGTTCGACGACGGGCCTAGCGGTCGAGGAGGCCGATGGCGTGGCCCTCGTGGTCGACCACCGGCCACGTCTCCAGGCCGCGGGCGCGCATGGCGGCGAGGGCGTCGGTGACCGGCATGTCGGCGGTGGCGAACGGGGCCCGGTCGAGGGCGATGTCCCGGACGGGGGTGCGTTCGGTGTACCAGGAGCGGGCCTGGAACGGTGCCAGGTGGAGGCGGGTCAGCAGCCCGGCGCAGCGGCCGTCGTCGGTGCGGACCAGGAGGTGGTCCGCACCGGAGCTGTGCAGGATGTCCATCGCGGTGTCCGCGGTGACGTCGTCGCTGATCTGCAGTTCCGGGTGCTTCATGAGGTCGCCGACCGTGGTGGTGGTCGCGGGGCGTTCGAGGCTGATGGTCACGGGCGTGGTCCTTCGGGTCGTCGCCGCCGGTGGTGGCGGCGGTCCGGGCACTGGCGGTGGCGGTGGCGGTGGCGGTGGCGGTGGCGGGTTGAGGACGTCTGCCGGGCGGGCGTGCTACCCGGCGAGGGCGGTGCGCCGGGGCGCGGTGTCACGGGAGCCCGCGACGGCCTGCGCGGTGCGGGCGCGCAGGGCTCGGCGGCGCCGGGTCCGGCTGGTGGAGGTGCCGGAGCGCGGGCGTTCGACGACCGGGTCGGGGATGGTGGTGGGGACGCCGGTGGGGACGCGGGCGCCGGTGATGCGGGCGAGTTCCTCGTCACCGGCGCTGATGCGGGTGGTGACGGGGGTGATGGCGGCGGTGGCCATCATGCGGGCCGTCTCACGGCGCTGTTCGGGCAGCACCAGGGTGACGACGGTGCCGCACTCGCCGGCCCGGGCGGTGCGTCCGCCCCGGTGCAGGTAGTCCTTGTGGTCGATCGGCGGGTCCAGGTTGACGACCAGGTCGAGGCCGTCGACGTGGATGCCGCGGGCGGCGACGTTGGTGGCGATCAGCGCGGTGACCTGGCCGGCACGGAACTGCTCCAGGGTGCGGGTGCGCTGCGGCTGGGACTTGCCGCCGTGCAGGGCCGCGGCCTTCACGCCGTTGGCGAGCAGGTCCCGCACCAGGCGGTCGGCACCGTGCTTGGTGTCGGTGAACATGATCACGCCGCCCTCGCGGGAGGCGATGTGCGCGATCGTGGCGGCCTTGTCGGAGCTCCGCACGTGCAGCACGTGGTGCTCCATCGTGCTGACCGCGCCCGCGGACGGGTCCACCGAGTGCGTGACCGGGTCGTTCAGGAAGCGGCGGACCAGGCGGTCGACGTTGCGGTCCAGGGTGGCGGAGAACAGCATCGTCTGGCAGCCGTCGTCGACCTGGTCGAGGAGTTGGACGACCTGCGGGAGGAAGCCCACGTCGGCCATCTGGTCGGCCTCGTCGAGCACGGTCACGGCCACCTCGTCCAACCGGCAGTCGCCGCGCTGCACCAGGTCCGCCAACCGCCCGGGCGTGGCCACCAGCACCTCGACGCCTCGGCCCAGCACCCGGGCCTGGCCGCCGATCGACACCCCGCCGACCACCGTGGTCAGGCGCAGGTTCACCGCGTGGGCGTACGGGGTGAGGGCCCCGGTCACCTGCTGGGCCAGTTCGCGGGTGGGGACCAGGACCAGCGCCAGCGGCCGGCCGGGTTCGGCCCGCCGGCCGGCGGTGCGGGCCAGCACGGCGAGGCCGAACGCGAGCGTCTTGCCGGAGCCGGTGCGCCCCCGGCCGAGCACGTCGCGGCCGGCCAGCGAGTTCGGCAGCGTCGCGGCCTGGATCGGGAACGGCGAGGTGACGCCCTGCCGGGTCAGCGTCGTCAGCAGCGCCTTCGGCATGTCCAGCGCGTCGAACGACTCGACGGCCGGCAGCGCCGGGGTGGTGCCCACCGGCAACGCGAACTCCCCGTGTACGGAAGCCCCCTGGCGGGTGCGGCGGCCGGAGCCCTGGTACGGGGGACGGCTGGAACGGCTCATGCGGAGACCTTTCTCGGGCGGCGCGTCACGAGGAAGGCTCCACGGCGCCGGGGCGCCGGGCGGAGACCACGAGGAAACGGGCCGGAAGTGCGACGGGCGGGGCGTGGACGGGAGAACCGTGCGGCACGTCGTCCGGGTCGGCGCCCGCCGGAGAGCGGCGGACCCCGGAGGCCCGGACCGGCCGGGGGCGTACGTCCCGGCGCAAGGCCGAGGGGCCCGCACCAAGCGTGTACGCGGTGCGGGCCCCTCGCTGCCGGGCGGGTGCCGTGGCGGGAAGAACTAGAGCGGGCGGATGTTCTCGGCCTCCTGGCCCCTGAGCAGCTCGCGGAGGCCGAAGCCCTTCTCCGCGTCGAACCACTTCACGGTGCCACGAAGCATCAACACATCTCCTTCGAGGGGCTGTCCGGAATCCGCGCCGTGCGGATCCCGAGTGCCGCGATGATGACCCGTCCGAAAGGGAGGCCGGAAAACGAAATGCGCCCACGACACACCAGCAGGCGCACACGAAATTCATGGGAACCACTACTGGAACTACGGACGACCCTAGCAGGCCGGTCCGTTCCACGGCGGATGTTTCACCCCCGCCGCCCCGGAAACCCCGCTTTCCCGCGCACTTCCCGGGCGTCCCCGATTCGGCCGACGCACCGCTCCACCAGGCGGGTTGGCGGCACCAGCACACACCGCGCCCGCCTGGAAACCCGCACCGGAGAACGCGGTGAACGCGGAGACGGAGCGGCCGCTTCGGCCGGGCGGGTGGGCCGATGTGGAGAGCCTGTGCAGGATCGCCCGTATGCGCACTGTCGTCGCCGGGACATCACGCTCCGCCATGAGCGAATACGGAGGGTAACTCCCCTTCTTGTTTCTTCCCGCTGATTCCGGCGAAAGGGCGCAGCCATGTCTTCGACCACGCGCAGGACGACGAACCCCTCCAGGACGCGGCGGCTGGGAGCTGCCGCGCTCGCGCTGAGCAGCTGTCTGGCGCTCGCCGCCCCGGCGGCCACCGCCGTGGCGGCCCCGGCCGCCGATGCGGTGCCGACCGTGTTCTTCGGCGACTCCTACACCGCCAACTTCGGCCTGTCCCCGGTGAACCACATGGACAGCGAGCGGGGGTGGTGCTTCCAGGCCACGGACAACTACCCCGCCGTCGCCGCGCGGACCCTGGCGGGCAAGGGCGTCGACCTCACCGTCCAGGGCGACGTCTCCTGCGGGGGCGCCGTCGCCGCCAACGTCTGGACCAAGCAGCAACTGCCCTTCGGCGCCGGGGAGGTGGACGAGCAGTGGAAGGCCCTCAAGGGTGACACCAAGCTGGCGGTGGGCAGCATGGGCGGCAACACGCTGGGCTTCGCCGAGATCATCAAGCAGTGCTCCGACAAGCTCCGCCAGCCCTCCCTGCTGCCCGGCGAGCCCGTGGACGGGGAGAAGCCGGCCGCCGAGTGCAAGGACTTCTTCGAGACCGGCGACGGCAAGCAGTGGCTGGACTTCAAGCTCCAGGTGGCCGAGGACGACCTGGACCAGATGATCCAGGTCCTGCACGACAAGGCCTGGGACGCCGACATCCCCCAGGACGCGCTGCCCGTCCTGGACCAGGCCCAGCAACGGCTCAACGACGTCATGAGGAAGGTCGCCGAGGAGAACGACGCCACCTTCGCCGACCTCTACGCCCCGACCGGCGCCAACACCGCCTGCGACGGCGCCGACCGCAGCATCGGCGGCCTGCTGGAACCCTCCAACCTCGACCTCATCGGCCAGAAGGTGCCGTGGTGCGCGCACCCCAACGAGAAGGGCCGCGACCTCCAGGCCCAGCACGTGGCCGCCACCATCGAGGACGTCCTGAAGAAGAGCTGACCCGGCCCCACGCCCCGCAGGAACCCGGTCCGCCGCCCCCCGCCTCCCCGTTCGAGCCGCCGCTCGCAGTACGGGAGCCGCCCGCCGATGTGCTCCGTGGTCTGACTATCCTTCAGCGCGCCCCGCTTCGAGGGAATCGCTGCGACTTCGGAAAGAGGAACCGTGCGGAAAATAATGGCGAGGGCGGTCATACCCTCCCTGCTCGGGCTGCTACTGGCCCCGTTGGCACCGGGCCCGGTGGCGAGCGCCGCCGGGGCGCCGTCGGTCTGGGTGGAGAGCGGTTACGACCACGTCTTCTCGTCCTCGGCCGTGCCGTCCCGCCCGTCCCGGGCGATCGACCTGGCCGCGGCGCGCAACGAGACCCAGGCCGCCCAGATCGCCGTCCGTTCCGGTGGCGCGCTGAGCGGGCTGTGGGTGGCGCCCGGCGACCTGGCCGGGCCCGGCGGGGCGACGATCCCGGCCTCGCGGATCACCGTGAACCGGGAGTACAACCACCCGCGGATCGACAAGGTCGTCCAGCAGGCCCCGTACGACGGGCACCAGGAGCCGCCGGACGGCGGGACGAGCTACTACGACTCGCTGGTGGAGAACGAGCCGTACGCGCTCGCCGCGAACACCACGCAGCCGTACTACTACAGCGTCGCCGTGCCGGCCGGCCAGACGCCCGGCGTCTACACCGGCAAGGCGACCGTGCGGACCGCGGACGGCGCGGTGGACGTGCCGGTCTCGGTGACGGTCTACCCGGCGGAGCTGCCGGCGACCAACCGGTCGACGTTCCGGCTCAACAACTGGTTCACCTCGGTCGGTTGGGACTACGACTGGACGGCGGCCTCCATCCCGGGACAGTACGGCGTGCAGCCGTACGAGGAGAACTGGTGGAAGGTGGTCGGCAGCTTCGCCACCGACCTCGCCGAGCACCGCAACAACGTCGTCTACGCGGACTTCCAGGCCCTCGCGATCCGCGACACCAAGCTGGACGCGGGCGGCCGGTACACCTTCCAGTGGGGCGACTTCGACCGGTTCGTGCAGCTGTTCCAGGACGCCGGCGCGCTGCAGTACCTCTACACCCCCACGCTGATCGAGGAGGGCGGCAGCCGACTTGAGGCGCTCGTCCCCGACGGGCGGGGCGGCGTCCGCAAGGACTACCTGCCGGTCGACACCCCACAGGGCCGGGACGCGGCCGCCGTCTACCTGGACAAGGTGTTCGGCGCGCTCAAGGCCCACCTCGACACCAAGTGCCTCGACCCGGGCCCGGTCGCGGCCTGCGCGCAGGGCCGGCGCTGGAGCGACGTCTTCTACATGAGCGCGGTCGACGAGCCCACCGGCGCGTCGCTGCCGGTGCAGAGCGTGACCTCGCCCTGGCTCTACCAGCAGTACCGCGCCAAGTTCCCGCAGGGCCTGACCAACGAGGCCCACGTCGAGCCGGTCGGCCCGATCGACGCCGCGCTCGGCACCGTGACGCAGAAGCTCGACGGCCCCGGCTACGACCGCAACGCGGGCTACTTCCAGAGCCTGCGGCTGGCCGGGAAGGACCTCTGGCTCTACTACTGCAACGACCCCCGGGACCGCCACGTCAACCGCTTCATCAGCTACCCCGTCGCGGACTCGCGCCTGACACCGTGGATGGTGGCCGCCACCGGGGGCAACGGGTTCCTGCACTGGGGTTGGAACATCTGGTCCGACGACAGTGCGGGCCACCCGGCCTACGACACCAGGGACGGCTGGCAGAACGGCGACCGCTACCTGGTCCGCCCGAACACCGGCACCCCCGCGAACCCGAAGTACGAGGTCTACGACAGCGTGCGCAGCGAGGCCCTGCTGGCCGGCGTCCAGGACTACGAGCTGCTGCACCAGCTCGCCGCGAGCAAGCCGGTGCTGGCCCGCACCCTGATCGCCTCGCTGATCACCAGCACCACCGAGTTCTCGACCTCCGGCGTGGAGACCGACCACCGGCACCGGCAGCTCCTGGAGGCGCTCGCCCCCGGCGGCGCCGACGCGGCCCTCCCGTTCGCCGACGACTTCTCCGGCGGCACCGACGCCCAGTGGCGCCACACCAGGGGCAGCTGGTCCGTCAGCGACGGCGGCTACGTCCAGAGCGACCCGCTGAGCAGTTGGGAGACGGTGTCGGCGGTGGCGGGCCGCGCGTACGGGGACGTCTCGGCCTCGGTCGACGTCCGGATCACCGGGGTCAACCCGGCCGGTGGCGACAGCAACTGGGCCGGGCTGACCGTCCACAGCCAGAACCCGGTGGACGTGCAGACCGGCTACCTGGTGGCGCTGCGCAACAACGGGCAGGTGTTCGTCTACCGCAGCGGCACCACGCTGGCCACGGCGACGGTGCCCGGCTACACGCCCGGCCAGAGCGTCACCCTCCGGGTGGTCACCCGCGGCGCCACCCTGAAGGTCATCGCCGGAACCACCCCGCTGATCACCCTGGACGACCCCGGCTACCCGGTCGGCGACATCGGACTCGTCACCGGCGACGCCGCCGCCCGCTTCGACAACGTCCGGCTCGACCCGGGCACCGACGCCGCCCTGGGTGCCACCGTCACCGCGTCGTCCAGCTACGAGGCGGACGGCTGGGGCCTGGCGGCCGCCACCGACGGCCGACGCGGCCTGCCGGACGGCAGCACGGGCTGGAGCAGCATCGCGAACCTGGCCGTGGACCACGGCGAGTGGGTGTCGGTGGACCTCGGCGCGGTCCGGCGGACCGGCCGGATCGACCTCTACCCGCGGGCCGACGGCGCGAACGCCGGCCTGGGCTTCCCGGTCGACTTCACCGTCCAGGTCTCCACCGACAACGCCACCTGGACCACCGTCGCCTCCCGCACCGGCTACCCCAGGCCCGACGCCTCGGCCCAGCCCTTCGCCTTCCCCGCCACGGACGTCCGCTACGTCAAGGTGACCGGCACCAGCCTGCGCACCGACCCGCACGGCAACTACCACATGCAGCTGGCCGAGATCGAGACGGCGGGCGGCGACCTCGCCGTCAACCGCCCGGTCCGGACCTCCAGCACCGTGGAGTCCTCCGGCTGGGGACGGGGCGCCGCGACCGACGGCGTGCTGAACTCCGCGCTCGGCTACTCGATGGGCTGGAGCAGCGCCAAGTCCCCGACCGCCGCGGCCGACGAGTGGATCACCGTCGACCTCCAGGGCGCCGACGTGGTCAGCGGGGTGCAGCTGGTGCCCCGCACCGACGGCGCGAACACCGGCCTGGGCTTCCCGGTCGACTACGCCGTCCAGGTCTCCACCGACGACGCCACCTGGACCACCGTCGCCTCCCGCACCGGCCAGGCCCGCCCGGGCGCCGCCGGCCAGGGCTTCGCCTTCGCCCCGGTCACCGCCCGGTACGTCCGGGTCGCCGCCACCAAGCTGGGCGCCGACCAGTTCGGCGACCACTACCTGCAGCTCGGCGAACTCGCCGTCAGCTGACCCGCTCCCGGCTGACGGCGGGCGCCGCCCCGGCGGCGCGGCCCGTGGCGGTGGCCTTCCCGGTCGTCCGCCGCGGGTCCGCCTCCGGCGTGGCCGCCGGGGCCGTCAAGGGGTGACGCGTGGTCGACCCCCTTCCAGCGGTGGGACGTTGTGAGTGAAGCGGAACAGGTTGTCCGGGTCGTGCCGCGTCTTCACCCGCCGCAGCCGTTCGAAGTCCTCGGCGGCGAACAGCTCGCGCACCTGCTCCTCCGGCTCCGGGGCGCCGTCGTTGTAGATCGAGTTGGGGCTGCGGCCGACCGTCCACGGCTCCAGCTCCGCCCAGAGGCGGCGGTGGACGGGCCGGGCCGCGGTCGACGGGGCGAGCGCGCCGCCGGTCGACACCCGCAGCAGGTAGGCGGCGTCGCGCCCGCCGACCGCGCCCGGGTCGGCGGGGCGGCGGGCGAAGGCGCCGCCGAGGTGGCGAATGTCGATCATGCAGGGCACGGCCGCGCCGGGGCCCGCCACCTCCACGACGGCCCGCAGCGCCTCCGGGGCGAGTTCGCGCAGCAGGACGTTTCCGCCGAAGTAGGCGTGCGGGACGCGCGGGTCCTGGTAGATGGAGGCGGTGTCGGTGTACGGCATCTCGCGGACGGTGTCGACCAGCGCCGGGCCGAGCGCGCGCAGCGGCGCCACCAGCCGCTCCCCCGCCTCGGCGGGGCCGGTGAAGGCGATCCGGACGTGGGCGACGTAGCGTCCGCGCAGCGCCTCGGAGAAGGCCGGGGCCTGCGGGACCGTCAACAGGCCGATGGAGGAGGTGAGTTCGTCCGGCAGCGTCAGCGTCCACGCCCGGTAGGCGCGCAGCAGGTCGAGCGGCCGGTCCGCGGCGAACCAGAGGCCGCCGCCGTAGAGCCGGGCCACCGGCACCAGGGCGGTCTCCACGGCGGTGACGACGCCGAAGTTGCCGCAGCCGCCGCGCAGCGCCCAGAACAGGTCGGGGTCGGAGTCGGCCGTGACCCGGCGGAGCACGCCGTCGGCGGTGACCAGGTCGAAGGACCGGACGTGGTCGCTGGCCCAGCCGGTCTGCCGGCCGAGCAGGCCGACGCCGCCGCCGAGCAGGTAGCCGACCACGCCGACGTGCGGGGCCGAGCCGCTGACCGGGGCGAGGCCGTACGGCGCGGCCCGCTCCACCACCTCGCCCCACACCGCGCCGGCCTCGGCGCGGGCGGTGCCGGCCGCCGGGTCCACGGTGACGCCCTTCATCCGGCGGGTGGTGACGAGGACGCCCTCGCCGTGCAGGGCGGTGACGATGCCGTGCCCGGTGGACTGCACGGCGATCGGCAGCCCGCGTCCGGCGGCGAACCGGACGGCGGCGCGCACGTCCTCGGCGCAGGCGGCGCCGACCACGAGGGCCGGGCGGTGCCGGAACCCGGTCTGGAAGCCGGACCGTTCCTCGTCGTACCCCGGGCTGCCGGGCAGCAGCACCGGGCCGCGCACCCGGGCGGCGAGCGTCACCATCCGTCGCTCTCCTAACGCAGGTACGAGGTGTCCTGGATCCAGCGGAAGCCGCGGCCGACCAAGGGGAAGGTGGCGAGGTCGCGTCGGCTCAGTCGCAGGCGCAGGCGGCAGCCGTCGACGTCGCCCTCCAGGTCGAGCAGGTCGTCGCCGGTCCGCCGGAAGGTGAGCGTCACCTGCCACTTCGGGTCGGCCGCCTTGGTCAGCGCGAGGGTGCCGGCGTCGGTGTCGATCGCCGCCATGCAGGGGTCGAGGGAGTCGTCGGTGTACTGGATGGCAACGGCGTCGGCGGAGTCCACGGCGAGTCGCCGCCACTGCCGGCCGTCCTCCGCGGTGGCGGGGCGCGGCTCGCCGTCGACGGTGGATTCGGTGATGTCCCACAGGCCGTACAGCTCGGGCCTGGGCCGGCCGCCGGCGTGGTTCCTCCAGAACGACCAGTCGTTGCGCAGCTGCGCGCCGAGCAGCCAGAGTCCGGCGCCGACCTGCGCGGCGGTGGCGAGTCGGTTCGCCCGCCGGGAGCGGAACAGGTCGGTGGGGGCGGCGGCGGGGACCGGGGCCTCGGTGAGCAGGGCGCCGGCCAGCCGCGGGGCCTGGGGGGCGAGCAGGAGCACGGCGAGCAGCGCCAGCTGGAAGGAGTGGACCTTGACGGGGACGTCGAAGGTCAGGTTGAGCAGCAGCACCTGGGCCATCTCGGTGGCCGACAGCAGGGCGCCGAGCGTGGCGGTGCGCGGGACGACGAGCAGCAGTCCGCCGGTGATCTCCGCGGCGCCGAGCAGCACCTGGTAGGGCGTGGAGGAGCCGATCTGCGCCCACAGCAGGCCCATCGGGCTGAGGTCGCCGACCGGTTCGACCAGCTTGGACGGCGGCAGCTGCGGGAACTGGAGCGGGACGGCCTTGGCCGCGCCGTAGGAGAACATCTGCCCGGCGAGGCAGAACCGGAGGGCCAGCCGGACCCACCTGTCGAGCGTCGCGTGGTCGGTGCGGTCGCGGTCCAGCGCGGACCAGAGCGGGGTGACGGCGGCGGCGCCCGCGAGCCAGCAGAGCTGCCCGGCCCAGGTGTGCGGGTCGTCGCCGCCGGCGAAGCGGTTGCCGAGCTCCCGGCGCAGCACCCGGGTGGCCATCCAGTTGCGGGCGGGGCGGACCTCCCAGCGGTCGGCCCAGGAGTCGGCGGCCTGCTGCTGCCGTCCCATGCCGCCGCCGCGCAGCGCCAGGTAGATCTGCGGGCTGGTCAGGCAGTACAGGCCGCCGTAGACGACGCCGAACCGGTAGGCGGTGCGGGCGGCGCCCGCCCAGTTCCGCCGGGTCGGCCCGGTGACGGCGGGCGGGAGGGCGCTCACGGCCGCCCGGGCGACCGGCGAGGACGCCACGGTTCGCAGCCACTTGCCCACGCGGAGCTTCATCTTCCCTCGTCTTCCCAGGAGGCCTCGGTGGTCAGTTGCGGCGGAAGCGGCCGAGCCAGGCGTGTCCGTCGTGGAGCTCGGACGTGGTCGGGACGATGCCGCGGATGTGGGCGTCGTCGATCGACTCGACCGTCCAGCCGTCGGCGAACCCGGCCCGCAGGTGCTCGGCGGAGCGCCTGAGGTCGGCCGGCTGCTGGTCCTCGGGCAGCGGCGCCGGGATGCCCTCGACCGCTTCGGCGAGCCGGGCCTGCATCTCCCGGGAGCCGCGGTCGCTGATCGACAGGACGTGCGCCACCGCCCCCGGGCGGCAGACCCGGTGCAGGGCCGCCGCGTAGGCGGCCAGCTGCTCGCCCTCGAAGGTGTGGGCCAGGCCGGAGTCGATGACGGTGTCGAACCGCCCCTCCCAGCCGTCGGGTCGGAGCACGTCGGCGACCTCGAAGACGGCGTCGAGCCCGCGCGCGGCGGCCTTGTCGCGGGCGATGGCGATCGCCGTCGGGGACAGGTCCAGGCCCGTCACCCGGTAGCCCCTGGCCGCCAGGTGGAGGGCGTCCTCGCCGGTGCCGCAGCCCGCGTCGAGCACCGCGCCGGTGATCAGTCCGGCCTGCTCCAGGGCGACGTACGCGGGCTGGGGCGCTCCGATGTCCCACGGCGGGACCTTGCCGAAGGGGCTCTCGCCCCGGTAGACGGCGTCGAAGACCTCGGTCATCACGTCGGGGGCGTCGGCGGGTTCAGTCATGGGTGTCATGGTGGCGTCGTCTCCCGAGCGGGTCCCAGGTCTCTTGCGGACTTCTGT
Source organism: Kitasatospora sp. NPDC015121 (assembly GCF_055562955.1). Taxonomy (NCBI): domain Bacteria; kingdom Bacillati; phylum Actinomycetota; class Actinomycetes; order Kitasatosporales; family Streptomycetaceae; genus Kitasatospora; species Kitasatospora sp. NPDC015121. The sequence goes on from NZ_JBVHEH010000008.1 coordinate 208,087, forward strand.
CACAGCCGGGCGGTGCCGAGCAGCGCGGCCGTGTGCAGGGCGTCGGCGGCCGCGGCGCCCGCGGCGCCGGCGGCGGTGACGGACTGCTTCCAGCGGCTGGCCAGGTCCCCGGCCGCGTACAGGCCGGGCGCGCTGGTGCGCTGGAAGGCGTCGACGGTGAGGAAGCCGGCGTCGTCGACCGCCAGCCGCAGCTGCTCGGCGAGCCGTCGCACCAGGGGCTGCTGCCGCTGCTGCGGGGTCCACACCAGGGTGTCCCGCTCCAGCATCCGGCCGTCGGCCAACTCGATGGTGTGCAGCGCCCCTTGACGGTGGTGCAGGCGCCGGACGGTGCCCGCGACGACGTCGCCGCCGTCGGCCCGGGCGGTGGCGCGGGCGGCCTCCAGGCCGGGCATGGACTCCGGGCAGATCGCGAGGGTGTCCTCGCTCCAGGCGCGGAAGCCGACGGCCGAGAGGGCCGCGAGTTCCGGGCCCTCCGTGACGGTGGCCCAGCGCCCGCCGGCGTTCTCCTCGCCGAGGCAGAACGGGCAGTGGATGACGCTGCGGCCCCAGCACTCCGCGAAGCCGTCCACACCCTCCGGGAAGACGTCGACCACGCCGGCCGCCAGCAGGACGGTGCCGGCCTCCAGCGTCCCGCCGCCTTCGAGGGCCACCCGGAAGCCCCCGTCCGAGACGGGCGTCACGCTCTCGGCGTCGGCCTCCACCCGCTCGACGGTCTTGTAGCGCGACAGTTCGCGCCAGGCCCGGGCCCGGAACTCGGCAGGCGTGACACCGTCCAGGCCGACGTGCCCGTGCACGCCCGCCGACGCGGCGTTGCGGGCCGGCCCGGGGCCGTCCACCACCGTCACCGGGTGGCGGTACCGGGCGAGGCCGAGCGCCGCGGTGAGCCCGGCGGGGCCGGCGCCCACGATGACGGTGGTCTGGTCGGGGTGCGAGGTCATCGGTCTGGTCCCTTCCGTCGGGCGGCGTCCGCCGAACTCGCATTCTGGCCGCCGCCACCGGAGGGGAAGGGAGACGTGAAAGAAGAGCGCCAGACTCTCCCCGGACCCGTCCCGGACCCGCGGCGGGGCGGGCGGAGGTGGACGGACGCCCCCGGCCCTCCGGGGAGGGGGACCGGGGGCGCGCCGGCGGGGCGGTCAGCCGGCGACGTACGCGGCGAGGTGCTGGCCCGTCAGGGTGGAGCGGGCGGCGATCAGGTCCTCGGGGGTGCCCTCGAAGACGATCCGGCCGCCGTCGTGGCCGGCGCCGGGGCCGAGGTCGATGATCCAGTCGGCGTGCGCCATCACCGCCTGGTGGTGCTCGACCACGATGACCGTCTTGCCGTCGTCCACCAACCGGTCGAGCAGGCCGAGGAGTTGCTCGACGTCGGCCAGGTGCAGGCCGCTGGTCGGCTCGTCCAGGATGTAGACGCTGCCCGTCCCGGCCATGTGGTCGGCGAGCTTCAGCCGCTGCCGCTCGCCGCCGGAGAGCGTGGTGAGCGGCTGGCCGAGGCTGAGGTAGCCCAGGCCGACCTCGTTGAGCCGGTCGAGGACGGCGTACGCGGCCGGCGTCCGGGCCTGGCCGCGGCGGAAGAACTCGGCGGCCTCCGCCACCGGCATCGCGAACACCTCGCTGATGTCCTTGCCTTCGAGGCGGTACTGCAGCACCGACTTCTGGAAGCGCCGGCCCTCGCACTCCTCGCAGGTGGTGGCGACCCCGGCCATGATCGCCAGGTCGGTGTAGATGACGCCCGCGCCCTTGCAGGCGGGGCAGGCGCCCTCCGAGTTGGGGCTGAACAGCGCCGGCTTGACGTCGTTGACCTTCGCGAAGGTCTTCCGGATCGGCTCCAGCATGTCGGTGTAGGTGGCCGGGTTGCTGCGCCGCGACCCCTTGATCGGCGCCTGGTCCACCGTCACCACGCCGCCCCGGCCGGCCACCGAGCCGTGGATCAGCGAGCTCTTGCCGGAGCCCGCGACACCGGTGACCACGGTCAGCACGCCCAGCGGAATGTCGACGTCGACGTCGCGCAGGTTGTGCGAGTTCGCGCCGCGCACCTTCAGCACCCCGGTGCGCTCGCGCACCCACGGCTTCACCGCGGCCCGGTCGTCCAGGTGGCGCCCGGTGACGGTGCCGCTCGCCCGCAGACCGTCCACCGAGCCCACGAAGACCACCTCGCCGCCCTTGGTGCCGGCGTACGGCCCGAGGTCGACCACGTGGTCGGCGATCAGGATGGTCTCCGGCTTGTGCTCGACGACCAGCACGGTGTTGCCCTTGTCGCGCAGCCGCAGCAGCAGGTCGTTCATCCGCTGGATGTCGTGCGGGTGCAGACCCACCGTCGGCTCGTCGAAGACGTAGGTGACGTCGGTGAGCGCCGAGCCCAGGTGGCGGACCATCTTGACGCGCTGCGCCTCACCGCCGGAGAGCGTGCTGGAGGAGCGGTCCAGCGACAGGTAGCCGAGGCCGATCTGCACGAACGAGTCGAGGGTCTGGCCGAGCACCGTCAGCAGCGTGTTGACCGACGGGTCGGTCAGGCCGCGCAGCCACTCGGCGAGATCGCTGATCTGCATCGCGCAGGCGTCGGCGATGCTGACGCCGTCGATCTTCGCGGACCGGGCGGTCTCGCTGAGCCGGGTGCCGTGGCACTCGGGGCAGGCGGAGAACGCCACCGCGCGCTCCACGAACGCCCGGATGTGCGGCTGGAGCGCCTCCTTGTCCTTGGACAGGAAGGACTTGCGCACCCGCGCGATCAGGCCCTCGTAGGTGGTGTTGACGCCCTTCACCTTGACCTTGGTCGGGTCCCGGTGCAGGAGGTCGTGCCGCTCCTGCTCGGTGTAGTCGCGGATCGCCTTGCGCGGGTCGAAGAAGCCCGACTCGATGAACGACTGCACCACCCAGCCGTCCGGCTTCCAGCCGGGGACGGTGATCGCGCCGCCCGCCAACGACTTGCTGTCGTCGAACAGTTGGGCCGGGTCGATGTCCGAGACCGAGCCGATGCCCTCGCAGCGCAGGCACATGCCGCCGACGACGCTGAAGCCCTTCTCGATCTTCTTGCCGTTCACCACCAGCACGCCCGACGCCTCCGCCGAGGCGACGTTGAACGCGAACGCCTTCTGCGTGCCGATGTACGGCTTGGCGAGCCGGCTGAACAGGATCCGCAGCAGCGTGCCGGCGTCGGTGGCGGTGCCGACGGTGGAGCGCAGGCTGGTGCCCATCGGCTGCTGGTCGACCAGGATCGCGGTGGTCAGCCCGTCGAGCACCTCGACGTCGGGGCGCGCCAGGGTCGGCATGAAGCCCTGGATGAAGGCGCTGTACGTCTCGTTGATCAGCCGCTGCGACTCGGCGGCGATGGTGTCGAACACCAGGGAGCTCTTGCCCGAACCGGAGACCCCGGTGAACACCGTCAGGCGCCGCTTGGGGATCTCCACGTGGACGTTCTTGAGGTTGTTCTCCCGCGCCCCCTGCACCCGGATCATGTCGTGGCTGTCGGCGGCGGTCGAGGCGGGCGGCTGGGTGTGCGGCTCTGCTCCGGCAGTCATGGTGTCCCTCCCGTGTGGCGGGCGCGGCCCGCCTTCGTCGTGCGACGTGGTGCCGAGTTCCGGAACCACCCGGTTCCTGGACATCGAGCGTATACCTGCAAACTCGGTTGAAAGCCGGAGCCGGAATTCCCGGGACTTCGCTGGGCTAAAGTCTCAAACCGTGATGCACCTGCGCCCGTTCGACCTGGCCCGTGAGCACGGCATCTCCACCCAGGCCGTCCGCAACTACGAGCAGAGCGGCTTCCTCCCGCCCGCCGGCCGCACCCCGGCCGGCTACCGCACCTACACGACGACGCACGCGGCGGCGCTGCGGGCCTACCTGGCGCTGGTCCAGGCGTACGGCTACGCGGTGGGCGGGGAGATCATGCGGCTGCTCAACGCGGGCGACCTGGACGGCGCGCTGACCGCCGTGGACCGCGGCCACGCCCAACTGCTGCGCGACCGGTCCACCCTGGAGGCGGTCGAGCAGGCGGTGCGGCACCTCGCCGCCGAAACCGCCGGAGCCGCCGGAGCCAAGGGACTCGCCGGAGCCGTCGGACCCAAGGGACCCGCCGGAGCCGCCGGGCTCAAGGGAGCCGCCGCGCGCCCGGCGGCCGGCCGCGCGCCGCTCAGCATCGGCGAGCTGGCGCGCCGCCTGGGGGTGACGGCGGCGACCCTGCGCAACTGGGAGGCGGTGGGCATCCTCTCCCCCACCCGCGCGCCCGTCACCGGGCACCGCGCCTACGACGCCGCCGACGTGCGGGACGCCGAGCTGGCGCACCTGCTCCGGCGCGGCAGCTACCCGCTGGAGCACATCCGCACCGTGGTCGAGCAGGTCCGCACGGTCGGCGGCACCGACGCGCTGTCCGACGCCCTCGACGACTGGCGGCGCCGGCTCACCGCCCGCGGCGTGTCGATGCTCGACGCGGCGGCCCGGCTCTCCGGGTACGTCGCCCTGCTGTCCGGGTGACAGAGACCGGAAGGATTCGCCGGGCCGCCCGGGCGGCGCGCCGGAGACTGGGTCCGCCGTCGACCGGGGAGCCTGCCGAAGGAGCTGACCGCAGTTGAACACCGTTCCGGCCCTGTTCGAGTCGTCCGTCGCCCGGTGGGGCGAGGAGCCCGCCCTGATCGACCGGGAGCGGACCCTCGACTACACGGAGCTGAACGCCCGGGTCAACCGGCTCGCCCGCGCGCTGATCGCGCACGGCGTGGGCCCGGACCGGCTGGTCGCGGTCGCCGTGCCCAAGTCGAACGACCTGGTCGTGGCCGTCCTGGCGGTGCTCAAGGCCGGTGGCGCCTACCTCCCGCTCGACCCCGGCTACCCGGCCGAGCGCCTGTCGTTCATGCTCGCCGACGCCCGGCCGGTGCTGCTGCTGCGCTCCGCCTCGGTGCCGCCGTTCGCCGCGGGGCCGGCCGAACTCGTGGTGGACGACCCGGAGTTCCGCGCCGCGTACGAGGCCCTGCCCGGGCACGACATCGCGCAGGACGAGCGCCGCGCCGAGCTGCGCCCCGACCACCTGATGTACGTCATCTACACCTCCGGCTCGACCGGCACGCCCAAGGGCGTCGCCGTGCCGCACGACGGGGTGCGCGACCTGGCCGCCACCCAGGCGGCCGTCCTGGGCGCCGGCCCCGGGGACCGGGTGCTGCAGTGGGCGTCGATCAGTTTCGACGCCGCGTTCTGGGACGTCACCCTGGCCCTGCTGTCCGGCGCGGCCCTGGTGATGGCGCCCGCCGAGGACCTGCTGCCCGGCCAGCCGCTGTGGAACACCCTGCTGAAGCACGGCGTCACGCACGCGGTGCTGCCGCCGGTGGCGCTCAGCGAGACCGACGCCGAGGACGTCCTGCTCGGCGGGACGGTGATGTCGACGGGCGACAGCTGCACCCCCACCCTGGTGCGCAAGTGGGCCCGGGACCGGCGGATGTTCAACGGGTACGGCCCCACCGAGGTGACCGTCGGCGCGACCGTCGGCGGGCCGGTCCGCGAGGGCGGGGACGTCGGGATCGGCGTGCCGTGGACCGGGAACCGGGTGCGGGTGCTCGACGAGCGCCTGCGGCCGGTGCCGGTCGGCGCCGAGGGCGAGCTGTACATCGCGGGCAGCGGCCTGGCCCGCGGCTACCTGGACCGGTTCCCGGCCACCGCGGTGAAGTTCGTCGCCGACCCGTTCGGGCCGCCCGGCGGCCGGATGTACCGCACCGGCGACCGGGGGCGTCAGGGAGCGGACGGCGAGCTGTACTTCGCGGGCCGCGCGGACGGCCAGGTGAAGCTGCGCGGCTTCCGCGTCGAACTCGGCGAGATCGAGGCCCGGCTCGCCGCCCACCCGGCGGTGGACGTCGCCGTCGCCGTGGTGCGCGGCGAACTCGCCGACGCCCACGTGGTCGGCTACGTCACCGCCACCGCCCCGGTGGCGCCCGCCGAGCTGCGCGCCCACCTCGCCGAGTCGCTGCCCGCCCACATGGTGCCCGCCCGGATCACCGTGCTGGACCGGTTCCCGACCCTCGCCAACGGCAAGATCGACCGGGCGGCCCTGCCGCTGCCCGGGGCGCGGACGGACGGCGGGCCCGGGGCAGACGAGGCGGACGAGGCGGAGCCCGGGGCGGACGGGGCGGACGGCTGCGCGGCCGTGGTCCGCGCGATCGTCCGGGAGGTCCTCGACGTCCCGGACGCCGGACTCGCCGACAACTTCTTCGAACTCGGCGGGCACTCCGTGCAGGCGACCCGGCTGGCCGTGCGGATCCGCGAGCGGTTCCAGGTCGCGCTGCCGATCCGCACCGTGCTGGAGACGGCGACCATCGGCGAACTCGCCGCGGCCGTCGAGGGCCGGCTGGCGGACGGGACGGTCAGCGCAGTGCGACGGGCAGGCTGCTGAAACCGTTCAGGAAGGTGGAGTAGATCGGCGCGGGCTCGCCGCACAGCTCGATCTCGGACACCGACCCGATCAGCGCGCTCAGCAGCGCGTGCAGCTCCGCCCGGCCGAGGAACGCGCCGACGCAGAAGTGCGGGCCGTGGCCGAAGGAGAGGTGCTTGTTGGGCGTGCGGGCCGGGTCGAAGCGCTCCGGCCGGTCGAACACCTCCTCGTCGTCGTTGGCGGAGGTGTTCCACATCGTCACGATGTCGCCCGCCCGCACCCGCCGGCCGCCGATCACGGTGTCCCGGGTCGCGGTGCGGGCGAAGTGCCGGGCGGGCGTGGCCCAGCGCAGCACCTCCTCGACGGCCGTGTCGACGCCGATCGACCCGTCGCGCAGCGCCCGCCACTGCTCGGGGTGCTCGGCGAACGCCTTCACCGCGCAGATCGCGGACACCCGGGAGGACTCGTCGCCGCCGAGCACCAGGCTGTAGCAGTTCAGCGCGACGGCCTCCAGGGTCAGCGGGGCGCCGTCGACCTCCGCCGTCGCGATCATGCTGACCACGTCGTCGCCGGGGGCGCCGCGGCGGTGCCGGGCGAGGTCCATGAAGTAGCCGATGATCTCGTTGCGGGCCTCCAGCGAGTCCAGCCGGTCGGAGTCGGCGTCCTCGGAGGACAGCGCCAGCTTGTTCCAGCCCAGCAGGCTCTCGCGGTCCGCCGCCGGGATGGACAGCAGGTCGCAGATGGTCTGCATCGGCACGTGCTCGGCGACCTCCGCCGCGAAGTCGAACTCGCCCCGGCCGGCGACGTCGCCGATCAGGCGCGCGGTCCGCTCCCGCACCTTCCGCTGGACCGGGCCCAGGACCTGCGGGGAGAAAGCCCGCAGCATCAGGCTGCGCAGCTCGCGGTGGCGCGGCCGGTCGGTGACCGCGAGCATCTGGCCGCCCGCCGAGTCGCCGCCGCTCAGCAGCACGTCCAGCACCGTCCCGCGACCGGAGCTCAGCGCACGCGCGTCGGAGTAGCACGCCAGCACGTCCGCGTGCCGGGAGACGACCCAGAAACCGGGGTTCCCCGGGTGCCGGTACACGGGCCGGGTGGCCCGCACCTCGCGCCAGAACGCGCGCCCGTCGTGCCGTACGAAGGTGGTCGGGTCGGTCAGGTCCAGTTCGGTCGTGGTGGTCATGCCGGAATCGTGGCAACGGCGCCGTCGGTGCCGGGGATTTATTGCCCAGGTCTTTCTCCCCGGCGGGCGGCGAAAAGTTCCGTGACATGCTCGGGAATGCACGTCGCCGCACGTGGTGACAGGGGCGGCGGCGGTCGGCCGATCACCTTTCCCGAGGAGGGCGCAATGAGTCCTTTGACGTATGCGGACTATCTCCGGATGGAGACCCTGCTCTCCCTCCAGGAACCGCGCACCCCGCCGGTCTCCAGCCGCTCGGTCGTGCTGGCGGAGCAGTTCTTCATCATCACCCACCAGGCCAGTGAACTCTGGCTCAAGCAGCTGGGGTCCGACCTGGACGCCGCCGCGGAGGCCCTGATGCCGCCCTGCGACGGGCGCGACCTGGAAATCGGGCTGGAATTCCTGCTGCGGGCCGGCGAGGTGCTGGGGGTGCTGCAGCAGCAATTGCTGGTCCTGGAGAGGCTGCCGCTGCGGTATTTCGCGGAGTTCCGGCCCTACCTGGACACGGCGAGCGGCGCCCAGTCCACGCAGTTCCGGCGGCTGACGGCGCTGCTGGGCGGCGACCACCACCAGGGCAGCCTGTACGAGGCGTTCGCGGCGGCGGCCGACTACCACGGGCGCACGGTGCCCGAGGTGTGCCGGCTCGGCGTGGAGTGCGGCGTGCTGCACCGGCTCGCGGAAGCCCTGGTGGACATCGGGAACGCGTACTGGCACTGGAAGGTCGCGCACCTGGCGCTGGTGTCGAAGATGGTCGGCGAGCAGGGCGGCACCGGCGGATCGAGCGGCGCGGACTTCCTCGCCCGCCGGCTCACCCGGCCGTTCCCGGAGCTCCGTCGGCTGCGCGGGAACGTCCACCGGCCGTAGGGGCGGGCGGCGGCTCCCGGAGCGGGAACTGTGGTTCGCTGACCGAAAATCTGTCTGAAAACTCATGCCATCGGAATATGACAGAGGTGCCGCGGGACGACCGGATCGTGCCACCGGCGCCGGTCGGACCGCCCCGCCGGCAGGTCTCCGGCGAGCGCTGTGACCTGAGTATTTCGGGAGTGTTACCCCGTGTTGCGGCCCCGGTGCGGTGCGTCGCCGACCGCGAGGGGGTGGCGAAAACGCCGCGAATCGGCGCCCTGGCAGGCGGAACGGTCTCTAGCCAACATCTGTCACCCCGCTTGATTGCCTACATGGCCGCGACAAGTATCGGCAGGGATGCGGCGAAAGGCCGTGTTGATGGGAAGACCGTCATTGTGGGGGGCTTCGGGATGGGTTGTACCGACGTCACATCCGCGCAGGAAGCCATGTGGCTCGCGCAGGAATTCGCTCCGGACGCACCGAACAACGTGGCCACGCTGTGGGACGTCGACGGCGACCTGGACACCGGCCTGCTCGCCACCGCCCTCAGGACCGCCGTCGCGGAGGCCGACGCCCTGCGGGTGGCCTTCCTGCGTGACGACGACGGGCTGCGGTCCATCACCCGGGACCTCTCGGCGTGGGAGCCGTTCCGGGCTGACGTCGGCGACAGCGCCGACCCCGCCGACGCGGCCCGCGCCGTCGTCGCCGAGCTGGTGCGCCGCCCCTTCGACCCGGCGCGGGAGCCGCTGCTGCGGATCGGCACGATCCGGCTCGCCCCCCGCCGCCACCTGCTCGTGCTGGTCCTCCACCACGTCCTGACCGACGCGTTCGGCGTCCTCACCCTGCTGTCCGGGCGGATCGCCGAGATCCACCGCGCGCTGGCCGCCGGCGCCCCGGTGCCGGCGGCCCGGCTGAACCCGCCGCGGGCCGCGGCGGCGAAGGACGCCGCCTACCGGGCGTCGGCCCGGTTCGCCGGCGCCGAACGGTTCTGGCGCGACTACCTGGCCGGCGACCTGCCCGCCGCCGCGCTGCCCACCGGCGTCCGCCCGGCCGCCGGCGCGCCCGCCGCCGAGGCCGGGTACTGGGACGGCCTCACCGCGCCGCAGCGCATGGCCACCCGCACGGTGACCGTCCCCGCCGCCGAACGCGCCGCCTGGGACCGGACGTCCGCCGCGACCGGGACCTCGGTGCCCGACCTGATCACCTCCGCCGCGACCGCGTTCCTGCGGCACATGTGCGGCCAGTCCGAGCCGCTGCTGACCATCACCGTCAACCACCGCGTCGGCGCGCTGCGGCACTCCCTCGGGCTGCTCTCCAACCGGGTGCCGCTGCGCGTCCGGATCGACCCCGACGCGGACTTCGTGCAGCTCGCCGAGTCGCTGGCCGAGGACCGCCGCCGGGTGCTGCGGCACTCCCGGCACGACATCTCCCTGATCAGGCGGGCCGGCGGCCGCACCGCCGACACCCGCAGCCCGTTCGGCGCCGTCGTCAACGTGCTGCCCGCCGTGCGGGCGCTCGACCTGGCGGGCGCCACCGGCCGCTTCGCCGGCGGCACCTTCGGCGTGATCGACGAGGTGATGGTGTGCGTCTACACCGACGGCACCCCCGACAGCGACCTCTACGTCCGCTTCGACGCGCCGCGCGCGGACTACGAGGAGGAGGACCTCGCCGGGCTCGCCGCCCGCTTCACCACCTTCCTGCGGACGGCCATGGCCGACCCGCGCGCCCCCGTCGGCGCGGTCTCCGCCCTCGACGCGGACGAGCGCCGCACGCTGCTCGCGCGGTCCGCCGGGGACGCCGTGGACGCGCCGCCCGCCACCCTGACCGAACTGCTCGACCGGCAGGCCCTCGCCACCCCCGACGCCGTCGCGGTGACCTTCGAGGACACCGCGCTGACCTACCGCGAACTGGCCGAGCGCTCCGGCCGGCTGGCCCGCCTGCTGGCCGGGCACGGCGCCGGTCCGGAACGCCTGGTCGCCGTGGCGGTGCCGCGCTCGCTGGAGCTGGTCGTCGCCCTGGTCGCCGTGCTGCGGGCGGGCGCGGCGTACGTCCCCGTCGACCCGGACTACCCCGCCGCCCGGACCGCCTTCATGCTCGCCGACGCCGCGCCGGCCCTGCTGCTGACCGTCGGGGGCGCCGCCGACCGGCTGCCACCGACCGACCTCCCGCGGCTGCTGGTCGACGAACTCCCGCTCGGCGAAGGGCCCGTGCTGCTCGCGCCGCACCGGCCCGAGCACCCCGCGTACATGATCTACACCTCGGGCTCGACCGGACGCCCCAAGGGCACGGTCATCACCCACGACGCGATCGTCAACCGGCTGCGCTGGATGCAGGACCACCTCCGGCTCGACGGCTCCGACCGGGTCCTGCAGAAGACCTCCGCCTCCTTCGACGTGTCCGTCTGGGAGTTCTTCTGGCCGCTGATCACCGGCGCCACCCTGGTGGTCGCCCGGCCCGACGGGCACCGCGACCCGGACTACCTGGCGGAGCTGATCGAGCGGGCCGGCGTCACCACCGCGCACTTCGTCCCGTCGATGCTGGCCGAGTTCGCCACCGAGGAGCGGGCCGCCGCCGCCCGCACCGCGCTGCGCCGCGTCGTGTGCAGCGGCGAGGCGCTCCCCGCGGAGCTGGCCGCCCGGTTCCACCGCCTCTTCGGCGTGCCGCTGCACAACCTGTACGGGCCGACCGAGGCCGCCGTCGACGTCACCGCCTGGCAGTACCGGCCCGGCGCGCGGACCGTCCCGATCGGCACGCCCATCTGGAACACGCGGACGTACGTCCTGGACGAGCGGCTGCGACCGGTGCCGCCCGGCGTCCTCGGCGACCTGTACATCGCGGGCACCGGACTCGCCCGCGGCTACCACGGCCGCCCCGCGCTGACCGCGGAGCGCTTCGTGGCCTGCCCGTTCGGGGAGCCCGGGCGGCGCATGTACCGCACCGGCGACCTGGCCCGCTGGAACGCCGAGGGCGAACTGGAGTTCGCCGGGCGCGCCGACCAGCAGGTGAAGATCCGCGGCTTCCGGGTCGAACCCCAGGAGATCGAGGACACCCTGACCGAGCACCCCGGGGTGCTCCGGGCGGCCGTCCTCGCCCGGCCCGGCCGGGGTGCCGACGCGGCCGCGCAGCTGGTCGCCTACGTCGTCCCGGACGCCTCCGGCGCGTGGGACCTGCACGCCGGCCTGGACATCGCCGAACTGCGCGGCTTCGCCGCGACCCGGCTGCCCGCCCACCTGGTGCCCGCCGTCTTCGTCGCGCTGGACCGGCTGCCGCTGTCCGCCAACGGCAAGCTCGACCGGGCCGCGCTGCCGGAGCCGGAGCTCACCGGCCGCGCCCACCGGCCGCCCCGGACCGCCGAGGAGCGCCTGCTGGCGGCCGCGTTCGCCGAGGTGCTCGGCGTGCGGCGGATCGGCCTCGACGACGACTTCTTCGCCCTGGGCGGCGACAGCATCCGGGCGATCCAGGTGGTGGCCCGGGCCCGGGCCGGCGGCCTGGTGCTCGCCCCGCGCACCGTGTTCGAGTGCCGCACCGTCGCCGCGCTCGCCCGGGCCGCCGCCCGCGACACCGCCCCGGCGGCCGTCGAGGAGCTGGCGGGCGGGGGCGTCGGCCTGCTGCCGCTGCCGCCGATGGCCCGGGTGTACGCGGAGCGGGGCCCCGGCCTGGACCGCCTCGCCCAGTGGCTGGTGCTGGAACTGCCCGCAGGGATCGACCTCCCCGGCCTCACCGCCACCCTGGGCGCCGTCCTGGACCGGCACGACGTGCTGCGCTCCCGGCTGACCGACGACGGCCTGCTGGTGCTGCCGGCCGGCAGCGTCGACGCCGCCCCACTCCTCGACCGCGTCGTCGACCACCCCGGCGACCGGGACGGCGGGGCCTGGCAGGACCTGCTGCGCGCCGAGGCCGCCGACGCCACCGGGCTGATCGACGCCCGGGCCGGGCGGATGCTCCGGCCGGTCTGGTTCCGCGCCGCCGGGGACGCGCCCGGGCGGCTGCTGGTCGCCGCCCACCACCTGGTCGTCGACGGACTGTCCTGGCGGGTGCTGCTCTCCGACCTGGCCGACGCCTGGCGCCAGGTCCGGGAGGGCCGCACGCCCGAACTGCCGCCGGTCGGGACCTCGCTGCGCCGCTGGCTGCGCGCCCTGGGCGACGAGGCGGCCCGCCCCGAGCGGGCCGCGGAGGTGACGCTCTGGCAGGAGCTGCTGGCCTCCCCCGTCGCCCCGGTCGGTTCCCGGCCGCTCGACCCCGCGCGGGACCTCGCCTCCGGCACCGACACCGTCCGGGTCGAGCTCCCCGCCGACCTGACCGACGCGGTGCTGACGGCCGTCCCCGCGGCCTACCGCGGCGGCGCCGACGACGTCCTGCTCACCGCACTCGTCCTCGCGCTGGCCCACCAGCGGCGCGGCGTCACGGACGGCGCGACCGTGGTCCGGCTGGAGGGGCACGGCCGGCAGGAGGAACTGGTGCCGGGCGCGGACCTGTCCCGCACGGCCGGCTGGTTCACCACCGTCACCCCCGTCCGCCTCGACCTCGCCGGAGTGGACGTCGACGCCGCCCTCGCCGGCGGCCCGGCCGCGGGCGAGGCCCTGAAACGGGTCAAGGAGCAGCGGCGCGCCCTGCCCGACCAGGGGATCGGCTACACCCTGCTGCGCTACCTCAACGAGGACACCGCGGCGCGGCTGCGGCCGCGCCCGGCGGAGGACATCGGCTTCAACTTCCTCGGCCGGTTCTCCTTCGACGGCCGGGGCGAGGGCTGGACGCCCGCGCCCGAGTGGCCCGAGCTGGTCGCCGCGCCCGCCCCGGACATGCCGGCGCCCAGCGCGCTCGAACTGAACGCCCTGGTGACGGGCGTCGGCGAGGACGCCCGGCTGACCGCCCTGTTCACCTTCGCCACCGGCGTGCTGACGGCCGGTCAGGTCCGCGCGCTGGCCGACAGCTGGTGCGCGGCGCTGCGCGGCCTGCGCGGCCTGGTCGCGGCGGGCGGGCGCGGACTGACGCCCGGCGACGTGCCGCTGGTCACCGTCTCGCAGGACGAACTGGACGGCTGGCAGCGGCAGTTCGGGCGGATCGGCGACGTGTGGCCGCTCACCCCGCTGCAGCACGGCCTGCTGTACCACACGATGCTGGCGCGCAGCGCGTCCGAGGACTACCAGACCCAGTTCGTGTTCCGGATCGAAGGCCCCCTCGACCCGCCCCGGCTGCGGGCCGCGGGCCAGGCGCTGCTCGACCGGCACCCGAACCTGCGGGTCGCGTTCGCCGCGGGCGCGAGCGGCGAGCCCCGGCAGGTCGTGGTCGAGGGCGTCGTGCTGCCCTGGCGGCACCTGGACCTCACCGGCGAGGCCGACCGGGCCGCCCGGCTGGAGGAGTTGCTGGTCGAGGAGCGGGACACCCGCTTCGCCACCGACCGGCCGCCGCTGCTGCGGCTGACCCTGGTCACCCTCGGGCCCGACCACAGCGAACTGGTGCTCACCGCCCACCACGTGCTGCTCGACGGCTGGTCGGTGCCGCTGATCGAACGCGAGCTGCTGGAGCTGTACGCGGCCGACGGCCCGCTGCCGGCGCGCCCGCACGGCTACCGGGACTTCCTCGCCTGGCTGTCGGAGCAGGACGCGGCGCGGTCCGCCGGCGCCTGGGCCGAGGAGCTGGCCGGGGTCGCGGAGCCGACCCTGCTGGCCGCCGCGGTGCCCGGGGCGCCCGGCACCGGCGGCGGCCAGCTGGACGTGGCGCTCGACGGCGAGGACGCCACCCGGCTGGCGCGCCGCGCCGCGGAGTGGGGCGTCACCCCGAACACGCTGGTGCAGGGCGCGTGGGCGATGGTGCTGGCGCAGCTCACCGGCCGCGAGGACGTGCTGTTCGGCGCCACCGTGTCGGGCCGGCCCGCGACGCTGGACGGCGCGGACGGCGTGGTCGGCCTGTTCATCAACACGCTGCCGGTGCGGGTGCGGTGCGGCGTCGGCGAGGCCGTCCCGGAGGTGCTCGGCCGGCTGCAGGACGCCCAGGCGCGGCTGTTGGACCACCACCACCTGGGGCTCGCCGACATCCAGCGGACGACCGGGCTCGGCGCGCTGTTCGACACGCTGGTGGTGTTCGAGTCCTTCCCGGTGGACCGCTCGCGGCGCCCGTCCGCGGGCCCGGTGGTGACGGGCATCCGCCCGTACGCCCCGCCGCACTACCCGCTGACGGTGATCGCGGCGGCCGACCCGCTGCTGCGGATCTCCTTCCAGTACCGGCGCGAGGTGTTCGAGCGGAGCGCCGTGGCGGCGCTCGCCGACCGGCTGGCGCGGGTGCTGCGGCAGTTCGCGGCGGGCGGGCGGCCCACCGTCGCCGCGCTCGACGTGCTGTCCGACGCGGAGCGCGAGCAGGTGCTGCACGGCTGGAACGACACGGCCGTCCCGCCGCCCGGGCGGACCGTCCCCGAGCTGCTGGCCGCGGGCCTGGCGGCGACGCCGGACGCGGTCGGCGTCGAGTTCCGCGGCCACCGGTTGACGTACCGGGAGCTGGACGAGCGCTCGGGCCGGCTGGCGCACTGGCTGGCCGGGCAGGGCGTCGGCCCGGAGTCGCGGGTGGTGGTGCTGCTGCCGCGCTCGACCGATCTGCTGGTGGCCCTGCTGGCGGTGTGGAGGGCCGGCGGCGCGTACGTGCCGGTGGACCCGGAGTACCCGGCGGCCCGGGTGCGGGCGGTGGTCGAGGACAGCGCTCCGGTGCTGGTCCTGGACGCGGAGCGGCTGGCGGGGGTGGACCTGTCCGACGCGTCGCCGCACCCCGCCGCCGGGCCGGGCGCGGTGGTGGGCGCCGAGCACGCCGCGTACGTCATCTACACCTCGGGCTCGACCGGCACGCCCAAGGGCGTGGTGATCCGGCACGGCGCGCTGGCGGTCCTGCTGACCGGCCTGCGGGAGCGGTTCGCCCTGACCCGGGAGGACCGGCTGCTGGCCTGCGCCACCGTCGCGTTCGACATCGCCGCGCTGGAGCTCTTCCTGCCGCTGCTCGCCGGCGGCCGGGTGGTGCTGGCCGGCAAGGACGACCTGGTGCGGCCCGCCGCCCTGCCCGACCTGGTCGAACAGGGCGGGATCACCGTCATGCAGGCCACCCCCGCGCTCTGGCAGAGCCTGGTCACCCACGCGCCGGGCTGCCTGACCGGACTGCGGGTGATCTCCACCGGCGAGGCCCTGCCGCTGGCCCTCGCCGAGGCGCTGTGCAAACACGCCGCGGAGGTCACCAACCTCTACGGCCCGACCGAGACCACCGTCTACGCCACCGCCGCCCGGCCGGTCCCCGGCCGCTCCGGCATGCCGCCCGCCGTCGGCCGCCCGGTCGCCGGCACCCGGATCCTGCTGCTCGACCACGCGCTGCGCCCGGTGCCGCCCGGCGCGACCGGCGACCTGTGGATCGCCGGCGAGGGCCTGGCCCGCGGCTACCACGACCGGCCCGGCCTGACCGCGGAACGCTTCACGGCCTGCCCGTACGGGCCGCCGGGCAGCCGGATGTACCGCAGCGGCGACCTCGCCCGCTGGAGCGCCGACGGCGAGGTCGAGTACCTCGGCCGCTCCGACCACCAGGTCAAGCTGCGCGGCTTCCGGATCGAGCCCGGCGAGATCGAGCACGTGCTGACCCGCCACCCGGCGGTCCACCGGGCCGCCGTGATCGCCCGCGAGGACGTGCCCGGCGACCTGCGGCTGGTGGCCTACGTGGTCCCCGCCGACGGCGCCGAGCCGCCCACCGCGGAGCTGCTGCGCGAGACGGTCAGGGACCGGCTGCCGGCCTACATGGTCCCGGCCGCGTTCGTGACACTCACGGAGCTCCCCCTGACCCCCAACGGCAAACTCGACCGCGCCGCGCTGCGTCCCCCGGACCGCGGCGGCGACGAGTACCGGGAACCCCGTTCGCCCCGCGAGCGGACGCTGTGCGCGCTGTTCGCCGAAGTGCTGGACGTCGAGCGGATCGGTCTCGACGACGACTTCTTCGCCCTGGGCGGGCACTCGCTGAGGGCCACCCGCCTGGTGGCCCGGGTGCGCGCCGAGCTGGGCGTGGACGTCCCGATGCACCTGCTGTTCACCGCCCCCACCGTCGCCGAGCTGACCGACCGCTGGCACGAGACGGCGGCCTCCACCCGAAAGCCCCTGCGGAGAATGACCGAAAGGTAGGACACGTGCTCCCCTTGTCGTACGCGCAGCGGCGGATGTGGTTCATCAACCGCTTCGAAGGCCCCTCCGCCACCTACAACATCCCGCTGCTGCTGCGCTGTCGCGGCCCTCTCGACCTGGCCGCGCTGCGGGCGGCGTTCCACGACGTGATGGTCCGCCACGAGGTCCTGCGGACGGTCTTCGGCGAGACCGACGGCCAGCCCTACCAGCGGGTCCTCGACCCGGCCGGGATCCAACTGCCCTGGAAGGACTGGGGCCGGGTCGCCGCCGACCGGGTGCCCGGCGTGATCGCGTCGGTGACCGGCAGCTGGTTCGACCTGTCGACGGACGTGCCGCTGCGCGGCTGCGTCCTGCAGACCGGCGACGAGGAGCACCTCGTCGTCCTGGTGATCCACCACATCGCCGGCGACGGCGGCTCGCTGGACCCGCTGGCCCGCGACGTCTCGACGGCGTACCGGGCCCGGGTCACCGGCACCGCGCCGGACTGGGCCGAACTGCCCGTGCAGTACTCCGACTACGCGCTGTGGCAGCAGGAGATGCTCGGCGACGAGACGGACCCGGACAGCGTCGTGTCGGTGCAGAGCGCCTACTGGCACGCGGAGTTGGAGGGCGTCGCCAAGCCCCTCCCGCTGCCGCTGGACCGGCCCCGCCCCGCGGTGGCGAGCTTCCGCGGCGGATCCGTCCCGGTCGGCCTGCCCGCCGAGCTGCGCGCCCGGGTGGAGGGCCTGACGCACACCACCGGCGCCACCACCGCGATGGTGCTGCAGGCCGCCCTGGTGGTGCTGCTGCACCGGCTGAGCGGCGCCGAGGACGTGACGGTCGGCTCGCCGATCGCCGGCCGCACCGAGGAGGCCCTCGGCGACCTGGTCGGGTTCTTCGTCAACACCTGGACGCTGCGGGTCGGCCTGACCCCCGACCGGTCCTTCGACTGGGTGCTGGAGCAGGTCCGGAAGAAGGCGCTCGCCGCCTACGACCACCAGGACGTGCCGTTCGAGCGGCTGGTGGAGCTGCTGCGGCCGGAGCGCTCGACCGCGCACCACCCGCTGTTCCAGACCGTGCTGGCCTGGCAGAACAACACCCCGCCGCGGCTGGACCTGCCGGGTCTCACCGTGACGATGGAGCCGCTACCCACGAACAGCGCCAAGTTCGACCTGTTCTTCAACCTGGCGCCGGACGACGCCGCCGGCACGGTCGTCGGCGAGATCGAGTACGCCACCGACCTGTTCGACCGCGCCACGGTGGAGGACATCGCGGCCCGCTTCGCGGCCGTCGTCGAGGAGGTCGTCACCGACCCGACGACCACCGTCGGCGGTGCGGACGAGGCCGCGTCCGGCACCGTCATGGACGCCGCCGAGCGCCGCCGGATCCTGGTCGAGTGGAACGACACCGCCCGCCGGGTCGACTGCCCCGGCCCGGTCCACCTGCTGTTCGAGCGGCAGGCCGCGCTGCGCCCCGGGGCCACGGCGCTGCGCTGGGCCGGCGGCACCATGAGCTACGGCGAGCTGAACCGGTGGGCGAACCGCATCGCCTGGGACCTGAAGGACCGCGGCGTCGGCCCGGAGACCGTGGTGGGCGTCGGCGTCCCGCGCGGCCCGGTCATGGTCGCCGCCGTCCTGGGCGTGCTCAAGGCGGGCGGCGCCTACCTGCCGCTGGAACTCGCGCTGCCCGCCGACCGGGTGGCCGGCATGCTCGCCGACGCCGGCTGCTCGCTGGTGGTGACCGTCCCCGACACCGAGCGCTGGACGCTGCCGGACGGCGTCGCCCTGGTCGAACTCCCCGACGCCTCCGCGCCCGGCCCCGACCACGACCCGGAACCGGTGGCCGGCCCCGACAGCACGGCGTACGTCATCTTCACCTCCGGCAGCACCGGGAAGCCCAAGGGCGTCGCCGTCACCCACCGGCCGGTGCACAACCTGCTCGACTGGTGCTACCGGACCTTCGCGTTCGGCCCCGACGACGTCGTGCTGTGCGTCACCTCGCTCGGCTTCGACCTGTCCGTCTTCGACATCTTCGGGCTGCTCGGCTGCGGCGGCGGCGTGTACGTCGCCGACGCCGTCCAGCAGCGCGACCCGCAGCTGCTGCTGGACCTGCTGCTCACCGAGCCGATCACCTACTGGGACTCGGTGCCGACCACCCTCAACCAGGTCGCCTCGCTGCTCGGCGAGGACCGCGAATTCCCGGGCGCCGACCGGCTGCGGCTGGTGTTCCTGTCCGGCGACTACACGCCGCTGTCGCTGCCGGACGAGGTCCGCCGGGTGTTCACCGGCGCGGAGGTCGTCAGCCTGGGCGGCGCCACCGAGGCCACGGTGTGGTCCAACTACTACCGGGTCCGGGACATCGACCCGGCGTGGCGCAGCATCCCGTACGGCAAGCCCATCGACAACGCCCGCTACTACGTCCTCGACGAGGACATGGAGCCGTGCCCGGTGGGGGTGGAGGGCGACCTGTACATCGGCGGCGACTGCCTGTGCGTCGGCTACGTCAACCGGCCCGAGCTGAACGCCGAGCGCTTCGTCCGCGACCCGTTCGGCACCCGGGACGGCGACCGGCTGTACCGCACCGGCGACCGCGCCACGTACTTCCCCGACGGCAACCTGTGCTTCCTCGGCCGCGCCGACAACCAGGTCAAGCTGCGCGGCTTCCGGGTCGAGCCCGGCGAGATCGAGCACACCCTGGTCCAGCACGCGGCCGTCCGGCAGGCCATCGTCACCGCCCGCGAGGACCGCCCCGGCGACCTGCGGCTGGTCGCCTACGTCGTCCCCGACACCGCCGTCCTGCAGCCCGCCGACACCACCGCCGACACCGACACCGACACCGCCGCCGTCGACGCCGCCTCGGCCGAGCAGGTCGGCGAGTGGCAGGAGGTCTACGACCAGGCGTACACGCAGGACGGCGGGCACGGCTTCGGCGAGGACTTCACCGGCTGGAACAGCTCCTACACCGGCGAGCCGATCCCGCTCGACGAGATGCGGGCCTGGCGCGACGCCGCCGTGGAGCGCGTCCTGTGCTGGTCGCCCGAGCGCGTCCTCGAACTCGGCGTCGGCACCGGCCTGCTGCTCGCGCACCTGGCCGGCCGGGTGCGCGAGTACTGGGCCACCGACTTCTCCCGGGCCGTGATCGACCGGCTCGGCGAGCAGGTCGCCGGGGCCGGCCTGGCCGACCGGGTCCGGCTGCGCCGGCAGCCCGCCGACGACCTCACCGGGCTGCCCGGCGGCTTCGACACCGTGCTGCTCAACTCCGTCGCCCAGTACTTCCCGGACGCCGACTACCTCGCCCGGGTGCTCGACGGCGCCTGGTCGCTGCTCGCGCCGGGCGGCCGGATCGTCCTCGGCGACATCCGGCGGCTGTCCTCGCTGCGCACCCTGCAGACCGGCGTGCGACGGGCCCGGCACCCCGACGCGGCGCCGGCCGTGCTGCGCACCACGGTCGACCAGGCCGTGCTGCTGGAGAAGGAGCTGGTGCTCGACCCCGAGTGGTTCCTGCGCTGGGCGGAGCGGGCCGGGGCGGCCGGCGTGGACGTCCGCGTCAAGGACGGCTCCCCGCACAACGAGCTGACCCGGCACCGCTACGAGGTGGTGCTGCACAAGCCGGGCGGCGCGGCCCCGCTGCCGCTCGGCGGCGTCCCGGCCCTGGCCTGGGAGGGCGGCCTCGACCGGCTGGCCGAGCGGATCCGCGCGCACGGTGCCGCGGCCGTGCGGGTCACCGGCGTCCCGAACGCCCGCCTCACCGAGGAGGCCGCCGCGGCCCGCGCCCTGGGCCTGGAGGACTCCCCCGCCCCCGAGCTGCCGCCGCTCGACCCCGCCGGGCTGCGCACCTGGGCGGCCGGCCACGGCTGGGACGCGGTGCCGACCTGGTCGGCCGACGCCGTCGACCTGCTCGACGTGCTCGTGCTGTGCGACGGCCCGGCGGCCGGCACCGCCCTCACCGGCGGCTACCTGCCCGCCACCGACGGACGCGCCACCGCGAACGCCCCGGCCCTGGCCGCCGCCGTCACGGCGCTGCTGCCGGAGCTGCGCGCCCACCTGCGGGAGGCGCTGCCCGAGTACATGGTCCCGTCCGCGATCGTGCCGATCGCCGCCGTGCCGCTGACCGACAACGGCAAGCCCGACCGGCGCGCCCTGCCGGTGCCGGACTACACCTCCGGCGGCGGCCGGGCCCCCGGCACGCCGGAGGAGGAGTCGCTGTGCGCGCTGTTCGCGGCGGTCCTCGGACTCGACCGGGTCGGCGTGGACGACAACTTCTTCACCGTCGGCGGCCACTCGCTGCTCGCCACCCGCCTGGTCAGCCGGATCCGCGCCGAGCACGGCGTGGAGATCCCGATCCGGGTGGTCTTCCAGTCGCCGACCGTCGCCGAACTGGCCGCCCACCTGACCGCCCTGAACCTGGTCCGCCCGCCGCTGCGCCCGCAGGAGCGGCCCGAACGGCTGCCGCTGTCCTACGCCCAGCAGCGCCTGTGGTTCATCGACCGCTTCGAGGGCCCGTCCGCGACCTACAACGTGGCGCTGGCGCTGCGGATGCGCGGCGAGCTCGACCCGGCCGCGCTGCGCCGCGCCGTCCACGACGTCGTGGTCCGGCACGAGTCGCTGCGCACCGTGTTCGGCGAGGCCGGCGGGCAGCCCTACCAGCGGGTCCTGGAACCGGCCGTGGTCGAGGTGCCGTGGGAGGAACTCCAGGTCACCGAGGCCGAGTTGCCCGAGGTGCTGCGCGAGGCCGCCTGCCGGCCGTTCCGGCTGGACGCGGAGATCCCGTTCCGCTCCTGGCTGCTGCGCACCGGCGAGCGGGAGGCGGTGTTCCTGATCGGCGCGCACCACATCGCCGCCGACGGCTGGTCCGCCCTGCCGCTCGCCCAGGACCTCACGGCCGCCTACCGGGCCCGCCGCGAGGGCCGGGCACCCGATTGGGAGCCGCTGCCGGTGCAGTACGCCGACTACACGCTCTGGCAGCGGGAGCTGCTGGGCGACAGCGACGCGCCGGGCAGCCTGTACCGGCGGCAGTTGGACTACTGGACGACCGAGCTGGCCGACCTGCCGGAGACCGTCTCCCCGCCCGCCGACCGGCCGAGGCCCGCCGTGGCCTCGTACGCCGGCGACACGGTGCCGCTCGCGTTCGACGCCGAACTGACCGAGGGCGTGCGCCGGTTGGCGCGGGAGACCGGCAGCACGGTGTCGATGGTGCTGCAGGCGGCGCTGGCCGCGCTGCTCACCCGGCTCGGCGCGGGCACGGACGTGCCGATCGGTTCGCCCATCGCCGGGCGCACCGACGAGGCGCTGGGTCAGCTGGTCGGTTTCTTCGTCAACACCTGGGTGCTGCGCGCGGACACCTCCGGCGACCCGTCGTTCGCGGAGCTGCTCGGCCGGGTCAGGGAGAGCAGCCTGGCCGCCTACGACCACCAGGACATTCCGTTCGAGCACCTGGTGGAGGTGCTGAACCCGGTCCGCTCGCCCGCCCACCACCCGCTGTTCCAGGTGTGCCTGGCGCTGCAGAACAACACCCGGCCGGAGTTCCGGCTGGCCGGCCTGACCGTCACCGAGGAGCCGTTCGCGCTGGGCACCGCCCGGTTCGACCTGTTCATCAGCGTCACCGAGCACGACGGGCAGGACGCGCCGGCCCGCATCGACGGCTTCGCCGAGTACGCCACCGAGCTCTTCGACGAGGGCACGGTGCGGACGCTGCTCGACCGCTGGCTGCACGTCCTGCGCCAGGTGGTCGCCGCGCCCGAGCTGCCCGTCGGGTCGGTCGCGGTGCTGGCCGAGGACGAGCGGGCGGCGCTGCACGGCTGGGGCGGCGCGGGCCGGGGCGGGGACTTCGCGGCCGGCACCCTGCCCGAGCGGTTCGCCGCCGCGGTCGCCGCCGCCCCGGACGCCGTCGCGCTGCTCTCCGCGGACGGCACGCGGAGCTGGACGTACGCGGAGCTGGACCGCTGGTCCAACCGCCTGGCGCACCACTTCGCCGCCCTCGGCGCCGGGCCGGACGGCCGGGTCGCGCTGGTCCTGGAGCGTTCGCCGCTGCTGGTCGCCGCCGTCCTCGGCGTCCTCAAGGCGGGCGCCGCCTACGTGCCGGTCGATCCGACCCACCCGGCCGAACGGATCGAGTTCCAGCTGGCGGACCTCGCCCCGGCGGTCGTCGCCGACGAGGGCCTCGCCGGGCTGGACCTGGACGCGCTGCCCGACACACCGCCCGGGCCCACCGGCGTCGGTGAGCACTCCGTCGCCTACGTGATGTACACCTCCGGTTCCACCGGCCGTCCCAAGGGCGTGGAGGCGACCCACCGCAACGTCGTCGACCTCGCGCTGGACGGCTGCTTCGCCACCGGGGCGCACCGCCGGGTCCTGCTGCACTCGCCGCACACCTTCGACGCGTCGACGTACGAGATGTGGGTGCCGCTGCTCGGCGGCGGCACGGTCGTGGTGGCCCGGGCCGGCCGGCCGGACACCGCGGGGCTCGCCCAGGTGATCGCCGAGCGGGAGGTGACGGCGCTGTGGCTGACCGCCGGACTGTTCGCGGTGATGGCCGAGCAGCACGCCGACTGCTTCCGGTCCGTGCGGGAGGTCTGGGCCGGCGGTGACGTGCTGTCACCGGCCGCCGTGCGGGCCGTCCTCGACGCCTGCCCGGGGGTGGGCGTGGTCAACGGCTACGGCCCGACCGAGACCACCACCTTCGCCACCCGCCACCGGGTGGACTCCGCCGCCGGGTGCACCGACCCGCTGCCGATCGGCTCCCCGATGGACGGCAGCCGCCTGCTCGTCCTGGACGAGCGGCTGCGGCCGGTGCCGCCCGGCGTGGTCGGCGAGCTGTACGTGGCCGGCGACGGCGTGGCGCGCGGGTACGCCGGCCGTCCGGGCCTGACCGCCGCCCGCTTCGTCCCCGACCCGTCCGGTGTGCCCGGCGCGCGCGCCTACCGCACCGGCGACCTGGTCCGCTGGGACGCCGCCGGCCGGCTGCAGTACGTCAGCCGCAGCGACGACCAGGTCAAGCTGCGCGGCTTCCGGGTGGAACCGGGCGAGCTGGAGGCGGTGCTGCGCGAGCAGGACGGCGTGGCGAACGCCGTGGTCGCCGTCCGGGAGGACCGGCTCGGCGACCGCCGGCTGGTCGCCTACGTGGTGCCCGACGGCGCGACCGACGGCGGCCACGACGCCGCCGAGCAGGTCGGCGAGTGGCGGGAGATCTACGACACCATGTACGGCGGGACGGAGGTCGCCACCGACGCGGTCGGCGAGGACTTCACCGGCTGGAACAGCTCCTACACCGGCCAGCCGATCCCGCTGGAGGAGATGCGCTCCTGGCGCGAGGCCGTGCTGCAGCGGGTGCGGTCGCTGCGGCCGCGCCGGGTGCTGGAGATCGGCGTCGGCTCCGGCCTGCTGCTCGGCCCGCTCGCCCCGGACGCCGAGGAGTACTGGGGCACCGACTTCTCGGCGCCCGTCATCGAGCGCCTGCGGGCGCAGGTCGCCGCCGACCCGCGGCTGTCGGCCGCGTCGGTGACGCTGCGCTGCCAGGGCGCCGACGACGCCGAGGGCCTGCCCGCCGGGCACTTCGACACGGTGGTCGTCAACTCGGTCGTCCAGTACTTCCCGGACGCGGACTACCTCACCCGGGTCCTCGACCTGGCGATGGAGCGGCTGGCGCCCGGCGGGCGCGTCGTGCTCGGCGACGTCCGCAACCACCGCACGCTGCGGGCGTTCGCCGCCGAGGTGCACCGCTGCCGGCGGCCCGAGGACGGCCCGGCGGCCGTGCAGGCGGCCGTGGAGCGGGCGGTGCTCGGCGAGAAGGAACTCGTCGTCGACCCCGGCTTCTTCACCCGCTGGGCGGAGTCCCGTCCGGACGCGGTGGCCGTCGACATCCGCCTCAAGGAGGGGACGTTCCACAACGAGCTGACCCGCCACCGGTACGAGGTGGTGCTGCACCGGGCGCCGGCCGAACCGCTGCCGCTCGGCGACCTGCCGGAGGTGGTGTGGGGCGCGGAGGTCCGCGAACTCGCGGACCTGGAGGCCGCGTTGGCTCTGCACGGCGGCCGGCTGCGGCTGACCCGGGTCCCCAACGCGCGCCTCGCCGGCGCGGCCGCCGAGTGGGGCGCCCGGCCCGAGCTGGCCGGCACCCTCGACCCGGCCGTCCTGGAGGCCTGGGGCGCGGAGCGCGGGCTCGCCGTGTACTGCACCTGGTCGGCCCGGGCGGGCGACTGCTTCGAGGCGGCCGTCCTGCCGGACGTCGACGCGGTCTGCTGCGACGGCCTCTACCGTCCCGCGGGGGCGCCGTCGGCCCGGCTGGCGAACGTGCCGGCGGTGTCCCGCCGCGCGTCCCGGCTGCCGTCGGTGCTGCGCGAGCGCCTCGCCGGGCGGCTGCCGGAGTTCATGATGCCGGCGGACATCGTCGTCCTGGACCGGCTGCCGCTCACCGAGAACGGCAAGGTCGACCGGGTCGCGCTCCCCGACCCGAACCCGACCGGCGGCGAGCACCGCGCCCCGCGCACCCCGCGCGAGGAGGAACTCGCCGCGCTGTTCGCCGAGGTGCTCGGCCTGGACCGGGTCGGCATCGACGACGACTTCTTCGCCGTCGGCGGCCACTCGCTGCGGCTGACCCGCCTGGTGTGGCGGATCCACGAGAAGCTCGGCGTGGACGTGCCGATCCGCACCGTGTTCCAGTACCCGACGGTCGCCGAACTCGCCGAGCAGCTGTCCGCGGACACCGACTCCGCGTTCGAGGACCCGTTCGCCGTGCTGCTGCCGATCCGCCCCGAGGGCGACCGGCCGCCGCTGTGGTTCCTGCCGCCGGGCGGCGGACTGAGCTGGCCGTACCTCGGCTTCGCCCGCCACCTGGAGGCCGGCCGGCCGCTGTACGGCATCCAGGCCCGCGGCTTCGACGGGACCACCCCGCCGGCCGGCTCCATCGAGGAGATGATCGACGACTACCTCGGCCGGCTGCTGGAACTCCAGCCGACCGGGCCCTACCACCTGCTGGGCTGGTCCTTCGGCGGCACCCTGGCGCACGCCATGGCCGCCGAGCTCCAGCGGCGCGGGCACGAGGTGGCGCTGCTGGCGCTGCTGGACGCCGCGCCGTCCGGCCACTTCGCCGAACTGGAGGCCCTGGACGAGGCCGTGGTGCGCCGCTTCCTCGCCAACTACATGGGGCACCTGGCGGGCATGGAGGAGTACCCGGCGCTGGTCGCCACCGCCTCCTCGATCTTCGTGAAGCAGATGGACCAGATGCGCCGCTTCACCTCGCCGAGGTTCCGCGGCGACCTGGTGTTCTTCAACGCGCTCCTCGACCCGGAGACCCACGACAAGCGGGAACTCGAGGAGGAGTTGGACGTGCTGTGGCAGCCGCACGTCGACGGGCGGGTGCACCGCGTCGACATCGCCTGCGCGCACGACCAGATGTACTGGCCGCGCAACGCCGCCGAAATCAGCCGCACCGTCAACCGGATCCTGCGGGGCGGCTCCGTGACCCGACCGACCGAAGAGGACCAGGGAGGACGCAAGTGAGCACGAACCCGTTCGACGACGAGGACGGCCGTTTCCACGTGCTGGTCAACGACGAGGACCAGCACTCGCTGTGGCCGGAGTTCGCCGAGGTGCCCGCCGGCTGGCGCAGCGTCTTCGGCCCGGCCGGAAGGGCGGAGAGCCTCGACTACGTGGAGGCCCACTGGACCGACATGCGGCCGCGCAGCCTCCGCGAGGCGATGAACGGGTAGACCGCCCCGTGCCGCACCGCACCCGGGCGCCGTCCGACCGCGACGGCGCCCGGGGGCCGCGGGCCGTGGCCCGGAGACGCGACCGCCACGGCCCGTCCTGCGGCGCGGCCCTGCGCCCGCGCGCCCGACCCCAGGTGCCGCGGGCAGACGACGACAGCAATCATCCGCGTGTGTTCACGGGAAGGCGTGTCTGGTGGGGGGTCCGAGAAGTGATGTCATGTTCGTCCGCTGGCCGGCCCAGGCCGATCTGCGGAACCGATGTAGGAGCAACGGCGTACCGCGGCTGCTGGTGGTCGAGGCGGGAGCCCGTCCGCCGGTCTGCAACGACCCGTTCGAGGACTGGGTGCGCGCCCCGATCACCCGGGACGACCTCGACGCCCGGGTGCGAGCGCTGCAGAACCGGCTGCACAGCCGCCGGATACCGACCCTCGACTCCGCCGGGACGCTCAGCTTCGGCCCGCACTCGATCACCGTCTCGAGTGTCCAGTCCGAGCTGATGGAGGTGTTCATCGACCACTTCGGCGAGGTGGTGTACCGGCACGAACTCACCCAGCGGTTGGCGGACCACGTCCAGCGGCCGACCAGGAACTCGCTCGACCTGCACATCATGCGGCTCAGGCGCCGGCTGTCCACGACGGACCTGGTCATCCGCACGGCCTGGGGGCGCGGGTACGTGCTGGAGACCGACTGCCAGTAGGCGCGCCCGCCACCGGTCCGGTCCCGCCGGTCCGGCCCCGCCGTGCCGGCGGCGGGGCCGGGAGGCCGTGGCGCTACCCCCGTTCGCCGCCGCTGGTGCGGACGACCTCGGCGACCGTCAACTCGTAGCTGGAGTACCACTCCTCGCGGCCCCGCCGCTGCGCCACGCGGTGCTCGGGGTCGCTGCGCCAGCGCTCCAGCGTCTCGCCGTCCCGCCACATCAGGACGGTGAGGCGCTCGCCGTCGGCCGCGACGTACTCCTTGGCCTCCACCGGGTCGGACCCGGTGATCTCGCGGAGCCGCTCCCGCATCCGCTCCTCGGTGGCCCGGTACTCCTCGCCGGCCTGCTCGGACAGGCGCGACTTGAACAGGATCACGAACATTCGCCGTCCTCCAGGGGTGCGGTGTCGGGGGTGCGGGCGCGCAGCAGCCCGTCGGGTGCCGAGGCCAGGTCCTCGCCGTGCCGGGTCAGCATGGTCTCCACCAGCCGGTCCAGGCGGCGGTCGTCGCGCAGCACGGCGGCGTAGCCGTCCTCGGTGAAGGCGCAGCGCTCGTACAGCGGCACGAACCGGTCGGGGAACAGGGCCGTCAGCCGGGCCTTGAGGCGTTCCGCGGCGGTCTCCGCGCGCGGGGGTTCGGCCATCGTGAAGTAGTGCCGGTAGGAGAGCGTGGAGATGGCGTCGGCGTCCTCGGTCCGCGACTTCTCGTACGCGGCGAGGCCGGTCGTCCAGTCGCCGGCGGCGTCCAGGCACTCGGCCAGGACCCGGGCGTCCTCGAAGCCGCAGTTCATCCCCTGCCCCATGAACGGGGCCATCGCGTGGCAGGCGTCGCCGAGCAGCGCGAAGGTGCCCCGCCAGACCCACCGGTCGCAGTGGACGACGGTGAGGGTGGAGACGGTCTTGGCGGCGAGCTGCTCGGCGGCGTCGGGGACGAGGCCGGTCAGCTCGGGGAAGAGCTCGGCGAACACCGCGTACCGGTCCTCGCCCCCGCCGGCCGCGGCGTAGGACGGGGCGGGGCCGTCGAGCCGCATGAACAGCGAGCCGGAGAGCTTCCCGGAGGGCAGGGGGTGGGCGGCGAACATCGCCCCGCCGGTGGGCCAGAAGTGCGTGACGGTCGGGTCGAGCCGGCCGGCCGGCACCTCGATCTCCTGGTAGGCCAGGTCGAGCCGGCGCACCTCGCTGCGGGCGCCGCGGGCCTCCAGGGCGGCCCGGGCGGCGGAGTGCGCGCCGTCGCAGCCGAGGATCCGGCGGCACCGCAGCCGGTGCGTGCCGTCGGGGCCGTCCAGCAGCACCGCGGGTTCGTCCGGGTCGACGGACCGCACGCGCTGGCCGAAGCGGACCAGCACACCGGGGGTGGCCTCGGCGGCGTCGAGCAGGATCCGGTGCAGCGCCCGGCGCTCCACCGCCCAGATCGGCTGCCCGTCCCGGCCGTACGGGGTGGTGCGGGTGCGGCCGTCGGGCAGGTGGGCGCGGCGGCCGTGCAGGGGGACGCAGATCCGGCGGACGGCGTCCGCGACGCCCAGTTCGGTCAGCGCCCGCCAGCCGCGGTTCGACAGCATCACGACGAGCGACCGGCCGACGTGGCCGTCCTCGCGCCGGGGGTCGGCGCGCCGCTCCAGCAGGGTGACCGGTCCGTGGCGGCGGGCGAGGTAGAGCGCGGCGACCGTGCCGACCGGGCCGGCCCCCACGATGACGGTGCCCTCGGTGTCGTGCTCGTTCATGGCCTCCCCGCCCCGGGTCCGTCGTCCTGTCGTGTCCGCAGTTCGTCGAGCACCGCGGCGCCCACCTCTCGCGTGCCGAGCGTTCCGCCGAGGTCCGGGGTGACCCGGCCGTCGGCCACGGCGGCGGCGACCGCCGCGCGGACGGCGTCCGCCCGGGCGGGCCGGCCCAGGTGCTCGGCCAGCAGCGCCACCGAGAGGATCGCGCCGAGCGGGTTGGCGACGCCGGTGCCGGCGATGTCCGGAGCGCTGCCGTGCACCGGCTCGAACAGGCCGAACCCGGTGGCCGGGTTGAGGTTCCCGGACGCGGCCACGCCGAGGCCGCCGGCGAGCGCGGCCGTGAGGTCGCTGAGGATGTCGCCGTAGGAGTTGTTGGTGACGATCACGTCGAAGGCGGTCGGGTCGGTGGCCAGCCGCAGCGCGGCGGTGTCCACGTACAGGTGCGAGGTCTCCACCCCGGGGTGCCGGGCGACGGCCTCGCTCCAGCAGCGCTGCCACAGGCCGCCGCCGTTGCGGACGGCGTTGGCCTTGTCGACCAGGCACACCGACCGGCGGGCCGTCGAGAACGCGAACTCCAGCACCCGGGAGACGCCCTGACGGGTGCTCAGGTCCACGTCGAGGGCGATCTCGTGCGGGGTGCCGGCGCGGGCGCCGCCGCCGATGCCGCTGTACAGGCCCTCGGTGTTCTCCCGGACGATCACGCAGTCGATGGCCCGGCGGGCCGGGTCGCGGAGCGGGCTGAGCCGGTCGTGCAGCAGGGCGGCGGGCCGGTAGCTGACGTACAGGTCGAGTTCCAGGCGCAGCGTGGTCAGCACGCCGCGCACGTACCCGGTGTCGGCGAGCCGGGGGTCGCCGACGGCGCCGAGCAGCGCCGCCCCGCTGGAGCGGATCCGGTCCAGGTCGGCGGCGGTCAGGGCCGTTCCGGTGCGCAGGTACGTCTCGGCGTTGACGTGGTCCAGGACGTCGGTGCGGACGCCGAGGTCGAGGGCGTCGAGGACGTCCAGCGCCGGCCCGATCACCTCCGGGCCGATGCCGTCGCCGGGGATCACCGCGACGGTGGTCACGGCAGCCTCGCGTCCAGGCCCTGGCGCAGCACGTCCGCGACGAGTTCCTCGACGTCCGTCGCCAGGTGGAAGTGCCCGCCGGGCCGGTCCAGTCGGGAGAAGGCGCCGGTGGTGACGTTCGCCCACTCCGACAGCCGGGTCTCGTCGACCAGCGGGTCGCCCTCGCCGTGGTAGCAGCGCACCGGGCAGGACAGCGGGCGGACGTCCGGGCGGGGCCGGTAGGTGGCGTGGGCCCGCAGGTCGGAGCGGATGACGGGCAGCAGCAGGTCGCGCAGTTCGACGTTGGCGGTGATCGCGGGCTCGATGCCGCCGAGCGCGCACAGCACCGCCCAGAACTCGTCGTCGGGCGCCCGGTGGAGCTCGCCGTCGCGGATCAGTCCGGGCGGCAGGGCGGCGGACACGCACAGCGCCAGGGGCTGCTGGCCGGCGTCGCGCAGCAGCAGCGCCGTCTCGTAGGCGACCACCGCGCCCAGGCTGTGCCCGAACAGCACCCTGCGCTGCGGCGTCCCGCGCAGCAGTTCCGCCGCGACCCGGTCGGCCAGCTCGGCGACCCGGTCGACCGGCGGTTCCCGGAAGCGGTCTCCGCGGCCCGGGTACTGGACGCCGAGCAGCGACACGCCGGCGGGCAGCGCGGCGCCCCACCCGCCGAAGGAGATCGCCGAACCGCCCGAGTGCGGGAAGCACACCAGCCGAACGTCCGCGCCGTCACCGGCGGTCATCGACCGCACCCAGCCGCGTTCTGGTACCCGGCCCATCCTCTGCCCTTCCGGTCGGTGGTCGTTCCGTGCCTCCCCATGCTTTCGACTCCCCGGGAATTCGCGGGGCTGCCGACAGATGTCGGCAAGAGATCGGGGCGTGCCGGGCCGCGGAGCCGACGATTCCGACACGAGGGGACTCGACAGGCGGCCCGGGGCGGACCCCGGGCCCGGAAGGGAACGCGACCATGCTCGACGGCTCTGTGCCCTGGCCCGAACACATCGCGGCGGAGCTGCGCCGGACCGGAGTCTGGTCCGGGGTGTCCCTGGGCGACCTGCTGCACGAGTCCTGCGCGCGCAACGCCGACCGGGTGGCCGTGGTCTGCGGCGACCGGCGGATGACGTACGCGGAGCTCTCCCGGCGGGCGGACCGCCTGGCGCGCGGCCTGATCGGGCTGGGCGTCCGGCCGCTGGACCGGGTCGTGGTGCACCTGCCCAACGTCCCGGAGTTCGTCGTCACGTTCTTCGCCCTGCTGCGGGCCGGCGCCATCCCCGTGCTCGCCCTGCCCGGGCACCGCAGGGCCGAGATCGAGCACCTGTGCGCGCACTCCGGCGCGGTGGCCTACGTGGTGAAGGACGAGTTCGGCGGCTTCGACTACCGGACCATCGCCCGGGAGATCCCGCCCGGCCCGCGGGTGATCGTCACCGGCGACGCGCAGGAGTTCACCTCGCTGGAGTCGCTGGAGTCGCTGGAGTCGCCGGACGCCCCGGACGTCCCGCTGCCCGCGGTGGACCCCGCCGAGCCCGCGCTGTTCCTGCTCTCCGGCGGCACCACCGGGCTGCCGAAGCTGATCCCCCGCACCCACGACGACTACGCGTACGTCATGCGGGCCTGCGCCGAGGCCATGCGGGTCGGCCCCGAGGTGGTGTACCTGGCCGTCAACCCGGTCGCCCACCAGGCGGCGCTGGCCTGCCCGGGCGTCATCGGCAGCCTCCTGCTCGGGGGGAAGGCCGTGCTCACCTCCAGCGTGCGACCCGACGAGGTCTTCGAACTGATCCGCCGGGAGTCCGTCACCGTCACCACGGTCGTCCCCTCGGTGCTCCGCCTGTGGACCGACTCCCGGCACCCGCACGGCGACCTGTCCCGCCTGCTGATCCAGGTCGGCAGCGCCCCGCTCGACCCGGCCCTCGCCGCCCGCGTCCCCCGGGAGCTGGGCTGCCGGCTCCAACGCTGGTACGGCATCAGCGAGGGCCTGTGCACCCACACCCGGCTCGACGACCCCGAGGAGGCCGCCACCCACACGGACGGCCGCCCGATGTCGCCCGACGACGAAGTCCGCATCGTCGACGAGTCCGGCGAGCCCGTGCCCGACGGCGAGACCGGCGAGATGCAGGCCCGCGGCCCGTACACCATCCGCGGCTACTACCGGGCCCCCGAGGAGAACGCCCGCTCCTTCACCCCCGACGGCTTCTTCCGCACCGGCGACCTCGCCGTGCGCCGCCCCGACGGCAACATCATGATCGTCGGGAGGATCAAGGACGTCATCAACCGGGCCGGCGAGAAGGTCTCCGCGGAGGAGGTGGAACGGCACTTGCGCACCCACCCCGCCGTCGAGGACGCCGCCGTGATCGGCGTCGCCGACACCGTGCTCGGCGAGCGGACGTACGCCTTCGTCGTCCTCGACGAGACGGCCGCCCGCCCGTCCGCCGTCAAGGAGTTCCTGCGCGAGCGCGGCCTCGCCGCCTACAAGGTCCCCGACCGGCTCGTCCCGCTGCCGCAGCTCCCCCGCACCCCCATGGGCAAGGTCGACAAGAAGGCCCTGCGCGCGCGGGTGGCGCCCCGGTGACCTCCGGCGCGGCCGCCCTCGCTCGCAGGACGGCCGCTACGAGGCGACCGGTCCAGTCCGCTGGGCCGCGATCAGGTCGCGGTACCAGGCGAACGACGCCTTCGGGGTCCGCCGCTGCGTCTCGAAGTCGACGTGCACCAGGCCGAAGCGCTGGCTGTAGCCCTCTCCCCATTCGAAGTTGTCGAGCAGCGACCACGTGTAGTAGCCCCGGACGTCGACGCCGGCGGTGGTGGCGCGGGCGAGGGCGTCGAGATGGGTGGCGAGGTAGGTGATGCGGTCGGTGTCGTCGAGGGCGGCGTCGGTGGAGCAGCCGTTCTCGGTGATGGTGAGCGGGGGGAGGGCCGCGCCGTAGCGGTCGCGCAGGCCGAGGAGGAGTTCGGCCAGGCCCTCGGGGACGACGGGCCAGCCGAAGTGGGTGCGCGGGACGCCGTCGATGGGCGCTTCGGCGAAGGGCAGGCCCGGGTCGCGGGGGGCGGCGATCGAGGTCGGGTTGTAGTAGTTGACGCCCAGTCCGGTCAGGCCGGGGCCGGCGATCAGCGCGAGGTCACCGTCCCGTACGGCGCCGTGCAGGTCCGGTCCGACGCCGTACGCGGAGAGGTCGGGGTAGCGGCCCAGCAGCAGGGGGTCGGTGAACAGCCGGTTGTGCAGCGCGTCGTACGCCTCGGCGGCGGCCCGGTCCTCGGGGGCGTCGCTCGCGGGCCGCACGGGGGTGAGGTTGTTGGCGATCAGGACCCCGTGGCCGCGGGTGCGCAGTTCGGCGGCGGCCAGGCCGTGGGCGAGCAGCTGGTGGTGGGCGGCGGGGAGGGCGTCGAGCACCAGGGCCCGGCCCGGGGCGTGCACGCCGAGGGCGTAGCCGTACACCATGTGCACGAACGGCTCGTTGAGGGTGATCCAGGCGGGCACTCGATCACCCAGCCGGTCGGCCGTGACGCTCGCGTACTCGGCGAAGCGGTGGGCGGTGTCGCGGTTCAGCCAGCCGCCGGTGTCCTCCAGGGCCTGCGGGAGGTCCCAGTGGAAGAGGGTGGGCAGCGGGGTGATGCCGGCGTCGAGGAGGCCGTCGACCAGGCGGTCGTAGAAGTCCAGCCCGGCGGTGTTCACCGGCCCGCGCCCGGTCGGCTGGACGCGCGGCCAGGCGATCGAGAACCGGTACCCGTCCACGCCCAGGTCCCGCATCAACTCCACGTCCTGCGGCCACCGGTGGTAGTGGTCGCAGGCGGTGCGTCCGGTGTCGCCGTTCTTCACCGCGCCCGGGCGCTCGCAGAACACGTCCCAGACGGAGCGCCCCCGCCCGTCCTCGTCCACCGCCCCCTCGATCTGGTAGGCGGCGGTGGACACGCCCCAGCGGAAGCCGGGGGGCAGGTCGTGGCGGTCCGGCATGGCGGCCTCCTGGCGTGGACGGGCGAGCGGGCGAGCGGGCGAGCGGCGAGCGGCGAGCGGCGAGCGGCGAGCGGCGAGCGGACAGAAAACGCGAGAAGTGCTCATGTTAGGGAGTGGGCGGGAGGAGATCCAGAGCCCGGCGCCGGAAACCCGCCGCGACGGCGTCCGCGCAGGTCGAGGACCGAACGTCCCGCCCCGCCGCGCGACGGCGCGAGGAGGCCGCCGAACAGCCCGGGGAGCCGGGGCCGTTCGGCCCTTCCGGACGTCCGGGGCCGGTGGGGACAGTGACCCGGGTCAGCGATGTGTCCGGCTCCGACGGCGGGGCCGATCGGGTGGGCGCGGGCGCCCGGGGAGGGCCGCATGAGGGAATCCGTGGAATCCGACGAGGTCATGCTGACCATCCGGCTCACCACCGCGGAGCGGACGCTGCTGCGGCGGCTGGCGCACGGGCACCGGGGCGACGTCTCCGAGGTGGTCGCGGACGCCCTGCTGGACGTGCTGCCCACGCTGCTCGCCTCGCTCGCGCCGCCCCGCGAGGACGCGCGGGACGGGCACGGCGGGCACGACGGGCACGGACCCGTCCCGCTGCCGGGCCGGTTCGCCCCGTGCGCGGTGACGGTCTGGCTGCCGCCGGAGCTCGCCGAACTGCTGCCCGCCCTCGCCGCCCGCCTGGCCACCGCACCGCCCGCACCGTCCGCGCCGCCCACCCCGTCCGCCGCGCTGGGCACCGCGCTGCGGCTGTGGCTGCGGCAGGACCCGGCCCGCCTGGCCGCCGGCCTGCACGCGCTGCACTGCGGCGCCGCGCACGCGCACCCGGGCCCGCACGTCCACGGCATCGCCGCCTGATCCCGCCCGCCGACGCCCGCCGACATCCACCCGTCCACGTCCGTCGGCCCGTCAGACCTCGTCCGAGCAGGGCCGTTCGGCGCGGGGCGGTGGCGGGAGCGGGACCCTCGGGCCGTCGGCGGCGGGACCATCGGCCCTGGGACGACGGGCCGGCGGCGGACGACCATGGAGCGCCGCCGCTCGGCGTGGGTCGTACCGCTCCCCCCGGACGCCTCCCCCGTCGGGCGGCGCGTCGGCCCGGCCGGCTACCGCCCGGCCCGCACCCTCCCCGCCGCCCCTGAGGGAAAAACCCTGGTGAGCGCCCCCGACCGCCCCGCCAGAGTCCCGTGTCCGTGGAAGAACAGCCGATCACCGTGCACCGCGTCCGCTCCGGCGCGCGCGAGTACCGCGTCGTCCGGTCGGCCCCGGGCCCGGGGCGGCTCGCACTGCGGGACGAGCACCACTGGCTGACCCTGTACGCCGACCGTCCGGGCCTGGCCCGGCTGCTCGCGCTCTGGTCGCTGGCCGCCCGCTCCCCGCACACCCTGCTGCACCTGCCGCTGCGCGGCCGGCCGGTGCCCACCGGACCGTCCACCACCCCGATGCACGAGGGCTCGCACCCCGCGCTGGACCTCGTCCTCTCCCACCACTCCCTGGGCTTCCGCCCCAGCGCCTGGAAGGACGTCCGCGCCCGCCTCACCCCGGGCCTGCTGCACGTGCGGTACTGCCCGGAGTGGGCGTACTGACCGTTCGGCCCCGGGTCCGGGTCCGAACGGTGGCGGTCACAGCCAGTTGCGGCGCTTGAAGATCAGGTAGAGGCTGACGCAGACCACGCCCATCAGGCCGATCGCGAAGGGGTAGCCGAAGGCCCAGTGGAGTTCCGGCATCTCTTCGAAGTTCATGCCGTAGACGGTGCCGATGAGGGTGGGGGCGAAGAGGATGGCGGCCCAGGAGGAGATCTTCTTGATCTCGTCGTTCTGGGCGTGGCCGGCTTCGGCGAGTTGCTTCATCTCCTCGTTCTGGCGCTGGGAGACCAGGGTGGCGTTGACGGTGAGGATGTTCTGGAGCATCTGGCGGAAGCCGTCGACGCGTTCGGCGGCGTAGGTGGCGTGGTCGGCGACGTCGCGGAGGTAGCGCTGGAGCTCCTCGTCGGTGCCGTACTTCTGGAAGCCGCCTTCGAGGGCGCGGAGGATCTCCAGCAGGGGGCCGGTGGCGCGCTGGAACTCGATGACCTCGCGGGAGAGTTCGTAGATGCGCCGGGAGACCTGGGGGTCGCCGCCGAAGACCTCGGTCTCGATCTCGTCGATGTCGTGCTGGAGGCCGGCGATGACGGGGGCGTAGCCGTCGACGACGGCGTCGAGGACGGCGTAGAGGACGGCTTCGGGGCCGAGGGCGAGGAGTTCGGGGTCGGCTTCGAGGCGGCTGCGGACCATCGAGATGTCGGGCGACTGGGAGTGCCGGACGGTGAGGACGAAGTCGGGCCCGACGAAGAGGTGGATCTCGCCGAAGTCGACCTCCTCGACGTCGTCGAGGTAGCGGGCGGCGCGCAGCACGACGAAGAGGGTGTCGCCGTAGCGTTCGAGCTTGGGGCGCTGGTGGGCGACGATGGCGTCTTCGAGGGCGAGTTCGTGGAGGTCGAACTTCTCTGCGGCTTCGACGAGTTGGGCCTCGGCGGGGCGGTAGAGACCGATCCAGGCCATGGTGCCGGGCTTGCCGGGGAGGTCGCGGTAGATCTCGGCGAGGCTGGCGGGGGTCTCTATCCGGTGGCCGTCGTGGTAGACGGCGGCGTCGACGACGGAGCGTTCCAGCGAGACGGGTTCGTGGACGTCGACGTGCTGTTCGGAGCGCGGGTCCATGGAGTGCTCGGGGGCGGCGGTGCGGTCGGCGGGCCGCTGGGTGGTGCGGTTGAAGGGTCGCTTGCTCGCGCGCACGGCGCGCACACGCCAGTCGGACACGGCGGTACCTCCACGGGTCTGGTGCCGCGAGGCCCGGTCGGACGGGGCGGCGGGCCCCGGTGGACGCCGTGCGCGGGGCCGCGGTGCGGGCCGAACGCGGGGTTCAGCGGGCGGTGCGGTGCGGGCGCGGGTCGCGGGGGCCGGGAACGGGGGTGGACATCCCGGAGCGGGGCCGACTTCGGCCCGGACTACTGCACTCCACCGTTCTCACCTCCTGTACGTCCCGGGCGCCCGGGGGCCGCCCTGACCGCTGCCAGTCTAACGGTCCGCCCGGGGGCCCCCGGCCGGGCCACGGGGGACGGGGAGCAGCTGGAGGAACGGGGGACGGCCGGGGGTCCGGCTCGCGGGTACCGGTGACGTGGCCGGATGGTGAAGAAATGAATGGTGACGTGTTCTGTCACCTTTGGCGTCGATCCTTGAAGGCATGGAGAACACGAACGATGCCGGAACCCGTGACGACCGCCCCACCACCCTCCCGCTGGCGGGCCGGATCGCCCTGGTCGCGGGGGCGACCCGGGGCGCGGGCCGGGCGCTGGCGGTGGAGCTGGGCCGGGCGGGAGCGACGGTCTACGTGACCGGGCGGACCACCCGCGAGCGGGTGAGCGAGGTGGGCCGGGCGGGCGAGACGATCGAGGAGACCGGGGAGCTGGTGACGGCGGCCGGCGGGACGGGCGTCGCGGTGCCCACCGACCACCTGGACGAGGCGCAGGTGCGGGCCCTGTTCGGACGGATCGAGGAGGCGCACGGCCGGCTCGACGTCCTGGTCAACGACCTGTGGGGCGGGGAGCACCTGACCGCCGGGTCGATCTTCGGGAAGAAGAGCTGGGAGACGCCGCTCGCCGACGGGCTGCGGGTGCTGGAGCTGGGCGTCCGCTCGCACGTCGTCACGGCGGCGCTCGGACTGCCGCTGCTGGTGCGCTCGGACGCGCCGCTGCTGGTGGAGGTCACCGACGGCACGGCGGCGTACAACCGCCGCTACCGGGAGAACCTCTACTACGACCTGGCGAAGAACGCACCGATCCGGATGGCCTTCGGGCTGGGAACGGAGCTGGCCGAGTACGGCGGCGCGGCGGTGTGCGTGACGCCGGGGTTCCTGCGCTCCGAGCAGATGCTCACCCACTTCGGCGCGACCGAGGAGACCTGGCGGGACGTCATCGCCGTCGAGCCGGCCTTCGCGATCGCCGAGTCGCCGCGCTACCTGGCGCGCGGGGTCGCCGCGCTGGCCGCCGACCCGCGGCGGGCCGAGCGGTGGAACGGGAAGTCGACCTCCAGCGCCGAACTCGCCCGGGTCTACGGCGTCACGGACGCGGACGGCAGCCGGCCGGACGCGTGGGCGTACTTCGACGCACTGGAGCAGCGGGGCGGACAGGGGGGCGCCGAGGTCTCGGCGGCGGACTACCGCTGAACCCCGTCCGGGTCCTCGTCCGCGCCCCCACCCGGCTCCTCCGGGTAGAGCGCGGCGAGGTCCCGGGCGTGCCGGGCGAAGCGGGCGCGGAGCGCGGGCGGGGCCAGCACCTCGGCGTCGGCGCCGAGTCGGGCGATTTCGGCGAACGCGATCTCCTCGGTCTCCACGGCCAGTTCGAGGGTGACCCGGCCGTCGGGACCGGGGGGCGGGGCGGCGGCCAGCGCCGTCTCGGCGGCCGTCCGGTCGGTGACCTCCGGCAGGCGGCGCGCGCCCTCGGGGGTGAGCCGCACCGTGACGGCGGTGCGCAGCAGCGAGCGGGCGAACCGGGCGCTGTGCTCCTGCCAGTACGTCGCCAGTTCGAAGGCGGCGTCCCGGGTGAACGGCTCGCCCGGCGGGGTGCGCAGCACGGCGATCCGGTCGGCGCGGTAGGTGCGGAAGGCGGCGGCCCCGGTGGCGGCGGCGTCCGGGAGGCGGCCCACCAGGTACCAGACGCCCGCCTTCAGGACCAGCCCGTACGGTTCCACCCGCCGGACGGCACCGGGCTCGCGGCCGGGCCGGGCGTAGCCGAGTTCGACCGCCCGGTCCGCCCAGAGGGCGCGGGCCAGTTCGGGCAGCAGCTCGGGGGTGGACGGTTCGCGGAACCAGGCGGGGGCGTCCAGGTGGAAGCGCCGGGTCGAGGACTCGGCGGCGGCCCGCAGCGAGGGCAGCAGGGTGGCGGAGAGCTTCAGCCGGGCGGTGTCGGCGGCGTCGGAGAGTCCCAGGTCGCGCAGCGCGGTGGGCAGGCCGGAGAGGAAGAGGGTCTCGGCCTCGGTGGGGTGCAGCGTGGTGAGGCGGGTGCGGTGGCCGGGGGCGAGCCGGTAGCCGCCGGCCCGGCCGCGTTCCGACCGGACCGGGATCCCGGCCTCCTGCAGCGCCTGGACGTCGCGGATGACGGTCCGTTCGGAGACCTCCAGTTCCCGGGCCAGCTCGGTGGCGGTGAGGCCGGTGCCGGACTGGAGCAGCAGGGCCATGCGGATCAGACGGGCGGCGCGCATGCGCACCAGCATCGTCCATCCGCGCCCCGTCCGTCCGCCCACCCCGGCCGGCTACCCCGGCCGCCCCATCCGTTCCCCCCGACCGTCCGTCCCGGACAACCCGGTGGCCCGGGCCGCCCCCGGTCGGCCAGACTCGGCGCATGATCGACAGCGACGCGGGGACCGGCCGGGGCACGACGGACGAGTGGGACGTGGCGGCGGCCCGGACCGCCCCGGTCGACGACGCGCTGCGGGCCGCCGGGGCGCTGGCGGGCTCCGCCGATCCGGCCGAACGGGCGGCGGGCCACCTGCGGTTGGGGCGGCGCGCCCAGGTCGGCGTGGACGAGGTGCGGGAGTGGGTCGCGGACGCCGTGCTGGCCCTGGCGGCGGACGAACGGGACGCCTCGGTGCTGCCCGCGCTGGTGTGGGCGTTGGAGTCGACGCAGGACGGGCGGGCGCTGCCGGTGCTGCTGGAG
The DNA here is from genome assembly GCF_055562955.1 of Kitasatospora sp. NPDC015121. Lineage (NCBI taxonomy): Bacteria > Bacillati > Actinomycetota > Actinomycetes > Kitasatosporales > Streptomycetaceae > Kitasatospora > Kitasatospora sp. NPDC015121. The sequence continues at coordinate 247,340 of NZ_JBVHEH010000008.1, forward strand.
CTGGCCGGGCACCCGGAGTGGGAGGTGCGGGAGGCGGTCGCCCGGGGGCTGCCGCTCCTGGGCGGGGAGGCGGCGGGCCCGCGGCGGGTGCGCGCCCTGCTGGCGCTGTCCCGGGACGAGGACCCGGACGTGCGCGACGCGGCGGTGTTCTCGCTCGGCACGCTGGAGGAGTCGCCCGACCCGGCGGTGCGGGACGCGCTGCGCGAGCGGCTGGACGACGAGGACCCGGACGTCGCGGCGGAGGCGGTCCGCGGCCTGGCCCGGCGCCGGGACGCCGCCGTGGCGCCCCGCCTGCTCGACCTGCTGCGGGCGGAGGCGGCGGAGGAGGACGGCCCGCACCCGCTGACGCTGTCCGCCGCCGCCGTCCTGGGCCGGCCCGAACTGCTGCCCGCGCTCGCCGGGTTGGCGGCGGCCGACCCCGGGGACGGGCGGGTCGCCGAGGCCCTGGCCGCCTGCGACCCGGAGCGGGCCGCGCGGCTCGACGCGCTGGCCTGGGCCCTGCTGGAGGCCGTGTCCGCCCGTCGACCGGACCTGGACGCCTCGCTCTCCCGGACGCGCTTCTCCACCGAACTCACCCTGGACGTCGGCCCCCGCCCCGGCCAGGACGGCGGCTACTTCGTCCGGGCCCTGCTCCACCGCGCGGGCGACGACCCGTCCGCCGCGGCCGCCCTGGTCGACGCCGACCACCCGCCCGCCGCCCGCCGCCCGCGCTGAAGCCGGTCGTGCCGAATCCGCCCGCGCTGAATCCGGCCGCGCCGGATCCGTCCGCACGCTCACCCGCCGGTCGCACGCCCGCGTCGCGCCTCCGCGCGCCGGGCGGCCGGAGGGTGGCGGACGGGTTTCGCCGGGAATGCCCCGGGTTGCCCCGACCGTCACCGTGCCCAGGAGCGTGCGACCGTGACCACTCCCCCTCCTCCGCAGCCCTCCGCCTCCGCCCCCGCCCCCGTCGTGTTCGACGCGCCGTTCGCGGACCGTTCGCAGTGGGCGGCCGGCGTCTCGTCCGCGTACCCGTCGAACGGGCGGAACCCGGGGGACGACAAGTTGGACCACCTGGTGCCCGGTTACGGGCCGGACGGGGACAGGTTCACCGCGCTGCGGGAGAGTTCGCGCAGTTGGCGGACGCCGCTGGTGACGACGGAGGGCACCGCGGGCGGGTTCGAGCTGCGGCCGGGCGACCGGCTGGAGGCGAGCTGCCAGGTGCTGGCGGACCAGGGGGTCTGGCCGGCGATCTGGACCTGGGGGCGGGACGTCGCACCGGGGCGGCCACAGCCGGGGCACGGCGAGGTGGACGTGCTGGAGTACCACGACGACCATCCGCGGCTGCTGGAGCTGAGCAACCACGTCCGCCCGGGCGATCCGGCCTACCTGGACGGGCTGGTGACGCCGGGCCGGTGGTTCACGGTGGCGTGCGCGTTCGGCGCGGAGTCGGTGCGCTGGGAGCTGGACGGCCGCGAGGTGTACGCGGACGGGCGGGGGGTCGGCCCGGAGTGGCGGGCCTGGATCATCGTGAACCTGTCGGTGTCGGCCGGCCGCCACTACCACCGCCGTCCGCGCGCCAACTCCCGTCGTCTGTCCTGGCGTTGCCGCGACCTGAAGGTCCGCCGCCCCGGCGGGGCCTGAGCCCGGCCGGGGCGGCGGGGGGAGCATCCGGTGGGTGCCTACCAGTCGGAGTTGCTCGCGCCCAGCCCGAGCAGCACCTGGTCGAAGCCGTTGCCGTCGTTGTCGTCGGTGTACGCCAGTGCGAGCGTGCCGAACGGTGAGGCGGCGACCGCGAGTTGCTCCTGCCGTCCGGTGGTGGTCTGGCTGACGGACTGGGCGGGCAGCCGGCCGGTGAAGGTGCCGTCGGGGTTGAGGCCGCGGGCCCGGACGGCCGGGTCGGCGCCGGTGGTGCTCCAGCCGACGACGGCGTGGCGCTGGTCGTCGACGCCGAGGGTGGGGCCGCCCGCGCCGGTGCCGGTGGAAATCTCGACCTCGGCGGAGCCGGGGGTGCCGGCGGCGGTGAAGGAGCGGGCCCAGACGCCGCGGGTGCCGGTGTGGTCGGACTCCCAGGCGACGGCGAAGTCGCCGTTGAAGTCGGCGGCCACGGCGGCGTGTTGCTGCTGCCCCCCGCCGGAGGCGTTGGCGCTGCGGCGGCTGAGGGTGACGGCGCCGTCGGCCTTGGCGAGCCGGACCAGGCCGATCTGGTCGTAGCCGTTGCCGTCGGTGTCCTCGTCCCAGACCACGACGGCGTCGCCGGAGGCGGAGGTGGCGACGTCGGGGTTGTGGTGGGCGCCGCCGGCCGCGTTGACCGTCACCTCGTACGCCTTGGTGGCGGTGCCGGTGAACCCGGCGGCCCTCACGGTGGCGGCGGCGGTGCCCTGGACGTCCTCCCAGACCACGGTGAACGCGACGGCGGTGGTGCTGCCGGGCGCGCCGTCGGGGTCGACGGCGACGCGCGGGTGGAGCTGCTGGCCGTCGGTGTTCGCGTTGGCCCGGCCGGAGCCGAGGACGGTGCCGGTCGGGGAGAGCACCCGGTAGGCGATGTTGTAGTAGCCGTTGCCGTCCGGGTCCTCGGCCCACACCACGACGGCGTTGCCCCGGTCGTCGAGGCCGACGTCGGGTTGCAGGTGCCGCCAGGCCGTGCCGGCCGTGCCGCCCGCCGAGAGCTTGGTCTCGTGGACCGGGGTGCCGTCGTGGAAGGTCCGGATCCAGACGTCGGTGTGCGCGTCGTCGGCGGGGTCGGTGGTGTCGCGGTCGTCCTCCCAGACCACGGCGGTGTCGCCCAGGCGGTTGGCGGCGATCGCCGGGGCGTCCTGGTCGCCGGTGGCGGTGCTGTTCGCGGCCGTCCAGGTGGTGGGTCCGGCCGCGGCGGCGGGGGCGGCCAGGGCGAGCAGCGCGGCGAGGCCGGTGGCGGCGGCGCCGAGCACGGCGGTGAGTCTACGCATCGGCCAACCCCGGCTGTCCGTCGTGGATGAGGAAGGTGCGGGCGGTGGTGGCCGCCGCGCCGTGCTCGGTGACGGTCGCCACCGAGCGGAAGTCGGCGGTGATCCGCGACGGCGTGATCCGGGTGCGGACGTAGCCGCGCCGGTCGGAGTAGAACCGCAGGTGCGGGTTGAGCGCGCCGTTGGGGACGGTGGTGGTGGCGCTGCCGTTGCCGCCGCTGGTGATGGAGGTGCAGACCAGTTCGGTGCCGATGGTGGCCGAGGCCGGGTCGGCGTAGTCGGCCTTCAGGTCGTTGCCCCAGGAGGCGTGCACGTCGCCGGTGAGGACGACCGGATTGCGCACGGCCCGGTCGACGATGCCCTGCTGGATCCGGGCCCGGCTGGCCCGGTAGCCGTCCCAGGCGTCCATGTTCGTCGCACCGGCCGCGTTGACGTTGCGGGCGAAGAACACCTGCTGGCCGATCAGGTCCCAGGTGCCCAGGCGCTGGCCGAGCCCGTCGAGCAGCCAGGACTCCTGGGCGGCGCCGGTGATCGAGCGGGTGGCCAGGTCGGCGTCGGCGCAGACCTTGGTGCCGTCGCCGCAGGCCTGGTCGTCGCGGAACTGGCGGGTGTCGAGCATGTGGAAGGTGGCGAGGGTGCCCCAGCGGACCCGGCGGTAGAGCTGGATGCTGTTGCCGGCGGGGGTGGCGGCGGCGCGCAGCGGCATGTTCTCGAAGTACGCCTGGTACGCGGCGGTGCGGCGGGCCGTCCACTGGGCGGCGGTCAGCACGGGGCTGCTGTCGGCGCGGACCATGTTCGCGTAGTTGTTCTCCACCTCGTGGTCGTCCGGGACGACCAGCCAGGGCGCGACCGCGTGCGCGGCCTGCAGGTCCGGGTCGGTGCGGTAGAGCGCGTAGCGGCGGCGGTAGTCGGCCAGCGAGACGATCTCGCCGCCGAGGTGCTGGCGCACGCCGCTGGTGCCGGTGCCGCCCTCGTAGATGTAGTCGCCCAGGTGCAGGATCAGGTCGGGGCGGTCGTCGGCCATCCGCCGGTAGGCGGTGTAGTAGCCGCTCTCGTAGTGGGCGCAGGAGGCGAAGGCCATCGTGAAGTCGCGCCCGAGCGTGGTCGGGGCGGGCGCGGTGCGGGTGCGGCCGACCGGGGAGATGAACCCCTGGGCCCGGAACCGGTAGTAGTACTCGGCGTCGGGGGCGAGTCCGCCGGCCAGCACGTGCACCGAGTGGGCCTGGGCGTAGCGGGCGGTGACCGTGCCGGAGCCGACCAGGGTGGTGAAGTTCTCGCTGGTCGACACCTGCCAGTCGACGGCGACGTCGGCGTTCGGCATGCCGCCCTGGCCGTCGGCGTTGGTCGGGCTGGGGGCCAGCCGGGTCCACAGCACCACGCTGCTGTCGTCCGGCTCGCCGGAGGCGACGCCGAGCGTGAACGGGAAGGGGGTGGCGGCGGCGGCCGACGTCTGCGCTGCCGCGCCGAGTTGGAGCGCGGCGGCGCCCGCGGTGGTGAGCCCGCCTAGGAGGAAGATGCGGCGACTGAGGTTGCTCATGACGGGCCATCGTCACGGACCGAGGTAAACTCCCGCCCCCTGCACGGGCGTCCGCCAAGTGACGTGGGAGCGGCGCGAGTTGACCTGCCGCCAGGTCTACTCCGAGCGCTGGAACCTGCTGTGCGGCGCCGGGCCGACGATCGGGACGAGTGCTTCCGGCGCGTCGCCCGCCTTCTTGATGACGAACGCCACCTCGCAGTCACGACCCGACCGGTAGAAGCCCGGCAGTACGACGCTGACGCCGGGGCCGACGTCCGACAGGTCCTCGTAGCGCCACGTCCCGCCGGGGGTGACGTCCCGGATCGCCGTCGGGTCCCCTCCCTCGCCGTTGCACGTCCGGTCGAGCAGCCGCGCCTTCCCCAACCGCCCCTCGGGGAGGAGTTCGAAACTCTCCTCCCCCGCCACCCAGGTGCCCTTCGCGTCGGGGTACTCCGGCCGGACGGCCTCGACCCTGACGCACCCGGCCACCGCTCCGGCCACGACCGCCAGCAGCACCGGCAGCACGCCGAACGGCTTGATGCCGAAAATTCCGCGTTTCATTTCCCGTCCCCATGAATCAATGGCTGCGGGGGCGGGGGGAGCCACGTCCGCGGCTCCCCCCGTCCCCGCTAGCCGCCGCGCGTCGAGCGCGCCGGTGATCCTACTTCATGCTTTTTATGTACTCCGCCAGCTCGTCCTTGTTGGCGTAGAGCTTGCTGTTCAGGTAGTCGTTCGCGCTGTTGATGATGAACGCCCGGGCGGCGTCCTTTCCGCCGTGCTCCTTTCCGTACTTGATGGCCTCGATGCCGATCGCCCGGCCCTTCTCGTTGTTCACCAGGTCGGAGAGGTGGTCGGCGAAGGCGCTCGGGTTCTCCTCCTGCGTCGGTCCGAAGGCCTCGTGCGCGGTACCGAACAGGTTGGCCCAGCGGGCGCCCTCCTCCGGATCGTCCCAGCCGATGTCCATGGTGAGTTCGGCCTGCCAGAGGGTGTGCCGGTACGCGTTGGTCTCCGCGTCCTCGTCCCGGCCGGGGAACTTCTTCCCCTGCTCCGACTCGGCCCACTCCTTGGAGAACGCCAGCTCGTGCGTGCAGTGGTAGGCCGACACCGGGTCCGTGCAGCTGCGCCGGGTCCCCTCGTCGACGTTCTTCTGGATGTCCTTGCGGAAGAGCCCGAAGAAGCTGATGTAGATGTTGACCTTCGGCGGGTGCGGCTTCTTCCCCTGGCGGACCAGCAGGGCGTCACTGCCGTACTCGTAGTACTCGTGCTCCTCGTACACCTTCTGCAGGTCCATCGCGTGGGCGTAGAGCGCCGCGATGCGCATCTTCGCCAGCTGGATCGCGTCGGGCAGCGAGCCGACCCAGTTGCCCGGAGGCAGGCCAGGCGAGCTGACCGACGGTTCCGCGCCCGCCCCCGCACCCGGGCCCACGCTGCCACTGGAGTCGTTGTGGTCGAGCTGCCGCGACCGGCCGTCCGGGTCGCTGCCGCCGACGGGGTTGCTGCCGGCGTAGTTGTAGCCGCCGAGTTGCTGGGCGTCCGCCGGGTCGAACAGCGGGTCGACGCTGATGAACCGCCCGCTGACGGGGTCGTACTGGCGGACACCGAGCGTGGTGAGGCCGGTGGCGGTGTCGGTCTGCGCGTTGAGGAAGCCGCGGTTGTCGAACCAGGTCACCGCCGTGCCGCGCGGGGCGCCGTAGGGGGTGAACTGGCGCCAGACCGGGTTCTGGCAGGTGTTGTCGAGTGCGAGGCCGGAGGTGCCGTGCGGGTCGGCGATCTCGAACTTGTAGGTGGTGCCGAGGCCGGTGCGCACGACGGTGCCGCCGCCCGGGAGCGGAATGTAGCGGGTGCCGGTGACCGTGCTTCCGGTCAGGGTGATCTGCTGCCCCATCAGGTAGAGCGTGGTGGAACCGGGGTTCTTCTGCAGCAGGACCTGGCCGTCGGCGTTGTAGACGTACTTCGTCTCCCCCGTCGAACCGGCGACCTTCTTCAGGCGTCCGGCGTCGTCCCAGGTGAGGGTCTGCGCGCCGGTGGCGGGGGTGGTGCGCTGGACGGTGTTGCCCGCGGTGTCGTAACTGAAGGAGGAGCCGTTGCTGCTGGAGGTCAGGGTGTGGGCCTGGCCCGCACCGTTGCCGTTGTAGGTGTAGGTGGTGGTGGTGTCGGTGTTCGGCACGCCGGTGGCGTGCTCGGTCTGGCTGGTGCGGTTGCCCAGCGCGTCGAACTGCCAGTCGGTCCAGTAGGCGCCGCCGGTGATCGCGTCGCCGACCTGGGAGTGGCTGAGCGTCGTGGGCTTGGCGGCGCAGGAGTCGGTGGCGGTCCAGGCCTGGGTGAGGCGGTCGAGCTGGTCGTAGGTGAAGCACTGGGTCTCGCTGGTGGTGCCGAGACGGGTGGAGACCTGGCGGGTGGTGTTGCCGGCGAGGTCGTAGTCGTAGTGCTGCTTGTCGACGTCGCTCGCGCCACTGGTGGTGGAGCGGGAGACCAGTTGGTCGGTCAGCTTGCCGGTGTGGGGGTCGTAGGTGTTGGTGATGTACCCCAGGCCGCCGGTGTCGCCGAGGGTGGCCTGTTCGACCCGGCCGTAGGCGTCGTAGCTGGTGTCCTGGGCGTAGCCGAGGCCGCCGCTGACGCCCGCGCCGTTGGGCAGGTCGAAGGCGGTGGCGTAGGTGCGGTTGACCTTCTCCAGCGGCAGGCCGGCACCCGCGGGCCAGGTGTCGCTGAGCGGCAGGCCCTTGATGGCCGAGTAGGTGTGCGAGAAGGTGTACGACTTGCCGAGGTCGGTGCCCTCGGTGGCGGACGGGATGGTGATCGTCTCGCCGAGCGACTTGCCCATCACGTCGAAGCCGGTCGCCTGGGTCACGTACGGCTGGCCGCCGTCGTACGAGGTGATCGTCGTGGCCTGGCCGATCGGGTAGGTGACGCCGGCGACGTTGTTGTCGTTGTCGTACACCCAGGAACCGAGCTGGTTGGCGGCGCTCTTGGCAGCGAGCGTGGCCGCGTAGGTGGCGGTCCTGCGGTTCAGCGCGTCGTAGGTGGTGCTGGTGCTCTTGCCGCGCGAGTCGGTCACCTGGACCACGTTGCCGACCGCGTCGTACTGGACGGCGACGGCGCCGGCGTCGGGGTCGTTCTTGGTGACGGCCTGGCCGAGCAGGTTGTAGGTGGTGGTCCAGGTGGAGCCGGCGGCGGTGACGGTGTTCTGCTTGCCGTGCCCGTCGTAGCCGTAGGTGATGGCCTGGGTGGTGCCGCCGCTGACGGTGAAGTCGCCGGTGAAGGTGTTCGCCGGGACGGTCACGGTCGGTCGGGCGGTGTAGTCGTCCAGCTCGACGGTGCGGCCCAGCGGATCGGTCACCGTGGTCTTCACCGTGCCGCCGACCGGCGGGATCACGGTGGTGCGGTCACCGCCGTAGACCGTGGTGGTGACCTCCTTCGGCTGGGAGTACTGGTACGAGGTGGCGACCACCGTCCGGCCCAGGCCGTCGAACGTGGCCAGGGTCTGGTTCGGGATCTTCGAGTCCTGCACCGAGGCCACCGACAGCGCGGGCGCGTTGTCCGGATCCCAGTACGTGCTGTTGCTCTTCCACACCCAGCCCCGTGAGTCGTAGAACGACTCCTCGATCAGACGGCCGCCCTTGGGGGTCGGCGCCTGGCTCTGCCGCACCCGGCCCAGCGAGTCGTAGACGGTGTACGAGGTGACGTAGCCGAGCGAGTCGTTCAGCATCTGCGTGGTCGTGCCCGACACACCGGTCTGCGACACGGTGTAGGTGTAGACCTGGTCGGCCGGGGAACCCGTCGTCCGCGAGTTCTTCCACAGGGCCGTCGGCCGGCCCAACGCGTCGTACCGTTCGGTGACCTTCGCCCCGTTGGCGTTCACCGCCGTCAGGGTCAGGGCCCGTGCGGGCGACACCGTGGTGGTCAACGTCTGGTTCTTGGCGTTGGTGACGGACCGGCCGGTGGTCAGACCCACCGCGTTCACGGTGTAGCCGCCAGTGGTGGTGTTGCCGTTGGCGTCGTAGCTGACCAGCGGACGCCCGTAGGTGTCGTAGGTCTGCCGCTTGACGGTCTGCCAGCTGAACGCCCCGCCCGTGTAGTCCTTCGCCTGCTGCGACATCGTGACGTTGCCGGTGCTCGGAGCGGTGGTCTGCGGGAAGGCGGTGCTGTAGGTGGCGTCGTCGTAGAAGGTGCGGGTCGCGGAGACGACCTGCGCCGGGCGGTTCACCGAGGACGGCGCGCCCAACGTGTTGACCGAACCCGGCACCGACGGCTTCGAGCCCGCCGTGTAGCCCGAGCACGCCACCGAGTCCGTCTCCTGCGAGGCCACCAGACCCACCAGGTTCTTGGCCGTGTTGGCGGGCGCGTAGGTGGTGGTGGCGCAGGTGTCGTAGGCCGCGTCCACCGGCACGGTGTGCGTGTACGTGGCCTTGAGCAGGCCGAAGTTCACATCACCCACGGTCGCGTTGTAGCTGCTGTCGACCTGCACGTAACGCCACCCGGAGCCCACGGCCTGCCGGGTGAACGCCTCCACCGCCTGGACCGTGTTGGCGGTCAGCGCGGGCAGGCCGGTGCGCGAGCGGGTCGCGGTGGCCGGGGAGACCCAGTAGGAGGTGATGGTGGAGTTCTCGACGTTGCCGCCGTCGCCCTTGTACGCGGTGGTCTCCAGCGGGCTGCCGGCGAGCTGGTCGGAGTCGGTGTGGACGCCGCCCTGCGAGTCGGTGACGCTGGCGCTGCGGGTGGTGGTGGCGGTCAGGTAGTCGCCGTCCATGCCCCGGTAGTAGGCGGTGGTGTTCTTGGTCTTCGGATTGTTGGTCCCGTCACCGGTGCGGACGGTCACCGTGGCGTAGCCGCGGAACTGGCCCCAGGTGCGGTCCTTGGCCTTGACGACCTCGTTGTCGTCGTAGTGCCAGGCGGCGCCGCCGCCGTACTCGTAGCTCGTGTTCTTCTGCAGGGCGCCGCCGGTGGCGTCGGCCTCCAGGACCTGGGTGACGGCGTACTTCTGGAACCAGTCGGTGATCGGCGCCGTGTAGAACTTCGGCGTCCAGCGCACCGGGTAGCACGAGTTGGTGTTGGCCGAGGCGTTGGCGGAGGCGACGTAGGCCGGGGTGCAGGGGTTGGGCAGGCCGTAGCTGATGCCGGTGACCGCGCCCATCTCGGTGGTGATCGAGGTCAGGCGGTAGCGGAACATGCCGGGGTAGTTGGCGGTGTCGACGCGGTTCTGCATCGTGGTGCCCGCGAACTTCACCGGCGGCAGGGCCAGGCTGCCCGACCCGCCGGCCGAGGTGTCGTTGCCGGTGCGGGTGATGGTCGACAGCCACAGGGTCGGCGAGGTGCCGTCACCGGTGGGCGGCTCGGTCTGCGCCAGGTCGTAGGTGTCGACCGGCTTGTACTGCGAACTCGCCGTGTCCCATTGCCTGGTGGCGATCTGCTTGAGCCGCACGGTGGAGAACATCGACGGCGACTTCGGGGTGCAGGTGGCGCCCTGGTTGCAGATCAGGTCGAACGGCACGTCCGGGTACTGGGCCGCGTTGTTGGCCGCCGAGATGGGGTCGCAGGTGGCGGCCACGCAGCGCGAACCGGTGGTGAAGACCACCTGGTCCGGGACGGTGCCGTAGGCGCCGCCGTCCTTGAAGCCGTAGTCGATCCTGGCCAGGTACGAGTCACGCACGTACTTCGTGTTCGACGCCCCGTTGTTCTGCCCGTAGTAGTTCGTGTCCTGCGTGTAGTAGTAGGACATCGCGTTGCCGCGGACGTCGGTCACGTAGTCCAGGTGCCACTTGTACGCCATCGTGCACACCGACGCGTCGAAGCCCGAGGCGTTGTAGCACGGGTTGCCGGAGTGGGAGGAGTACACCGGCATGGAGTCCACCGAGTTGGTGACGGCCTTGCCCGCACTCCAGCCCGGCAGCTGGTTGCGCCCGAAGGAGTACACCGTGCCGGCCCGGTCGGTGACCGTCCAGTAGTCGGTGTTGTACGTCCCCGTCCCGTTGTTCGAACCGGTGACGTGCGCGACCTTCGAACCGTCGTCGTCCGCCGGGGTGAAGGTCCCCTTCCCGGAGTCCCAGACCAGGGACGTCGACGAACCGTTCAGCGACAGCGTCAGGACCTGGCCTGCATAGCACTGGTCCCCGGTGGCCTTCGGCGAGGCCGAGCCCTCCGGCTCCTCCGAGCAGGAGGTGAAGGTCTGCTCGATGTAGGAGTCTGGCGTCGACCAGCCGTCACCGACCCAGGACGCCTGCGCCTGCGTGCTCGCCGTCTTCCCGTCCACCACCGCCGAGCTGTAGTCCAGCGCCACCTTGGGCAGCAGGGCCGTCGAGGCGCTCGGGACGGTCAGCGGGTAGGAGTAGGTGAACGCTCCCGCGGAGCCCCCTCCGTTCCAACTTCCGCTGGGGCTCAGCGCGCTGGCGGCATACGAACCGGCGCCGGTACCGGCGTCGCCGGATGCCGCCGCGACGGCCAGCACCATCGGCGCGGAGGCCGAGGCCGCCTGGGTGACCGAGGCGTCGCCCGACCACACCGCCGAGACGACCTTCGACTCCGACGCGCCCTCGGCGCTCGCCTTCACCGCACCGGCGACACCCAGGTCGACCTCGGCCGAGACGGACTTGCCCCCCGCGTCACGGTCCGTGGCCAGCGGAGTCTGCACCCGGCAGGACGCCACCTCCGGCGTGGTCAGCGCACACGCCGGCAACGACACCAACCGCAGCCGGGAAGCGTAGTTGCCGCCCAGCGCCTCCGCGAACGACGAGTAGTCGACACCCACCCGCGCCTTCCCGCGCGCGTCACCGCCGTCCACCGTGAACACCACACCGGAGAGCCCAAGTTGGGCGCTCCTCGCCTGGTCCAGCACCTTCACGTCCACCGCCGGAGCGGCAGCGGAGGAGGCCCCCTGCACCCACACCGGCGTCCCCGCCGCCTGGGACTTCGCACCCGCCGTGGCCGACGCCGCCCGGCCCGAGGCCGCCTTCGGCCACGCCGTCGCCTTCGGCACGAAGGAACGCTGCGCGTCCCCCGACACCTCGATCCTCTTCACCCCGAGGGACTTCACCCCCTTCACCGCCACCGCACCCGGCGCCTTGGGCTTCGACGACCCGACCGGCGCCGCGAACGCCGGCACCACCGCCAGCGAGGTGATCACCGCAGTGGCGCACAGCACCCCCAACGCTCTGAGCCGCAACGGGACCGAGGCGGCCGTCGACCGCTCCTTCACCGTTCCTATTCGATGGGAAATGGGCATGCTAAAGGGACCCCCCTCCACTTGCTGTCGCATCATGGACAGCGAAAGCACTGGTCAAGATTTGCCACAGAGGACTATGTCAGTGTGCGCTCCGGTCGGCTAGTTCCATTTGGCGGTTCGTGTCGAGCGGCACGCCGGTCGCCGAATCCACGATCGGCCGAAAAGCGACTAACCCTTACCGGATGACAAGCCGTCAAATGCCATGCCAGTACTGTGAACTTCCCAGTTCGGCCACTACCCGAACGAAATGGGGCACCAAAACAGGCATAATGCACAAATTCGCCCCCGTATTCGGGAAACGGCCCGCTCGCCGCCGCGCCGCAACGGCTTTTCCCGCCCGGGCGACATGACGGCGGGCACCGGGCTCGTCTGCCTTTACCGTCACCGCAGAACCGGAGCCGGGCGGACCACCCGAACGCCGGGCCCCGCCCGGGCGCGCGGCGACGGCGTTGCCCAGGCGGGGCCCGGTGTCCCCCGGACGGACTCAGCCCACGTTCCAGGCCTGGATCGCCCCCGGCGAGGCCGGGTCGGTGCGCACCTCGGCGCCGGGCGCGTCGGCGGCGGCGGTCAGGCGCAGGCCGGTGGCGGCGTTGGTGACGGTCAGCAGGCGGGTGGTGGGATCCTGGGTGAGGCGCCACTCCTGCCAGGGGTTGCCGGGGCTGTGGGGCAGCAGGTAGGCGGGGTCGCCGGGGTTGTTGCCGGCGGCGAGCACGCTGCCTTCCAGGGCGGTGCCGGTGCAGGCGGAGACGATCCGGACGGTGCCGTCGGGGTTGCCGGTGAAGCGCCACTGCTCGGACGGTTCGCCGGGGAGGACGCCGCCGAGCACGGCCCGGCTGGTGATCGGTGCGGTGCAGCCGTCCCCGGCCCGCAGGACGCCGCCGGTGCCCGCACCGGCCAGTGGGTGGGTGCGGCCGTCGTCGACGAAGCCGAGCGGTCCGTCGGCCGGGGTTCCGGCGGTGATCCGGTAGAGCCGGGAGGCGTGCGGGGCGAGGGTGGCGGAGAGCCGGTCGCCGAGCGCGGCGCGCTCGCCGCTCCACACCTCGGTGGCGGTCCGCGCGCCGGTGAGCCCGAGCGCGGCGGACGTCGCGCCGACGGTGCGGGAGTCGACCGGGTCCTGGTTGACCAGCAGGACGGCGGTGGAGCCGTCGGCGAGGGCGCGCCGGAGCACCAGCGGGGCGGTGGCGGAGGCGGGCGGGGTGCCGACCAGGGTGGCGGGGGTGCCGGCCGGGTCCTGGTCGATGGCGATCATGCCGGGGTTCCTGAGCGCGGCGAGCGCGCTGTCGGTGATGCCGGTGGACCAGCTGACGCCCTGCCCACTGCGCTGCGCCTGCCGGCTGGTGCGCAGGTCGGCGCCGGAGATCAGCGGGGCGGCGGTCATCGCGAGGATGCCGAGCTCGGTGCGGTTCTCGTCGTCGGTGAAGGGCCGGTGGCACTCGCAGGTGTCGGTGGTCCCCCACAGGCCGTACGGGTCCTGCCAGCCGGCGAAGCTCATGTCGAGGTCGTGCCAGCCGCCGGGCCGGACGTTGCCGCGGTAGTCGAGCGCGGTCTTCAACTGCCCCTGGTACAGGACCCCGTCGAGGTCGCTGCTGCGGTCGCCGCCGATCCGGCACAGGTGGGCGACCCGGCCGCACCACACGCCGGTGGGCGCGTAGCCGGGGGCCTGGTACTTCGGCGTGCCGGCGGCCAGCACGGCCGGGTCGGTGCGGGCGGGGTCGTCCGGGTCGAGCAGGTGGGGCACTCCGGTGTGCACGGGCTGCGCGGAGACCGACAGCGTGACCTTGCCCCGGCCCTGGGCGGCGGACGCGGCGTCCAGGGCGCGCTGGAAGGTCCGGACCCGGGCGTAGACGGAGCGGGTGAGCTCCTTGCCGACGCCCTGGGTGCCGTAGTCGTGGCCGTCGGGGCCGGTGACGGCGGGGCCGTAGGGGCAGTCGTCGTACTTGACGAAGTCGACGCCCCAGGAGACGAAGTCGGCGGCGTCGGTGCTCTCGTGGCCGAGGCTGCCGGGGTGCATCTGGCAGGTGAGGTAGGTGTCGGTGGCGTAGAGGCCGAACTTCATGCCCTTGCTGTGGGCGTAGTGCGCGAGGTACTCGATGCCGTTGACGGTCCTCCCGTTCCACTCGCGGGACGGGAAGGTGTCGGGCCGCGGGATCAGGTGGCCGCTGGTGGGGTCGTTGCCGGTGCCGTCGGTCCCGCTGACGGGGTTCCCGGCATCGTCGTAGAGCTGCATCGCGCCGCCGGGGCCGCGCACGATGTCGGCGCTCTGGTCGCTGCGGTGCCACAGCGACCAGCCGTCGTCGACGGTGACGGTGTCGTAGCCGGCGGCGACCAGGCCGTTGGCGGACATGAAGTCGACGGTCTCGACGACCTCCTGCTGGTTGATGTCCGGCCCGAAGGTGTTCCAGGAGTTCCAGCCCATCGGCGGGGTGGCGGCGAGGCCGTTGTCGAGCGCGGCGGCGGGGGTCGGGGCGGCGAGGCCGGCGGCGGTCAGCGCGGGGGCGGCCAGGGCGAGCGCGGCGAACGCGCGGACCAGGCGGCGTGGGGAGCCCATCCGGTGCTTCTCCTCGGAGGTGTGACGCGGCGGGTCCGCTGGGGGGAGCCGCGCGGTCGGGTGGGGGACGGCCGGGCGGGTGCAGGTCCGCCCGACCGCAGGCGAGTGTAATGTCACATGCGACACCGCAGAAGCCCGCTCTCCCACCGCCACCGAAGTGCTATCCCCGGCACGCCCCCGCCGACCGGACCGCCGACCGGACCGCCGACCGGGCCGCCGGTCAGGCCGCCGCGAGTCGCGCGCCGCCGGGCAGGGCGGCGGCGAAGCGGGCCACCGAGGCGGTCAGGGCGGCGGCGCTCTCCCCGGTCAGGGCGACCGCGCCGTCCGGGGCGGCGCCCAGCTCGTGGTCCAGCACGTACCGGCCGGGCGCGACCTGGGCGCCGAGCGCGGTGAGCACCGGGCGCAGCGCGTAGTCCAGGGCCAGGACGTGCGCCGCCGAGCCGCCGGTGGCCAGCGGCAGGACCGGGGTGCCGTCGAGCGCGTGCCGGGGCAGCAGGTCGAGGAAGACCTTCAGCAGGCCGGAGTAGGCGGCCTGGTAGATCGGGGTGGCGACCACCAGCGCGTCCGCGGCGGCGAGTCGCCGCAGGGCGCCGGCGATCGCCGGGTCGGCGGCGTGGGCGGCCAGCAGGGGTCCGGCGGGCAGGTCGCGCAGGGCCAGGGTGTGCACGAGGTGGCCCCGGGCGCGCAGGTCGGCGGCGGCCAGTTCGGCCAGCCGGGCGGTCCGCGAGGCGGGTGAGGGGCTGCCCGAGAGGGCGAGGACGGTGGCCATGGCTGCCTTCCGGTACGGCCGGGTGCGTGCGGGACGGGAGCGGGACAGGAACAGGACGGGACGGGAACAGGACGGGGCCGGGACGGGAACGAAGAGGCCGGCCGGCGGGGGTTCCCGCCGGCCGGCCCTCCGGGGTCAGCTCGCGCCGTGCGCCGCGCACTCGGCCCGGCGCTCGCGGAGCCTGGACAGTTCGGCCGAGGTCTCCTCGTCCGCCGCCCCGGGCAGCAGCAGGTCGACGGCGGCGGCGTAGTCCGCGGCGGCGGCCGTCCAGTCGCCGCGCTCCTCGTGGGCCAGGGCCCGGTTGGCGCGGACGACCGGGTCGTCCTCCAGCCGCAGTGAGCGGTCGAAGCAGCGCACCGACTCCGCGGCGTCGTCCCGTTCGAAGGCGAGGACGCCGAGCGCGGCCCAGGCGGCGGGCAGGTCGGGGTCGGCGGCGAGCGCGGCCTCCAGGTCGGCCCGGGCGTCGGCGGGGCGGTCGTCGTCCTGGGCGAGCAGGCCGCGCAGGGCGAGCAGGTGCGGCTGTCCGGCTTCGCGGGCCAGGCCGGAGGCGACGTCGGCGGCGGCGCCCTCCGCGTCGCCGAGCGAGTAGCGCAGCCCGGCCCGGTTGACGTACGCGTCCAGGAACTCGGGGTCGAGTTCCAGCACCCGGTCGAAGTCGGCCAGCGCGGCGTCCAGGTCGCCGAGTTCGAGCAGCAGGTCGGCCCGGTTGTAGACCGCCTCGGGGTAGGGCGGGGAGGTCCGGATGGCGTGCTCGTAGTCGGCCAGCGCCTCCTCGTCGCGGCCCAGCTTGCGCAGCAGGACGGCGCGTTCGAAGTAGTACTCGCTGTGGTGCGGGTCCTGCGCGATCACCCGGTCGTACGCGGCGGCGCCGGCCTCCGGTCCGACCAGGCGGGACAGCAGCTGGGCCCGGTTGTACTCCAGGACGGAGCGGTGCTGGCCCTGGTCCTCGGTGTCGAGGGCGCCGTCCATCCGTTCGATGCCGGTCTCGACCAGTTCGAGGGCGCGGGCCGGGTCGCCCAGGTGCATCTCGATCAGGGCGAGGCCGTTCTCGTTGAAGGTCCGGTTGTAGGCGCGCCGGGCGTCGGTGTCGGCGAGGCGGGAGAGCGCGACGGCGGTGTTGACCCAGCCCTTGGCCTTGCGGTGGTCGCGCCGCTCGGGCTCCAGGTAGCGGGTGTACACCATGGCGCGGCCGTAGGCGGCGGACATGTGGACGGCGGGCAGCGCGGTGCTCGCGCAGGCGTCGTCGTAGAGGGCGAGGGCCTCGTCGGCGCGGCCGCCCATCACGCTGTAGGCGATGGTCATCCGGGCGGTGACCAGCCAGCACTCCTCGGGGCGGGTCTCCCAGTCGAGCACGGCGTGGGCGAGCGGGCCGAGTTCGACCAGGGCGTCGTAGAAGCCCTCCAGCAGGCACTCCTGCAGGGCGTCCTGGAGGGCGGCGGCGCCCGCGCCGGCCGGGTCGGTGCCCAGCGCGCGGTGGTGGGCGAGCGGTCCGCGCAGCAGCGCGACCTCGCCGGCCTCGACGGCGGCGGCCAGTCGGTCGGCGCGGTCCTCGTGCAGCCGGGCCCGGTCGGCGGGGTCGAGTGCGGCGTAGCAGGCGGCGGCCGTCGGGTCGTCGGTGCTGCGGTCGGCGGCGACCCAGGCGGCGGCCAGCGCGCGGCGCGCGGCCGGGTCGGCGGGCGGCGGCCCGGCGGGCGTGGCGGCCGCCTCGCGCGGGGTGGTGTGCGCGGCGAGGGCGTCGGCCAGCGGCTGCGGGACGTCCCGGCCGGCGGTGCAGACCACGATCCGCAGCCGTCGCGGGTCGGCCCGGCGCAGCAGCAGGGCGAGCCAGTCGGCGTCGGTCCGGTCGGCGTGCTCGGCGTGCCGCACCACCAGGGTGGCGGGGGCGTCCAGCACGGCGGTGAGGAAGTCGATCAGGCCGTGCGCGATCCGGGTGGTGCGGATGTACGGGTAGTAGCGGGTGCGCTTCTGCGGGGCGGTCAGCGAGGTCAGGGTCTCCCGGCGGCACGGCAGGACCGTGCGCAGCTCGGGGGCGGCGGACAGGATCTCGATGTCGTGCCGGACGGCCGGCTCCGGGTCGGCGGCCAGCACCCCGGGCACCAGCTGCCGCATCAGCGCGCCGGCGGCGGTGAACGGCCCGCGCAGGCGCCGGTGCGCGTCCAGCTCGGCGAGCAGCGGCGGCACGCCCGGCCCGGCCAGCGCCTCGGCGACCAGCGCGCGGGCGGCGCTCTCGTCGGGCGCGATCAGCCAGTGGTGCGGGCGGTCAGACGGGCCGGACATGGACTCCCCCTTGGTGTGACTCGTGCGGTTCTCGCGTCTCGGGTGACTCGGTCGTGCTGGTGCTGGTGCTGGTGCTCGCGGTCACGGTCGTGCTCGCACTCGCACTCGCACTCGTGCTCGCGCTCGCGCTCGTGGTGCCCCTGCCGGTCCGCCGTCGGCGCCAGGCCCGCCAGGCGCCGTACGCCACCGCGAGCAGCTGCACCCCGACCATCGCCAGGGCGAACGCCGCGTCCGCGAGCCGGGTGAACGGCACCGAGCCGTCCCGGACGGTGGCGAGCGCGGAGGTGGTGAAACGCCAGCCGACCGGCAGGACGACGGTCGCCAGCATCACCGTCATCGCGGCGTAGCCGAGCAGGTAGGCCGGGGCGTACCAGCGGACGGCGGCGGCGTCCCTGGGGTGCCAGCGGGTCTCGTCGGTGAGCAGGTCGGTGCGGCCGCGCAGCCGGTTGAGGCGGTTGGCGACGTGGGCGCGGGCGGTGCCGTGCGGGTCGCTGCCGCCGAGCACGACGACGGCGAGGTGGTACAGGTCGGTGCGCAGGAAGAAGTAGAACTGGGCGAGCAGGCGCGGGATCGCGGTGAACGCCAGTGCCAGGCAGACCCGTCCGGCGAGGTTCGGCGTGCCGTCGGGGCCGCAGGTCGCCCAGGCGGCCAGGGTCAGCGCGGCCATGCCGAGGACGTCCACCAGCATGCCGGCCAGCACCGGGAGCAGGCGGCTGCGGCGGGGCAGCACCACCAGGCCGTCGAGCGAGGTCTCGAAGGTGACGAAGTACAGGCGGCGGCTGATCCGCAGGGTGGTGCGCAGGCCGAGTCGGCGGCCGGCCAGCACGTGCCCGTACTCGTGCAGCAGCATGAACAGCGGCTGGCTGACGAACACCACCAGCTGGACCAGCAGCGCGTACGGGCTGAAGAACAGGTTGCCGGGGGTCGGCAGCAGCGCGGGCCGGTCGGCGCAGGCGAGGGCGGCGGCGGTGAGCAGCGCGGCGTAGGCGAGCCAGGCGGGCCGGGAGAAGAGGGCCCGGCCGAGCCGCTGCAGCGGCACCGGGCGGGCGGTGGTCTCCGCGTCCTCGTCCTCGCGCAGGAAGTCGAGTGCGCGCAGGGTATCGAGGAAGTCGTCGAGGTCGACCTCCTCGCCGAACTCGGCGCGGTACCAGTCGGCGGCCCGTCGCGGGTCGGTGCCGGTCTCCAGGCGGCGCAGCAGGGCGGCGCCGTCGGGCGGGAAGGCTCCGTAGGAGTCGATGTCGGTGCGGCCGACCACCACCTCGTCCTCCTGGTCGAGGTAGGTCAGCCGGTGGAAACGGAGCGGTGCGTCGTTGGCCATCGGTGCTGTCCCTGTCCTTCGGCGGGTCCGGCCCCGTCCGGCGGGCCGGGGGCGGTGAGTCCCCCGGGCCCGCCGGACGGTCGCTGGCGTCAGATGCAGCAGCAGTTGCCGTAGCCGTAGTTGGTGCAGAGCGCGGTCAGGCGCACGGCGCCGGGCTTGCGGACGACGATCTTCTTGCCGGTGACGATCTTCTTCACGGCGGGTTCCCCCCTCTGGTTCGGTGCGCTGCGCCGGTCGGCGCTCCGCATGTATCCAGAGTGCGACGGGGGTGTGTACGCGGGATAAACGCCGCATTGCTCCGCAGCTCGCACGCCCTTCTCCGTGAACGACCCTCGCCGTCCGGCCGCCTGACGCCCGCTCGACGGGGTGGACGGGCGCCGTCACCACGCCCCGGCCGGCTCCGGACGACGGTCGCACCGACCCCTTGACCGAACCTTTACTCGATTCGCGGGCGTCAAATCCGGCAAAGCGGAGCCAATCCCACGGGACGTCAGATCTGCTTCCCCAGACGCTGCGCATGCGCTCGACCGACGTGGCAAGCTACCCCCGTTCCATCGCCAAGTGGCCGCTGAGCTGGCCTTTTTCGACGAATAGGGATTGTTCACCATGTCTAGACCCATACCGGTCTCTCCGCCCGGACGACTGCTGGCCGGCGCGGTGGCCGTCACCCTGGCGGCCGCGACACTCACTGCCTTCACCGCCACCGCGCAAGCGGAACCCGCCGCACCGGCCAAGCCGGTCAGTGGCAAGGCCGAGCCGCTGACGTCCGACCAGGCGTCCGCGCAGGCCCGCAAGACCGGCAAGGCGGTGAAGGCGGACGCGGCGACCACCGCGACCGACGAGCTGACCGCCAACCCGGACGGCACGCTCACCCTGACCCAGAACATCACCCCGGTCCGCCGCTACCAGGACGGCGCCTGGAAGAACCTCGACGCCACCCTGGTCAAGCACAAGGACGGCAGCATCGGCCCGGCGCTGGCCGCCACCGACCTGGCCTTCTCCGGCGGCGGCACCGGCCCGCTCGCCACCATGAAGTCCGGCCCCGCCTCCCTCGCCCTGGAGCTCCCGGCCGGCCTCGCCGCCAAACTTCCCGCGCCCACCCTGGATGGCGCCACCGCGACGTACGCGCTGCAGGACGGCCTCGACCTGAAGGTCACCGCCGACACCCTCGGCGGGTTCTCCGAGGTCTTCGTCGTCAAGAACGCCAAGGCCGCCGCCAACCCCGCCCTGAAGAAGCTCGCCTTCAAGACCACCGCCAAGGGCGTCGACCTCACCACCGACCAGGCCGGCAACATCACCGCCAGGAACAAGAGCGGCAAGACCCTCTTCTCCGCCCCCGCCCCCGGCAACGGCGTCTGGGACTCCACCACCGACCCCACCGCCGCGACCGTCCCCGACGCCCGCACCGGCCTGGCCCTGGACGCCAGGTCCGGCTCCCCCGCCAAGTCCTCGCACCTCGACCCCGGCGCCCACGCCCGCACCGGGAAGCTCAAGAGCGAGTACCGCGACGGCGCCATCACCCTGACCCCGGACGAGGCACTGCTCTCCGGCAAGGACACCGTCTGGCCGCTCTACATCGACCCGAACTACGGTTCGGCCGGCAGCACGCTCTACGACTGGACGTACGTCAACTCGTACTACTCCGGCACCAGTTACTGGCACACCAGTGACAGCGCCGGCCTGCGCGTGGGCGACCAGGGCTGGGAGTCCCCGTACTACGTGGGCCGCGCGTTCGCCCGGCTGTCGATGCCGAGCAACGTCTACGGCGCCGAGGTCAAGAGCTCGACGTTCTACGCGACCGAGACCTACGCGCCCTCGTGCAGCGGCCGTGACGTCGAGCTGTGGTGGACCGGGGCCATCAACTCCGGCACCACCTGGAGCAACCAGCCGGGCTGGAACAGCAAGCTCGACACCAAGAACGAGGCCCACGGCTACAGCAGCAGCTGCCCGGCCGCCGGCGTCGGCTTCAACACCAAGGCGATCATGCAGTCCGCGGCGAACGACCACTGGGGCGACATCACGCTCGGCCTGCGGGCCTCCAACGAGGGCGACAACTACGGGTGGAAGAAGTTCCAGCCGTCCAGCATGAGCCTCTCCACCACGTTCAACCACGCGCCGGACGCCCCGACCTCGCTCAGCACCTCGCCGGGCACCGCGTGCGCCGCCAACCCGCCGACCGTGGTCGGCAACGGCGACGTCGTGCTGAACGCCTCGGTGAGCGACCCGGAGGGCGGCAGCCTCGGCGTCGGCTTCACCGTCAGCAACGACACCGCGTCCCACGTGGTGGTCTACACCGGCACCAACTCGATCTACGCGACCTCGGGCACCACCGCGTCCTACGTCATCCCGCGGGCCACCCTGGTCCAGGAGGCCAACGGCGCGCTCGCCACCTTCTCCTGGAACGTCTTCACCAGTGACGGCGAGAAGAACAGCTCCTACAGCAACCTGTGCCGGTTCACCTTCGACCCCACCGTCCCCGGGGCCCCCGGCATCACCCAGACCGCGAGCAGCTACACCGTCGGCACGGCCGCGAACTTCACCTTCACCGCCAACCCGAGCGGGCCGGCCCCGTCCAGCTACCTGTACCAGCTCAACGGCGCCGCGCCCGTCACGGTCGCCGCGACCAACGGCACCGCCACGGCCGCCGTCAAGCCGACCCGCCGGGTGAACACGCTGACCGTGACCTCGGTGTCGGCGGGCGGCAACATCGGCAACACCGCCAACGTCGTCCTCAACGCCGCCGCGCCGGCGACCGCGGCCGAGAACGACCTCACCGGCGACGGCCTGCCCGACCTCGCCCTGGTCGGCGGCCAGGCCGGTCTCCCGGCCGGCCTCTGGCTGTCCGGCGCGACCACCAACAGCACGGTCAACGCCGCCTCGGACAACATCGGCGTCCGCGGCACCGGCGCCAACGCGCCCGGCTCGACGGCCGACTGGAACGGCACCCAGGTCGTCACCGGCCACTTCAACAGCGGCGCCGGCTTCAACGACGTCCTGTCCTACAACCCGACCACCGGCGCCGGCAGCATCCTGTACGGCAACGGCGACGGCTCCGCCCTCTCCCCCGTCTCCGGCTCCCAGGTCAACGTCAGCACCCAGATCTTCACCACCGGCGGCAACGGCGGCAAGGCCACCCAGGTCGCCAACGCGGGCGCGCTCTACCAGAACGCCCTCCAGCTGCCCGGCACCCGGCCCGGCCTGCTCCTGCTGCTCAACGGCCAGCTCACCCTGTCCGCCTCGGTCGGCGTCCCCGGCGCCTTCGACGCGGCCGACGGCAGCACCCCGCTGAGCGCCACCAACCCCACCGGCACCGGCACCTGGGCCGGCTGGACCATCCACACCGCCCTGGTCGGCAACCTGCCGGCGCTGTACGCCCGCAACACCACCACCGGCGAACTCTGGTACTACAGCCCCACCGTGCTGACCAACCTCGCCGCCACCGCCCTGGTCGGCACGGCCGGCACCCCGAACACGCCGGTCAGGGTCGCCGCCAGCGGCTGGACCGGGACCGCGTTCCCCGCCCTGCAGGCCGCCGACATCAACCGGGACGGCACCGTCGACCTGTGGGCCCTGAAGCCCGGCGCCCTGGCCACCCCGTACCTGTCCAACGGCACCGCGCTGACCGCCCAGACCGGCCAGAACCTGATCACCCCGACCCACAACTGGCCGCTGAACGACAGCGCCGCCAACGGCACCACGGCCACCACCGCCGCGGACACCACCGGCAACCTGCCGCTGACCGGCCAGTCCGGCGCCACCTGGAGCACCTCCGACCTGTTCAGCCCGGACGTGCGCTTCAACGGCACCGGCAGCGCGGTGATGAGCAGCGCCGCCGCCCTGGACCTCAGCCAGAACTTCACCGTCTCGCTGTGGGCGAAGGTCGACAACTGGGGCACCATCGCGGTCTCCCAGAACGGCACCCAGAACTCCGGGTTCATGATCTACCCGGACGCCAACACCGGCATCTGGCAGTTCTGCCTGTCCAGGGTCGACAACGGCGGCTGGAACTACGACTGCGCGCACGGCGGCGACGGCTACTCCCCGGGCGTCGCGAAGCCGGGCGTCTGGACGCACCTGACCGCCACCTACAACCGCCCCACCAACCAGATGGTGCTGTACATCAACGGCCTGCCGGTGGGCAACGCCGCCCACACCCCGGTCACCGGCTTCAACGGCAGCTTCCGGGTCGGTGACTTCGGCTCCGAGACCAACCACTTCAGCAACTTCAAGGGCGCGCTGTCCGGCATCCAGGTCTGGCAGGGCACCGCGCTGAACCCGTCCCAGGCCGCACTGCTGTCCGGCACCCCGGGCTACGTGCTGTTCCCGTCCGACGACACCGCCTACCCGGGCGGCAGCACCTGGACGGCCCCGCGGACCACCATGACGTTCGGCGGCGGCCAGCTGAAGCTCCAGCAGGCCGGGCAGAGCAACGTCTGGTCGGTCGGCACCGCCGGCTACCCGGACGCGGTCCTCACCCTCCAGCGGGACGGCAACCTGGTGATCTACCCGACCGCCGCCCGGACCCCGGGCACCGCCCTGTGGGGCTCGAACACCTGGGGCAACCCGGACGACTGCCTGCTGCTGCAGCCGGACGGCAACCTGGTGATCTACCGCTACGACGGCATCCCGATCTGGAACTCGGGCACCTTCTCGGGCTGACCCGGCCCGGCCCGGCGGGCGCGGGGGCGGCCCCCGCGCCCGCGCCCGCCGGGGCACCCGCTGTCGCGGCCGGCACCCCGCGATGGTCAACTTGGACGGTGAGCGACCAGACCGGCAGCACCGAACCCCCGATCCCCGGGACCGCCGTGGAGCGCCGTCCGGCGCCCGTGGTCCGCTGCCGCCGCTGCCACCGCCCGCTGCACAACCCCGAGTCCCGCTGGGAGGAGCTCGGCCGCCACTGCGCCGACGCCCCCGCCCCGACCCGGGTCTACGTCATCGACCAGGACCACCTGCCGGGCACCTGAGCCCCGCTCAGGCCCCCCGCGCCCCCGCTCACACCGGCGAGGTCCGCGCCGAACTCCCCCGCCCCGCCAGCACGTCGTCGAGCGCGCAGCCGGGCAGCGCCGCCGGGTGGGTCGGCGGCCCGTCCCACCCGGCGCGGCGTTCGCGGTCGGCGCGGGCTCCGGCGAGTACGGCGCGGTGGACGGCCCGGGCGAGCCGGGCGCCCCAGGGCGAGCGGGGGCCGCCGAACGGCTCGGCGGCCTCGCCGGGGCGGGCGGCCCGGACGGCGACGCAGAGCGCGTCCGAGGGCGTGCCGGAGCAGTCGTACCCGGCCTCCAGCAGGGCCTGGACCTTCGCCTCGGTGGCGGTGGTCAGCAGGTTCACCAGCCCGGCGTCGGAGACCGGGACGGGCAGCACGGCCAGCACGTTGATGGTGCCGGGCGCGTAGGGGACGGGGAGGTCGGGCGCGGCGGCCCAGGTCGGGACGCCGATGCCGGTGGTGGCCAGGGCGGTGACGCCGCCGTCCTCGGCCCAGGTGCAGGCGTCGACCTCGGCGGCCGTCATCAGGCCCATACCGGGTCCGGTCAGGCCCTGCGCGGCGGCGAGTCCCGCCAGGTGCTCGGCCGGGTCCGTCCGCCCGTAGCCGGCCCGGACCTGCGCGTTGATCACCCAGTGCCGTTCGCCGAGCCCGCCGCCGAGGACGCCCGACCCGGCCATCCGCCAGCCCGGCCCGGCCCGCCACACCAGCAGGTGCCGGCAGGCCCCGTCCTCGATCCGCCCGGCCCGTTCGACCCTCACCGTCCACTGCTCGTTCATGATCCGACACCCAACCACACCGGACCGGTCGGAATTCGCCCCGCCCCGACCGGATGCGGCAGAGTGGCGCCATGACCCCGCAGCGCGCCGCGTCCGCCGCCCCCGCCTCCCGCGCCCCGGCCGCCCCGGCCACCGGGGCCCGCCGCCGGCCGGTGCAGCAGCGCAGCCAGGAGCGGTACGAGCGGCTGCTGGACGCCTGCGCGGGGCTGCTGGACGAGGTCGGCGCGGCGGGGCTGACCACCAAGGAGGTGGCGCTGCGCGCGGAGGTGCCGATCGGCACCCTGTACCAGTTCTTCGCCGGCAAGGAGGGCCTGCTGGCCGCCCTCGCCGAACGCAACCTGGTCCGCTTCCTGGACGGCCTGGCCCACCGGGTCGCGACGGCCGCCGGCCCGGCCGGCGTGGCCGCGTTCACCGAGCACGCGGTGGACGAGTTCGTCGCGATGAAGCGCACCGTCCCCGGCTTCGGGCACCTGGACTTCGGACTGGTCGACACCGTCCCCGCCGAGGTCGACGACCGGCACCTGCTGGACGCCGAGCTCGACAACAACGCGGCCGTCGCCGCCCGGCTGGGCGCGATCGGCGGCGGACTGTTCGCCGCGCCGGGGTACGCGCTGGCCCTGCGGGTGGCGATGGAGTGCGCGGACGCGGTGCTCAAGCTCGCCTTCCGGGCCGACCCGGCGGGCGACCCGGTGCTGATCGCCGAGTGCAAGCGGCTGCTGCACAGCTACCTCGCCGCGGCTCCGCCCCCCGCCTGATCCCCCGCCTTTGCGCCGTCCGGGCGTCCGCCGCACAGTGGAGGGGGAACTCGCACACACCTCCGCCCCTGCACCCGCGGGAGGGTCCGATGCACGCCACGGTGGGAGACCACGTCCACATGCACAGCAGGTCGGTCGGCATGACCGACCGTCGGGGTGAGATCGTCGAGGTGCGCGGCACCGACGGCGAACCGCCCTACCTGGTCCGTTTCGAGGACGGCCACGCCGGCCTCGTCTACCCCGGCCCCGACTGCGTCGTCGAGCACCGCCCCGGCGAGGAGCAGCGCTGACCCCGGGCCCCGCCGGGCCCGGCTAGGAGGAGTGCCCGACCTTGTCGCCGCCGCTGCCCGGCCCGCTGGCCCACCTCGCCCCGCTGCTCGACGACTACGGCTACCTCGCGGTCGGCGTGCTGGTCTTCCTCGACAGCTGCCTGCTCCCGGTGCCGGGCCAGACCATCCTGGTGCTGGCCGCGGTGTACGCGGGCGCCGGGCAGCTGTCCCTGCCGGTGCTGCTGCTGGTCGCCGTCCTGGCGGCGGTCGCGGGCAACACCCTGGCGTACGTGCTGGGCCGCACCGGCGGCACCGCCGCCGTCCACCGCTGGGGCCGGTACGTGCGCCTCACGCCGGAGCGGATGGCGCGCGCCGAGTCCTTCTTCCGCCGCCGGGGCGCGCTGGTCGTCGCCGGCGGCCGGTTCGTCGACGGCCTGCGCCAGACCAACGGCCTGATCGCGGGCACCAGCGGCATGCCGTGGCGCCGTTTCCTGCCCGCCAACGCGGTGGGCGCGGCCCTGTGGGCGGGCGTCTGGGCGGCGGTCGGCTACTTCGCCGGCAGCAACATCGACGCCCTCTACCGCCAGGCCGTCCGCTACCAGGTGCTGCTCTTCGCGGCCCTCGCCGTCGTGCTGGCCCTGTTCGCCGTCCGCACCTGGCTCCGCCGCCGCCGCAGGCGGGCCCCGGCCGTCCGCGTCCCGCGCCAGCCCACCGGGGCCGACCACGACAGCCGGGACTCCGGCCAGGACGCCGACGGACGGGACCGGCCCTGAGCCCCCGCCGGTCAGCCGGGCAGGTTCCCGTCACCGCCCAGGTTGGCGACGATGCGGCGCAGGACCTCGACCGTGGTCACGAAGTCGTCCGGGTCGACGCCTTCGTGCGCCTTCCGGTGCACCTCCAGGTTGCGTTCCCGGGCGCGGAGCCGTCCGGCCTCCCCGGCTTCGGTCAGGGTCATCGCCCCGGCCTCCTCCAGCAGCCAGCCGCGCCGGACGAGGTCGTCGAAGACGCCGTCGAAGTCGATCCCGAGGTCGTCCCACCGCGCCAGCCGCTCGACCAGCCCGGCCCTGCTCCACCGGCCCGGCGCCCCCGCCACGTGGTTGAGCGTCCACCAGTGCGGCTGGGTGAGGCCCTCCACCGCCAACCGCTCCCGCAGCGCCCCGACCACCAGCCGGGCCGCCGTGCCGGTCCACGCCCCGATGGGTTGCGCGGCCAGCTCCTCGTACGAGTACTCCTTGAGCGCGGTGCCCATGTCGCCCCTCCTCCGGTCCGACGGAACGCGACCACCGTAGGACGTCAAGTCCGCTTGAGGTCAAGGCGCTTCCGCCGTCCGCTCAGCCGCGGACCCGGCCGACGGTGAGGTAGAGGTCGGTGCCCTCGCGGCGGCTCCGGGTGGCGCCGCCGGAGACCGCGACCCCGGCGTCCGGGGCGACGCCCTCGGCCCGGACCGCGACGCCCTCCTCCGCGCAGCCCAGGGTGAGGTACGCGAAGGCGGGTGCGGCCGTCCCGGCGGCCTGCGTGTAGCGGCCGACCAGCGTGTCCCCCGGAAACTCCCGCGACCCGGACGGCACCACGGCGGTGCCGTCCGGCCGGGGCGCGCCGTACCACGAGGGGGCGGCGCCCGGCGCGGGGCCGGGACCGGGGCCGGGACCGGGCAGGGTGATCACCTGGCAGCCGTCGCCGCGCAGGGCGAGGAGCAGCCGGGTGCCGGCGACCTCGGCGCCGCCCAGTACGCGGGCCCGACCGGTCGCGGGCGGGGCGTCGATCAGGGCCCGCAGCTCCGGCCCGACCTCGACCTCCCGCAGTCTCCGCAGCTCCCACTCCCCGGTGGGGAGCGGCCGGGCGCCCAGGTCCGGGGGCAGCGGGATCTCCGGGGTGCAGGCCGCCGCGGCCAGCACGACGGCCGCCACCGCGGCCCACCTCGTCCGCCGACGCATCCGTGGCATCCCCTCCCGGCCCGGAACCCGGAGGGCCCGTGTGCTCCACCGTACCCGGAGCGGCGCCCGACCACCCCGGGGAGCAAGGTGGTTGGGCGCCGGACGGTCAGCGGAAGGAGACCGCCTCGAAGGCCGCCGCGTACCGGGTGCCGAGGCGGGCGCCGGCCTCGCGGGCGGCCGACTCCAGGAAGCCGGCGGCGTCGGCCATGTCGCCGCCGAGGCCGTCGAGGTAGGCGCGGTGGGCTTCCAGCGAGGCGACGCCGGCGGCGAAGGTGTCGGTGGTGTCGACGGCGTGCCGGCCGTCGGGGGAGGCGGCGGCCCAGAGCTGGCGGACGCCGTTCCAGGGCTGGTGGCCCTCGGCGGTGAGCTCGCGGAAGACCCAGCGGTTGCCGGCGTCGCGGACGGCGTCGAGGGCGGCCCGGCCGACGGCGACGTGGTCGGCCTGGTTGGGGAGGACGCCGCCGTAGGTGTCGCGGTAGTTGGCGGTGATGACGATGTCGGGGCGGTGCCGGCGGATCGCCCGGGCGAGGTCGCGGCGGAGCGGCAGCCCGTACTCGACGACGCCGTCGGGGTAGCCGAGGAACTCGACGGTGTCGACGCCGACGATCCGGGCGGACTCGACCTGTTCGCGTTCGCGGACGGGTCGGCACTGCTCGGGGTCCATGCCGTCGATGCCGGCCTCGCCGCTGGTGACCATCAGGTAGGCGATCCGCTTGCCCTGGCCGGTCCAGCGGGCGACGGCGGCGGCGGCGCCGTACTCCATGTCGTCGGGGTGCGGGACGATGGCGAGCGCGGTGTCCCAGTCCTCGTCGAGCGGTTGGTACGGGAGCGGGGCCTGCGCGGTCGGGTCGCTCATGCGGTGCTGCCTTTCGGTCGGTCCCCGCCCGGACGCCGGGCGGGTCGGCGCGCGGCGGGCCGGTGCGCGGCGGGTCAGCGCGCGGCGCGGATCGCGTAGTTGAAGTCGGCGTGGCCGTAGTGGCGCATCAGGCGCAGCCAGAACGGCATCAGCATCTCCAGGGCGCGGGCGCCGTCGATGCCGCCGAGGTCGAGGACGGCGTCGGCGGGCCAGCCGAACTCGCCGAGCAGCGCGGTGACCCGGGCCTTGGCGTCGGCGTCGTCGCCGGCGATGAACAGCTGGTGCTCGCCGGGGACGCGTCCGGGGTCGACCATGACCTCGTTGTTGACGGTGTTGAGCGCCTTGACGACCCTGGTGCCGGGCAGGGCGCGCTGCAGGCGCTCGCCGACGCTGTCGTCGTTGACGGGGTCGAGGGTGACCTGGCCGTCCGTGCCGAAGACCAGCGGGTTGGAGACGTCCAGCAGGACCTTGCCGGCCAGGTTGTCGGCTCCGGCGAGTTCGACGGCGGCGAGGGCGACGGTGCCGCTGGTGGCGTTGATGACGAGTTCGCCGAAGGCGGCGGCCTCGGCGAAGGTGCCGGGGTGGGCGAGCGGGCCGGTGCGCTCGGCCCAGTCCTCGGCGGCGGCGTTGCCCTTGCTGCGCGAGCCGAGGGTGACCTCGTGGCCGAGGGCGACCAGCTTGGCGCCCAGGGTCTGCCCGACCGCTCCGGTGCCGATGATTCCGATCCGCATCCTCGTTGCTCCGTCCCCGTGTCAGATCGTGGTGGACCGCCGGGTGGGCCCGGCGGTCGAACGCACCCTACAAGAGGGGGCCGTGACGGGTGATCGACTTCGGGATGCCGGGTTCTCCTCCCGCCGGGCCCGGCGCGGGATCCGGCGCGGGACCCGGTCGCGGGGTCCCTTCCACGGTAGCCCGGTTCGGGCGCGGCCGCCGCCGAGCGGTGGGCCGGGTGCGCGGGCCGTCCGGGGGGCACCTACCATCCCCACTGTCCACCCGCCCGTGTCCGCCGTCCCCGGAGTCGCCGTGCCGCTGCCCGCCCTGTCCCGCCGCCGTCTGCTGCAGGCGTCCACCGCGGGCGTGCTGGTGCTGGCGTCGGGCGGGGGCGCGCCGGGGCCGCGCCGGGCGGCGGGGGCGGAGCCGGCCGACCCGTTCGAGGCGCTGCGGCTGCGCTGGCGGACGATGCTGACGGGGCGCGGTTTCGATCCGGCCCGGGAGCCGTTCGCGGGCGCGCTGCGGGCGGTGGGCGGGCGGGCGGCGGCGCAGTGGCGGGCGATGGCGCCGACGGCGGGTTCGCTCTGGCCGGACCAGCCGCTGGGGTCGGTGTCGGCGCACGTGACGGGCGGTTTCTCCCGGCTGTACGCGATGGCGCTGGCGTGGGCGCAGCCGGGCACGGGGCTGTCGGGTGACCCGGCGCTGGGCGCGGCGGTGCTGGCGGGGGTGGACCACCTGCTGGCGTCGGCGTACACGGACGCGGCGGATCCGTACGACAACTGGTGGGACTGGCAGATCGGCGCGCCGCAGGCGCTGCTGGACACGGCGGTGCTGGTGTTCCCGCTGCTGGGGGCGGAGCGGGTGGCGCGGCTGTGCGCGGCGGTGGACCGTTCCTGCCCGGAGTCGCTGGTGGCGGAGTACGCGGGGACGAGCACCGGCGCGAACCGGGTGGACCTGTGCCGGGTGCTGGCGCTGCGCGGGGTGGTGGGGCGGGACGGGTCGAAGCTGGCGGCGGCGACGGCGGCGCTGTCGCCGGTGTTCCCGCTGGTGCTGACGGGCGACGGGCTGTACGCGGACGGGTCGTTCGTGCAGCACACCTGGGTGCCGTACACGGGCACCTACGGGGAGGTGCTGCTGGGCGGGCTGACCCGGCTGTTCGCGCTGCTGGCGCGCTCGCCGTGGGAGGTGGCGGACCCGCTGCGGGCGGGGGTGTTCGACGCGGTGGAGTCGGGGTACGCGCCGTTCCTGTACAACGGGCTGG
The DNA here is from genome assembly GCF_055562955.1 of Kitasatospora sp. NPDC015121. Taxonomy (NCBI): domain Bacteria; kingdom Bacillati; phylum Actinomycetota; class Actinomycetes; order Kitasatosporales; family Streptomycetaceae; genus Kitasatospora; species Kitasatospora sp. NPDC015121. Next base: position 277,448 of record NZ_JBVHEH010000008.1, read on the forward strand.
TGATGGACGCGGTGAGCGGCCGGGCGGTGAGCCGGGGCCGACGGACCACCGACCCGCTGGACCGGCAGCAGGACGACCACGCGCGCGGGCACGTGATCGTCGGGCACGTGCTGCGGCTGGCGGAGTCGGGCGCGGCGGGTCCGGAGCGTTCGGCGGCGTGGCGGGCGATGGCGAAGGGCTGGATCGTCCGGGACGCGTACCTGCCGTACCTGGCGGACCCGGCGGTGGCGGTGCCGGAGCTGGCCCGGGCGGTGGCGCTGCTGGCGGACGGCTCGGTGCCGGCGGCGCCGGAGCGGGCGGGGGCGCGGGTGTTCGCGATGGACCGGGCGGTGGTGCGGCGGGCGGGCTGGGCGGCGTCGGTGTCGATGTGCTCGGCGCGCACCTCGTTCTACGAGCACGGCGACGGCGAGAACCCGCGCGGCTGGCACACCAACAGCGGGTTGCTGTCCTGGTGGGCGGGCGGCGCGGACGGGCAGTACTCGGACGCGTTCTGGCCGACGGTGGACCCGTACCGGCTGCCGGGCACCACGGTGTCGACCAGGCGGCTGGCGGACGGCGAGGGCGGGGCGTGGGGCGGGGCGCGGCCGGACAACGACTGGGCGGGCGGCGCGTGCGACGGGGCGTACGCGGCGGTGGGGCAGCAGGTGCGGGGGCTGTCCTCGTCGCTGTCGGGCGTCAAGTCCTGGTTCCTGCTGGACGATTCGGTGTTCTGCCTGGGCGCGGGGCTGAGCTGCGCGGACGGCGTTCCGGTGGAGACGGTGGTGGACAACCGGGCGCTGGGCGAGTCGGGCGTCCAGGACCTGGTGGTGGACGGCGAGGTGCAGCCGTCGGCTCCGGGCTGGGCGCGGCGCTTCCCGGCGGCGCGCTGGGCCGCGCTGGCGGGTTCGGGCGGCTGGGTGTTCCCGGAGGGGACCCGGCTGGACGCCCGGCGGGAGGACCGGTCGGGGCGCTGGCGGGACATCAACGACGACGGGACGGACCAGGTGCTGACCCGCCGTTACCTGACGCTCTGGGTCGACCACGGCACGGACCCGTCCGGTGCCGGGTACGCGTACCTGCTGCTGCCGGGCGCGGACGCGGCGGCCACCGCCCGCCGGGCGGCCCGGCCGACGGCCGTGGTGCTGGCCAACTCGGCGGCGGTGCAGGCGGTTTCGGACTCGGTCTCGGGCCTGGTGGCGGCGAACTTCCACGCGGCGGGCAGGGTCGGCGGGATCACCGTCTCGGCGCCCTGCTCGGTGCTGGTGCGGCCGGTCGGCGCGGAGCTGTCGGTGTCGGTGGCGGATCCGGGGCGGACGGCGGCGACGGTGGAGGTGACGGTGGAGCGCTCGGGTTTCCGGGCGGCGTCGCCGGTGCCGGGGGTGACCGTGCTGGGTGCGGGCGGGGCGGTGCGGCTGCTGGTCGAGCTGGGCGGCACCCAGGGCGCGACCCGGACGGTGCGGCTGCGCCCGTTCGGCCCGGCGGCCTCGGCGGACGCCCGGCTGCTGCCCCCGGCCCGGGCGGTGTTCGTGCGCGACGGCGCCTCGGCGGACCGGGCGTTCGGCGCGGCCCGGACGCTGGAGGTGAAGCACGCGACGGAGGCCGACTCGGGGTACTCGCGGCGGGTGCTGCTGGCCTTCGACACCTCGGCGGTGGCGGCGCCGGTGCGGCGCGCGGTGCTCTGGGTGCACGGCGCGGTGCGGGACGAGGACGGCACCGAGGCGGTGCTGCGGGCCTACGCGACCGCGCCCGGCGACTGGCGGGAGTCCACCGCGACCTGGAACCGCTCCCCCGCCCCGGCGGCCCCGCTGGGCACCGGCCGGATCTCCACCGCCGTCGACTGGGTGGCGCTGGACGTGACGGCGGCCTTCGCCCGCGACCCGGCGCTGACCTTCGCGGTCGGCCAGCCGGTCGACCGCGAGGGCCTGGCGGTGACCCTGGACGGGCGCGCCGACCCGCGCTTCGCGCCCGTCCTGCAGCTGGTCACCGGCTGACGGCGGCTCAGTCCTCCCGCGGCGGTGGCGGCGGGGCCGGAGGTGGTTCAGCCCTGCTGCTCCGCCGCCCCGGCGTGCAGGCGGAGCAGCAGGACGTGCAGGGTGGTGCGTTCGGCGGGGTCGAGGGGGGCGAGCAGCTCGTCCTGGACGGCGCGGGCCCCGGCCTGGAGCCCGGCGAGGCGGGTGCGGCCGGCGGGGGTGAGGGTGAGGGTGAGGCGGCGCCGGTCGGCGGGGTCGCGGACGCGGTCGATCCAGCCGGCGGCGGCGAGCAGGTCGGCGGCCTTGGCGAGGTCGCTGGGGTCGAGGCGCAGCCGGTCGGCGAGTTCGCGCTGGGTGTGCGGGCCGAAGTCGGCGAGCGCGGCGAGGGCGGCGTGGTGGTAGAGGCGCAGGCCGTCGGCGGCGAGGCGTTCGGCGACGCGACCCCGGGCGTCCTTGCCGGTGCGGGAGAGCAGGTAGGCGGTCAGTTCGAGGAGGGAGGGCGGGGTCAGGGCGGGGTCGGCCATGCGGACAATCATAGGTCCACCCCTATAGTGGGTGTCTACCCACTGTTTCGGAGGTGTTCCGTGGACGCGCTCCACCCCCGCCTGCTGGTCGCCGACTTCGCGGCCTGCTTCGCCTTCTACGACGCCGTCCTACCGCCGCTGCTCGGCGCCCGCCTGGTCCGGGGCTCGGCCGACGGGCCGTACGCGCACTGGGACGTCGGCGACCAGGCCGTGCTGGTCCTGTTCGACCGCGCCGCGATGGCCGGCGCCCTCGGCGAGCGGATCCCCTCCCCCGCGGGCGACATGACGGTCTGCCGGGTCGCGGACGTGGCGGCCGCGCACGAGCTGGCCGTCCGCGCCGGGGGCGTCTCCGTGCTGCCGCCCGCCGACCGGCCGGAGTGGGGCGCCGGGCTGCGCACCGCCCACCTGCGCGACCCGGAGGGCCGGCTGATCGAGTTCCAGTCGTACTGACGGGCCGTCGGCTCGTACGCTGGCCGGATGTGCTGGAGCGCGGAGGCCGACCTCGTCGCCGGCGGCGCCGTGGCGGCGGTCGGCGTCGGCGCGGTGCTGCGCGCCGGGCCCTCGCGGCGGCTGCCGCTGGCGGCGCTGCCGCTGCTGCTGGGCCTGCACCAGCTGGTGGAGGCGGGCGTGTGGGCGGGCTGGGCCTGGGCCCGGACGGTGTGGGCGGTGATCGCGCTGCCGCTGCTGCCGCTGTACGTCCCGGCAGCGGTGTGGTGCGCGACCCGCCGCCGCTCGGCCGCCGCCCTCACCCTGCTGGGCGCGGCGGTGGCGGTGCCGCTGGCGCTCGCGCTGGCCCGGCGGCCGGTGGCGGCGCACCCGCACGGCCACACCCTCGGCTACGCGCTGGGGGTGCCGGCCGCCGGCCCGCTGCTGGCCGGCTACCTGGTGGCGGTGCTGGGTGCGCTGCTGTGCTCGGGCGACCGGCTGCTGCGGCTGCTGGGCCGGGTCACCGGGCTGGGCGCGCTGGCCTGCGGGCTGCTGTGGCGGGTGGCGTTCGTGTCGACCTGGTGCGCGCTGGCCGCGCTGGCCTCCGTCCTGCTCTACCGCTGGGCCGACGTCAGCGCGTCGAGCAGCGCCAGGGCTTCGGCCACCGAGCCGCCCGGGTCCGGGACGGGGTAGAGCACGCCGCGGACGGTCCGGGCGGCGTCGACGACCAGGGTGAGCCGCTTGAGCCGCTCGGCGCCGCCGGCCCGGAAGGTGGGCAGCCGCAGCGCGCCGGTCAGCCGCAGCGCGGCGTCCGAGAGCAGCGGGAACGGGATGTTCCGGTGCTCGGCGAACGCGGCCTGCTGGTCGGGGCGCTGGGTGGAGACGCCGTGCACGGTGGCGCCGCGCGCGGTGAACGCGTCCAGCCGGTCGCGGTAGGTGCAGGACTCCAGCGTGCAGCCGACGGTGCCGGGGATGTCGTCCCAGCCGGGCGGGTAGCCCTGGGTGCCGGGGGCGTACGCGCCGGGGAAGCAGTACAGCACCGTCCAGGGGGTGGCGCCGACCGGGTCGGCGAGCGGCGGGCGGGGGCCGGACGAGGCGGCGGGCAGGGCGAGTTCGGGGACGCGGGTGCCGACCAGGGCGTGCACCCGGCGGGCCTCGGCGGAGTCGGGGTCGGCGGTGGCGGTGAGGCTGCCGTCGCCGAGCAGGTGGCGGCCGCCCCAGTCCTGGAGGGCGACCAGCACCGGCAGCAGGCCCCAGCCCTTCTCGGTCAGGTGGTAGGCGTAGCGCGGCGGGTGGGCGTGGTAGAGCCGCTTCTCGACCACGCCGTCCTCGACCAGGGCGCGCAGCCGGGCGGTGAGCACCTTGCGGCTGATGCCGAGCGACTCGTGCAGGGCGTCGAACTGGTGGGTGCCGCCCGCGAGGTCGCGCACCAGCAGCAGGGTCCACCAGTCGCCGACCACGGACAGCGCCTGGGCGATGGAGCAGTCGGTGTCGCCGACGTCGGTGTAGCGCATGGGACCACCTTGCCACTGCCGTCCCCGCACCGCCTATAGTGAGTTCCCCAAGGGAACTCACTACCTGCCACCGCCCGCCACCAGGGGGAACGCCACATGAGCACCACCAGCACCGACCGCCCCCTACGGGCCCCGGCCGCCGCGCCCGCCGCCGCGTTCTGGCGCTACTGGACCGCCTCCACCGCCAGCGGCCTCGGCGACTGCGTCACCCAGATCGCGCTGCCGCTGACCGCCGTCACCGTGCTGCACGCGAGCGGCCTCCAGGTCGGCCTGGTCACCGCCGCCGGGTACGTGGCCTGGCTGGTGATCGGCCTGCCGGCCGGCGTCCTGGTGCAGCGGCTGCCGCTGCGCGGCACCCAGATCGCGATGGACCTGGTGCGCGCCGCCGCGATCGCCTCCGTCCCGCTGGCCGCCGCGTTCGGCGTGCTCGGCCTGCCGCACCTGGTCGCGGCGGCCCTGGTGCTCAGTTTCGCGAGCGTGGTCTTCGACGTCGGCAACGCGACCTTCCTGCCCGGCGTCGTGCCGCCCGAGCAGCTCACCGCCCGCAACAGCCTGACCTCCGCCACCCACTCGGTGAACCAGCTCGCCGGGCCCTCGCTCGGCGGCCTGCTGGTCCAGCTGCTGGGCGCCGCCACCGCGCTGGTCGTCGACGCGGTCAGCTTCCTGTGCTCCGCCGCGCTGCTGCGCACCCTGCCCAGGCCGGCCGCCGAGCGCCCGGCGCCCGCCGCCGACCGGCCGTCCTTCGGCGCGCAGATCCGCGAGGGCTGGCGGTACTGCACCCGGCACCCGGTGGTCGGACCGTGCCTGGCCGAGGCGACCTGCATCAACTTCGTCTGCGGCGCGCTGATGGCCGTGGTCCCGCTGTTCCTGGTCCGCACCGCGCACGCCCCGGCCGGCCTGGTCGGCCTGCTGATGGCCACCGAGGGCGTCGGCAGCCTGCTCGGCGCCGCCCTCACCCCCCGGCTGGCCGCCCGCTCCGGCACCGCGCGCACCCTGCTGCACGGCTCGCTGCTCGGCGTGCTGGCCGCCCCGCTGATGGCCCTCGCCCCCGGCGGCCCCGGCCTGCTGCTGTTCGCGCTCGGCAACGCGGGTTTCGGCGCCTCCGTGGTGGTGCTCAGCATCCTGACCCGCACCTACCGCCAGTCCACCACCCCCGCCGCGCTGCTGCCCCGGGTGATGGCCACCGTCCGCTTCGTCTCCTGGGGCGCCATCCCGGTCGGCGCGCTGGCGGCCGGCGCCGCCGCCTCGCTCTGGGGCCCGCGCACCGCGCTCGCCCTGGCCTGCGCGCTGACCGTGCTCTCCCCCGTCCTGCTGCTCTCCTCCGGGCTGCGCGGCGCCCGCGACCTGACCGACGTCGCTTCCTGAGATCCGCCCCCAGCGGGTGCACGGATCCCTTCGTGCCCGTACCGTCGATAGAGGGGGCGTCGCCCGAACGAGCGATGAAATCCAGACGAGGAGGCACACCTGATGCTTACTCAGTTCCGGACCGAAACGGCGCCGCGGTCACGCACCGCGACGTCGACCGAAGCCGCCGCCTTGGCGAGCCTGATGGTGGAGGACGAGGCCGCCGTGTCCGACGCGCCCACGTACTCGCCCGAGGCCGTGGGAGCCGGGCTGCTGGTGCTGGGGCTCCTGCTGTCGCCGAAGCCCCCGAAGGAAGCCAAGCCGACCCGGTGACCGGGAAGGCCTGACGACCGGGCCGGTCCGTCCGCGGACCGGCCCGGACCCGCACCAGGAGGAGCCTGGCCATGCCGTTCGCCGAGACCCCGCTGCGCGACGAGTACGCCGCCGCCGTCGAACACCTGGCGCGCCGCACCCTGGACGCCCTCCAGGACGGCACCGCACCGCCCCCCGGGGCCGCCGGAGCCGGACGGTCCCTGCTGGCCGCGGCCCGCGTCCTCGGCCCCGACCTCTTCGCGCCCCGGCTGCTGGCCGCCGCCGCCCCCGACCCGCCCACCGCCGCGCTGCTCGCCGAGGCCCGTCGCGTCCTCCCGGCCCCGGCCGCCCCGACCGCCGGCGCGGCCCTGGTGATCGCCTGGCAGGACTGGGCCGCCGGCCGCCTGCTCGGGGAGGCCCCACCGCCGCCGCCCGACCCGCCCGGCCCGGCCGAACTCGGCTGGCAGGCCTGGTCGGTGCGGATGTCCCAGCTCGCCGGGCTCGCCCTGCCCACCCTGGACGGGCCGGTGCACGACGGCGCCCGCGCCCACCCGCTGGCCCTCGCCCGCGGCACCGTCCGCTGCCTGCTCCGCCACGACCTGGCCACCGCCGCCGGGCTCGCCCGCTGGCTCGCCTGGACCGACGCCCAGGGCCTGCCGCCCCGCCTGGAGCTCGCCCCCGTCCTGGACCGGATCCGCCTGGCCGGCGACGGCAGCGCCCGCACCGCCCTCCACCTCGCCGTCGCCCACCGCCTGCCCGCGGGCCCCGGCAGCGGCCCCGGCACCGGGAGGCGGGCCGGATGACCGACACCCACGTCCTGGCCACCGCGCAGCGCCTCGGCTCCCGCGCCCTGTCCTGGCTGCACGCCGCCCACCGCGACGGCCTCGGCCGGATCCCCGACAACACCCTGATCGACTTCGCCGACGCCGACAACGCCTACAAACCGCTCGGCGAGGTCGCCCTCGCCGCCTCCCTGGTCCTGCGCGACGGCGTCAGCGGCCCCGCCGACACCCGGGCCGCCCGCGACCTGCTCGACGGCTGCTGGGCGCAGCTGCGCGAGGGCGACCTGCTGTACGAGCGCCAGCTGCACCACTTCACCATGACCGACCCGCTGGAGACCTACGGCCACTTCGCCCGGGCCGGCTACCGGCACCCGGCGCTGGAGGAACTGCTCGACTCGCTCGGCCGACTGCGGGCCGCGCACGCCGAGGAGATCCGCGCCAACCGGCGCCTGGGCGTCGCCAACGCCCGCCGGGTGATCGGGCTCGACCACCGGCCCGACTGGGAGGCGCTCGCCCTCGGCACCTGGCTCGGCGCCCGCCCCGAGCCCTGGGCGGTGAACTGGATGACCGGCTACGACATCACCCACACCGTCTTCCACCTCACCGACTGGGGCGCCCGCCCGGACGGCCTGCCCGAGCCGATGCGCGACTACGTCCGGGACTGGCTGCCGGTCTGGCTCGACACCTGGGCCGAGGTCGGCCAGTGGGACCTGGTCGCGGAACTGCTGGTGGTCGACGCCTGCTTCGGCGAACCGACCACCGGCCGGCAGGGCTGGGACGTGCTGGCCGCCGCCCAGCACGAGGACGGGCTGCTCCCGCGCGACAGCGACCCGGTCGACCGGGAGGACCGCGAGCGGGCCTTCCTCGACCACCAGCACACCGCCGTCGTCGCGGTGGTGGCCGGCGACGTCACGCTCGCCCGGGCCCTGCGGGCGACGGCGGCCGCGTGACCGGGGCCGCGGCGTGAGCGGTACGGAGGCCGCGCTCGCGGCGGCGGTCCGGGCGGCCGGGGCGTCGTCCGCGACCGCCGTCACGGTGGCCGTGCTGGCCGGCGGCCGCGAGCGGGTCCACTGCTTCGGGCGCACCGCACGGGGGCGGGCGGCCGCCCCCTGCACCCCGGACACCGTCTTCGAACTCGGCTCCGTCAGCAAGACGTTCACCGCGCTGCTGCTCGCCGCGATGGCCGCCCGGGGCGAACTCGCCCTGTCCGACCCGCTGGCCGGCCTGCTGCCCGCCGACTGGCCGACGCCGACCGCCCGTCGCGCCGGCGCCGGGCCGATCCGGCTGCTGCACCTGGCCACCCACACCTCCGGTCTCCCCCGCCTCCCGCCCGGCCTGCTCGCCACCGCCCTCCCGGCCTGGAACAGCAACCCGTACGCGGCCTTCGGCGAGGAGCGGCTGCGCGCCGCCCTGGCCGCGACCACCCTGCGCGGCACGCCCGGCGGCCACTACCGCTACTCCAACTACGGCGTCGGCCTGCTCGGCCGGGCGCTGGCCGAGCGCGCCGCCCTGCCCTACGGCGACCTGCTCGCCGACCGGGTCCTCGCCCCCCTGGGCCTGCGCTCCACCACCTGCGCCCTGGACCCGCCCCACCGGGCGACCGGCCACCGGCGCGGCCGCCCGTTGCCGCCCTGGCTGATCCCCGCCCTCCCGGCGGCCGGCGCGGTCCGCTCCAGCGGCGCCGACCTGCTGCGCTACCTCCGGGCCCACCTCGACCCGCCCCCCGCCGCCCTCGCCGCCGCCCTGCGCGACGTCCGGCACCCCCGGCTGCGCCTGCCCGGCTCCGAGGACCTGCTCTGCCTGGTCTGGAACCGCCGCCGCTCGGGCGACCGGGACCTCTACTTCCACTCCGGCGGCACCCGGGGCTGCACCGCCTTCGTCGGCTTCTCCCCCCACGGCTCCCCCGGCGGCCCGGTCGCGGTCGCCACCCTCACCAACGCCGGACCCACCCTGAACGGGCGCTTCGTCCAGGCGAGTTACGACCTGCTGCGGGCCGCCCTCCCGGACCGCCGGTGACCCCGGTGCTGTACGTTTCCCCCCACACCGCCCCGGCCCCGGGGCGCGCTCCGGGGGGAACCGCATGCGACGGGGGATCCGCGCCGCCCTCGGGACGGCCGCGCTGCTGGCCGTCCTGACCGACTGCTCGCCGGGGAGCGCCACGTCCGCTCCCCCGGCCCCCGCCCCGCCCTCCGCCACGGCGCCCGCCACCGCCGCGACGCCTTCCGCCACCACCGCGGACCTGGACGGGGCGGTCGAGCGCGCCCGCACCGCGCTGATGACGGCGACGGCCGGGGAGGCCGGGGCCCCCGACCCGCGGGCGCTGATGCTGGTCCAGGCCTGGCCGGGCGGCGCCGCCTACGTCTGGGAGACCCCGGACCGGCGGCGGTGCTTCGCCGAGGTCCACCAGGTCACGGTCCAGGTGCGGGGCTGCGCCGACCATCCGCTGGACCCGCCGCTCGCCTCCCCCGCGGGCGTCACGATGCTCGACACCTTCTTCACCGACGGCTGGGTCCGCCTGATCGGCGCCGACCACCAGGAGGTGACCGCGGCGGCCTGCGGCGACACCCCCCTGACGGTCCGCCGGGTCGGCACCCTCGCGGACGGCGCCCGGACTCTGTACGCGCTCTGGTTCCCGACCTACACCAGGGGTGACGTCACCCTGACGACGCGCGACCGGACCGGCGCCACCGCCCGGGCCACCCTCCCGCTCGGCGACATCGGCAGCCGCGGCTGCGCCCCCACCGGTTAGTCCGACAGCCGCACGAAGCGCCGCCCGGCGTCCACCAGCGCGGGCAGCGCCCGGGCGTAGCCCTCGGCGGTCCCGGCGTCCGGGTGGTTGAAGTGGCTGATCACGATCGATCCGGGGGCCGCGGCGGCCAGGGCCGCCGCGACCTGCCCGGGGGCGAAGGTCGCCCCGCCGTCCGCGTTGACCGCGAACCCGGCGACCCGCTCGCCCAGTTCCGCCACCAGGCCGAGCGCGACCTCGTCGTAGTGCGCCGTCCCGGACCGGAACCAGCCCGGGGGCCTGCCCAGCAGCGCGGTCAGCCCCGCCCGGTTGCCCGCCACCTCGTCGTACGCGGCGCCCGGGTCCGCCGTCCCGGTGATGCCGTACGCCGAACGGCCGGTCACCGAGAGCGGGCGGTGCGCGGTGCCGTGGTTGCCGATCTCGAACAGCGGGTCGGCGGCCAGGTCGGCGGACGGGCCCGGGTTGGCGTCCACCCAGCGGGCGTTCAGGAACAGCGTGGCGGGCACCCGCAGCCGGCGCAGGGTGGCGACCAGCGCGGCGTCGTAGCCGTCCCCGCCCGGGCCGCCGCAGGCGTCGAAGGTCAGCGCCAGCGCCCCGTCCGGGACGTTCGCCACCACGCCCGGCAGGTCGGTGCCCCACTGCCGCGGCGCCCGCCCGGCGTGGCGCGCCAGCACCTGCTCCCGGGTCGGCGGCGCGGGCGGCCGGGCCGCCGACGGGCTGTCGGCCGGTGCGGCCGACACCGTCGGCGGTGCCGGCCGCACCGGCCGGGCGGGGGCCGCGCAGCCCGCCGCGCCCGCCGCGAGTCCGAGGGCCGCCGCCACCACCGTCCGCCGTCCGACCATTCCCGCCGCTCCTCGCCGTCCGTGGTGACCGCCGCCACGAGTGTCACTTCCGGGCGCGGCCGGTGCCATCTGGGAAGCTCGGCCGTATGGCTTCCTCCCCTCGACCGCACTACCTGCAGTGGACGACCGTCGCCCCGGTGCTGGCGTTCCTGCTGCTCCTGGCGACCTGGCACCGCGACCTGCCGTGGCCGGTGGTGGCACTGGTGGCCTGCTTCCTGGCGGTGTCGGTGGTGGCGGCCGTGCACCACGCGGAACTGATCGCGCACCGGGTCGGCGAACCGTACGGCTCGCTGGTGCTGGCGGTGGCCGTCACCATCATCGAGGTCGCCCTGATCGTCACGCTGATGGCGGACGGCGGCGACAAGAGCGCCGGGCTGGCCCGGGACACCGTGTTCGCCGCCGTCATGATCACCTGCAACGGGATCCTCGGGCTGTCCATCCTGGTCGGCGCGTTGAAGTACCGGGTCGCCGTCTTCAACGCGGAGGGCACCGGCGCGGCGTTCGGCGCGATCGCCACCCTGGCCACCCTCAGCCTGGTGCTGCCGACCTTCACCACCTCCCAGCCCGGCCCGCAGTTCTCCACCACCCAGCTGGTCTTCGCCGCGACCGCCTCGATCGTCATCTACGGCCTGTTCGTCTCGACCCTGACGGTCCGCCACCGGGACTACTTCCTGCCGGTCACCCCGGCGGGCGAGGTCGTCGACCCGATGGACGAGCACTCCGAGCCGCCGACCATGCGGGAGACGCTGGTCAGCGTCGCCCTGCTGTCGGTGGCCCTGGTCTCCGTCGTCGGCCTGGCCAAGGGGGTCTCCCCCACCATCGAGCGCGGCGTCGCCGCCGCCGACCTGCCCAACGCGGTGGTGGGCGTGGTGATCGCGCTGCTGGTGCTGCTGCCCGAGTCGATCGCCGCCGTCCGGGCCGCCGTCCGCAACCGGGTCCAGATCAGCCTCAACCTGGCCCTCGGCTCCGCCCTCGCCTCCATCGGCCTGACCATCCCCGCCGTCGCCATCGCCTCGACCTGGCTCTCCGGCCCCCTCGAACTCGGCCTCGGCGCGACGCACATGATCCTGCTCGCCCTCACCGTCGCCGTCGGCACCCTCACCGTCATCCCCAAACGCGCCACCCCCCTCCAGGGCGGCGTCCACCTCGCCATCCTCGGCGCCTACCTCGTCCTCGCGGTCAGCCCCTGACCCGTGCTCCCCGTCCGCCGGGGGCGGCGGCGAAATCCGCCCGGAAGCGTGACACCGCGCGCCGCCCGCGCCTCCCGTCACACCGCCCCGGACGCCTTCTCCCGCACGGCCCGTTCCCCGTCCGGGTGACCCCGCCGGGTCCGGCCGGGCGGGCCCGCCCCACCCGGGGCCGCACTAGTGTCACCGTCCGTGTCAACGGTCACCGATCCAGCGGGTCCGCAGCTCAGCGTCGACCCGAACGAGTTGCGCGCCTCGGCCGCCGCCGCGCGGTCCCTCGCCGAGGAGTTCCGTCCGCCGTCCGCCGCGGCTCCGGCCGCCGCCCGGGGTGCGGGCGGCGAGCTGGCGGGGTGGTCGCTGGGGTCCGCGCTGCAGGTGCTCGCGGAGGGGTGGGAGCCGGTGCTGCGCGCCCTCGCGGCGGAGCCGGCCGTGAACGCGGACGCGCTGGAGGCCTCCGCCCGGGGGCACGAGTGGAACGACGGCCGACTGGCCGGGGGGTGGCGGTGAGCGGCGACTTCGCGCTGCTGCGGCGCTTCGACCCGGAGGGGCTGCGCGGGGCGGCCAGGGCCTGGCGGCGGCTCTCGGCGGCGGCCGAGGAGGCCTGCGACGGGCACCGGCTGCGGGTGCACGGGCCGCTGCGCGGGCACTGGCGGGGGCGGGACGCGGAGTACGCGTTCACCGCGCTCGCGGGCACCGAGCGGAAGCTGGAGGCGGTCCGGGTCGAGGCCGGGTCCGTCGCGCTGGTGCTGGAGACCGCCGCCGAGCGGATGGAGCAGGCCGCCACCAACCTGGTGAACGCGCTGCGCCGGGCCGAGGAGTGGGGCCTGCCGGTCTCGGACGGGGGCGCGGTCGGCCCGCCCGCGCTGCCGGACGCCGACCGGCACGACCCGGACGCCCCGGCCGAGCGGCAGCGCGGGTCCGTGCTGCGCGGACAGCTCCAGCAGCGGGTGGACGCCGCGCTGGCCGCCGCCCGGGAGGCCGCCGACCAGGGCTCCCGCGCGCTCGGCCTGCTCGGCGCGGACGTGCTGTCCCGGACGACCGGCGCGGTCGGCGCGCTCGGCGAGTCGGCCGGGGACGTCCGGGCGGTGGCGGGGGTGCTCGGCCTGACCGGCCCGTACGTCCCGGAGAACACCGACCCGGCGGCGTCCGCCGCCTGGTGGGAGGCGCTCTCCCCGGAGGACCGCCGGAACCTGCTGGTCCTCGCCCCGGAGCGGATCGGCCGGCTCGACGGCCTGCCCGCCGCCGTCCGCGACCGGGCCAACCGGCTGGTCCTCGACCAGCGCCTGGACGCCCTGGAGGCGGGCGACGCCCGGGGCTCGGGCCTGACGTACGAGGAGTGGAACCGGGAGCAGCACGACCTGCGCGCGCTCAAGGAGCGGCTGGACGCCCGGGGCGGCCCGGACGGGCTGTTCCTGCTGGCGCTCGACCCGCGCGGCGACGGCCGGGCGGTGGTGTCGGCGGGCGATCCGGACGACGCCGACCACACCGCCGTCCTGGTGCCGGGCACCGCGACCACGCTGGCCTCGGTGCCGGGGCAGGTCGAGCGGGCCGACCGGCTGCGGGACGCGGCGGCGGCGCAGGCCGGTCCGGGGCAGCGGGTGGCGGTGGTGTCCTGGCTGGGCTACGACGCCCCGGAGGCCGACGCCAGCGTGCTGACCACCGCCCGGGCCGAGGACGGCGCGGCGGACCTGCGGCGCTTCACGGCGGGCGTCCGCACCGCGCGGGGCGGGCGGCCCGGCCACCTGACGGTGATCGGGCACAGCTACGGGACGACCGCGGTCGGCGCGGCGGCGGCCGGCGGGCCGGGGCTGGGGGCGGACGACATCGTCGCGGTCGCCAGTCCGGGCATGACCGCCGCCCGGGCCGCCGACCTGCACATCGACCCGGCGCACGTGTGGGCGGGCACCGCGGCCGACGACCGGGTCCGGCTGGCGACCGGCACCACGCTGGGCACCGACCCGACCCGGGCCGACTTCGGCGGGCGGACCTTCGGCGTCGACACCTCCGGCCACAGCGGCTACTGGGACCCGGGCAGCGAGAGCCTGGCCAACCAGGGCCGGATCATCGCCGGCCGCACCCCGGCCACCGCGGCCGACGCCCCGTGAGCCCGGACGAGCCGCTGCCGGTGATGGCGCGGGCCGCCGCCGAGTCCTGGGCCCGGCAGCTCGCCGCGTACCTGGCCGACCGGGCGTCCGTGCCGCTCGCCGCGGAGCGCACCACCGCGTTCTTCACGCCGGGCGAGGGCCTGCGCGGCGAACGCCCGGCCGACGGCCGCTACGCGCTGGCCCTGCACGCCGAGAGCCCCGTCCCCCCGGCCCGCCACCCGGGCGCCGTCCGCGCCCTGCGCGCCGCCCTCGAACGGGACGGCTTCGCCGTCACCGCCTACCGCGAGACCGTCCGGGGCGCCCCCGACGCCCTGCTCTACGCCCGCCACCCCGAGGGCCGCTACTTCCTCGACGTCGGCACCGGCGGCGGTCCGGACCGCCTCACCTTCACGGTCCGCACCCCCTGCCTGCTGCCTCCGCCGTAGGGCCGCGACTACTCCACCGTGACGCTCTTGGCGAGGTTGCGCGGCTTGTCGACGTCCCGTCCGAGGGCCACCGCCGCGTGGTAGGCGAGGAGTTGGAGCGGGATGTTGAGCAGCAGCGGGTCGAGTTCGGGCTCGCTCTTGGGGACGACCAGGCAGTGGTCGGCGAGCCGGGCCTCGATCGGGCGGTGGGCGACGGCCAGCACGCGGCCCTCGCGGGCCTTGATCTCGCCGAGGGCGGTGAGGTTCTTGTCGAGCAGTTCGTCGTCGGGGACGAGCGCGACGGTCGGCAGCTCGGGGGAGATCAGGGCGAGCGGTCCGTGCTTGAGCTCGCTCGCGGGGTACGCCTCGGCGTGGACGTACGAGATCTCCTTGAGCTTCTGCGCGCCCTCGCGGGCGACGGGGTAGCCGCGGACCCGGCCGATGTACATCATGCCCTGGCTGTGGGCGTACTCGGCGGCGAGCGCCTCGATCTCCTTCTCCTGCTCCAGCGCGGCCCGGATCTGGTCGGGCAGGGCCTTGAGCGCGGCGACGATGCGGCGGCCGTCGGCAGGCGAGAGGTCGTGGATCCGGCCGAAGTGCAGGGCGAGCAGCGCGAAGGCGACGACGGTGGAGGTGAAGGCCTTGGTGGAGGCGACCGAGATCTCGGGCCCGGCGTGCAGGTAGATGCCGCCGTCGCACTCGCGGGCGATCGCCGAGCCGACGGTGTTGACGACGCCGAGGACGCGGCCGCCCTTGCGCTTGACCTCCTGGACGGCGGCCAGCGTGTCGTAGGTCTCGCCGGACTGGCTGACGGCGACGTACAGGGTGTCGGCCTCGATGACGGGGTTGCGGTAGCGGAACTCGGAGGCGGGCTCGGAGTGGGCGGGGATGCGGGCCAGCTCCTCGATCAGCTGGGCGCCCATCTCGCCGGCGTAGTAGGCGGACCCGCAACCGAGGATCTTCACCCGGCGGATCTCGCGCAGCTCGCGGGCGTCCAGGTTGAGGCCGCCGAGGTGGGCGGTGGCGAAGCGCTCGTCGAGGCGTCCGGAGAGGGTGCGCTCGACGGCGCCGGGCTGCTCGTGGATCTCCTTGAGCAGGTAGTGCGCGTAGCCGCCGGTGTCGTAGGAGCCGACCTCCCAGTCGACGGTGGAGGGCTGCCGGGTGACGGTGCGGGCGTCCTCGGTGAAGGTGCGGAAGCCGTCGGCGCGGACGGTGGCGAGCTCGCCGTCCTCCAGGTGGACGACCTGGCGGGTGTAGCGGACCAGCGCGGAGACGTCGGAGGCGGCGAACATCTCCTTCTCGCCGATGCCGAGCACGATCGGGCTGCCGTTGCGGGCGACCACGATCCGGTCGGTCTGCTCGGCGTCCAGCACGGCGATGCCGTAGGTGCCGACGACCAGCTTGAGCGCGGCGCGCACCGCGTCCTCGAGTTCGCCGCCGTCGGCGCGGTGCGCGGCGATCAGGTGGGCGAGCACCTCGGTGTCGGTCTCGGAGCGGAAGACGGCGCCGTCGGCGGCGAGCTTGGCGCGCAGTTCGTCGGCGTTCTCGATGATGCCGTTGTGGACGACGGCGATCCGGCCCTCGTTGTCGGTGTGCGGGTGGGCGTTGGCGTCGGAGGGGACGCCGTGGGTGGCCCAGCGGGTGTGGCCGATGCCGACGGTGCCCTTGAAGCGGGCGGGCAGCGCGGCGGCGAGGTCGGCGACCCGGCCCTTGACCTTGCAGACCCTGAGCTTGCCGGGGGCGCCCTTGGCGGCGGGCGCGAGCACCGCGACGCCCGCCGAGTCGTACCCGCGGTACTCCAGCCGCTGCAGGCCCTCCAGCAGGAAGGGGGAGGCGTCCTTGGGGCCGATGTAGGCCACGATTCCGCACATGACGTGGGCTCCTGTCGTTGGTCGTCCGAGGGTGGTCGGGCGGGGCCGTCCGGTCAGCCGTAGACCATCCGCCGCAGCTGCCGGGCGGACAGCCGCGGGGCGGCCACCCGGCGGGCGGCCAGCTCCCCGCCGAGGCGGGCGAAGATCAGGTCGTTGGTCAGGCCCCTGGCCTGCAGCTCGCCGTGGCGGCGGCGGACGTACTCCTCGGTGGTCTCCGCGAAGTACGCCAGCACCTCCGCCAGGACCCGCGCCGCCTCCGGTGGGGCCAGGGCGGTGGTCCTGGCGAGGTGGGCGAGCAGGTCCTCATGAGGGTGCGGTGAGGCAGGCACGGATCGGGAGCCTAGGCGTGGAGTGTCCATTTGCCAAAGATCCTGCCCGATTTCGGGCAGGCCCACCAGTTTCGGCGGCCGTCCGGCCGTCCGTTGCGACCTTTCGGGTGGCCGCGGCGTCCTCCTGGACGGCGGTCGAACGGCGGGGTGCGGGCGCACCTATGATGTGGGGCCGTCGTTGGAGGACGGTGGGTGGGCGGTGTTCGGGTGATCGTGCCGGGCTCGTGACCCCGTCGGCGGTGTCCCTGTCCGGGTTTCCGGCGGTCACCCCGCAGGATGGGCCGCGTACTGTCCGTGTCGATCACAGGGGGAACGTCCGTCATGCAACCGCGCCTGTTCGCCGTCGTCACCGCCGTCCTGCTGGCCGTGCTCGGCCTCGGGTCGGTCCTGGTGACCGACTGGACGCCGAAGTCCGCCCGGGCGGCCGCCGCGCCGTCCGGGGCCGCCCAGCGTCCCGGCGCCGTGCCCGCGACCGCCGCCGCGTCCCCCTCGCCCACCGGCGACCCGGCGGTGTGGACCCGTTCGACGCTGCGCAACAAGCTGATGGCCGAGATGGACGCCACCGACCCCGGGGTCGCGCTCGCCGACCTCGACGGGATCTCCAAGGCCAAGCCGTACACCGTGCGGTTCTGCCACCCGATCGCGCACGAGCTCGGGCACGCCGCGGTGCAGCGCTACCACCAGGACTTCCAGAAGGTGATCTCCTTCCCGCACGAGACCTGCGCGGCGGGCTACCTGCACGGCGCGGTCGAGGAGATGCTGGCCAACTCCAAGGACCCGCAGCACGACATCCTCACCCTGTGCGCGCCGTCCAACACCGGCCCGTGCATCCACGGCGTCGGCCACGGCATCATGTTCGTCACCAAGCAGGACATCCCGGCGGCCCGCGCGCTGTGCGACAAGTTCCCCAGCCAGAGCCGGCGGATCACCTGCTCCGAGGGCGTGTTCATGCAGCTGTTCGCGCCCGACGAGGAGGACGAGAAGGCCAAGGCCAACCTCCCGGCGGACAAGCTGGCCGCCGAGCCGCTCTACCCGTGCCCGGAGCAGCCCGCCCTCTACCAGTCGGCCTGCTTCTTCTACGCGCCGACCTTCTTCCTCTCCTCGCACGACTACGCCAACCACCCCGAGGCCTTCTCCCAGGCCCTCCAGTGGTGCCTGAACGCGCAGGCCAGCGGCGGTGCCAACGACTGCTCGCGCGGCGTCGGCTCGCGCACCATGAAGTACAACCTGGACCGCGAGGACTGGGCCGCCCAGCAGTGCGCCACCGCCAAGGACGGCTGGCAGCGCAAGGCCTGCGCGCAGGGCCTGGTCAGCTACTACACGGTCAACTACACCGACGCGGGCGCGGCCGGCCGGCTCTGCGCCAAGATCACCGACAAGGAGATCCAGGGCTACTGCCGCTCGGCCGGCGGCCTCTCCAGCACCCTGGACTGACCCTTTCCGCAGGTGGGCGCCGCCGGGCGGCGCCCACCTTGCGCATACCATGCCCGGTGTGAACGACGACTTCCGCGGGGCCGCACGGGCGGCCGCAGACCTGGTGGCCGACTACCTCGACGCGCTGCCCGACCGCCCGGTGTGGCAGCCGATGGACCCGGCCGAGCGGGCCGCGCTGCTCGACCTCCCGCTGCCCGAGGACGGCGCCGCCCTGGACGAGCTGCTGGAGACCGTCGCGCGGCGGATCATGCCGCACCCGATGGGCAACGGGAACCCGCGCTTCTTCGGCTGGGTGAACTCCGCCCCGCAGCCCGCCGGGGTGCTCGCCACCCTGGCCGCGAGCGCGATGAACCCCAGCTCGGCCGGCGGCGACCACGCCGACGTCCACCTGGAGCGGGCCGTGGTCCGCTGGATCGCCGAACTGGTCGGCTTCCCGCACCCGCCCGGCGGCGGCCTCCTCACCTCCGGCACCTCGATGGCCACCATCGTCTGCCTGGCCGCCGCCCGCGGCCGGGCCGCCCGCCGGGCCGGCTGGGACGTCCGCGCGGACGGCCTGTCCGGGACGCCCCCGCTGGTCGGCTACGTCACCGGCGAGGCGCACAGCTGCGTGCGCAAGGCCGCCGAACTGCTCGGCCTCGGCTCCCGGCACCTGCGCACCGTCCCCTCCGACGCCGA
This sequence comes from Kitasatospora sp. NPDC015121, assembly GCF_055562955.1. Classification (NCBI taxonomy): domain Bacteria; kingdom Bacillati; phylum Actinomycetota; class Actinomycetes; order Kitasatosporales; family Streptomycetaceae; genus Kitasatospora; species Kitasatospora sp. NPDC015121. The sequence continues at coordinate 295,892 of NZ_JBVHEH010000008.1, forward strand.
CGGCCACCTCGTCGTGGAGGCGCTGGCGGCCGCGGTCGCCGAGGACCGGGCGGCCGGCCGGCTGCCGTTCCTGGTGGTCGCCTCGGCCGGCACCGTCGGCACCGGCGCCGTCGACCCGTTCGAACCGATCGCCGACCTGGCCGAACGCGAGGGCCTGTGGTTCCACGTCGACGGCGCGTACGGCGCGTTCGGCGTCCTGGACGAGGACATCGCGCACCGCTACGCGGGCATGGACCGGGCCGACTCGCTCGCCCTCGACCCGCACAAGTGGCTGGGCGTGCCGGTCGACTGCGGCTGCGCCCTGGTCCGCGACGCCGAGGAGCTGCGCGGCACCTTCAGCCTCGTCCCGTCCTACCTGCGCGACGACGCGGCCGGCGACCTCGGCTGGTTCTCCGAGTACGGCACCGAGCAGACCCGCCCGTTCCGCTCGCTGAAGGTCTGGGCGTCCATCGCGCACCGCGGCCGCTCCGGCGTCGCCCGGGACGTCGCGCACTGCACCGCGCAGGCCCGGCGGCTCGGCGAGTGGATCGAGCAGGACCCCGAACTGGAGCTCCTCGCCCCGGTCGAGACCTCCATCGTCGCCTTCCGCCACCGCCCCGCCGGACTCGACGAGGCCGGCCTGCAGCGGCTCAACTCGCTGCTCCCGGCGGCCGTCCAGCGGCGCGGGGAGGTCTTCGTCACCGGCGCCGTGTACCGGGGCCGCGAGATGCTCCGGGCCTGCCTGCTGAACGCCGCCACCACCGAGGCCGACCTGCGGCTGCTGCTCGACGAGGTCAAGTCGGCCGGCGCGGAACTCCTGGACCGGTGCCGTACGTCCAACTGATCGCGGGCACGGATCAGCGCCGATCCGAGGGGGACCCGCGCAGACATTAACCGTCAGGTCACGGGGGATTCGTGATCGTGAAACAGCGGAGCGCCACCATGCAGGCATGGACACCATGGCGTACACCCAGGACAGAGTCGGCGACGAGCAGCGGGGACGGCGCGGCCGGGGGCACCGCTGGCGCAGGGAGACGGTGGAACTCGCGGCGGTCTTCGCCGCCGTCGCGGCCGCCGACCTGGTCGCCAACGTCGTCGTGCACGGCCACGACGGACCGGTGCTGCTGGTCGCCTCGGCGGCGGCCATGCTCGCCACCGCGCTGTTCCGCGGCTGGCTCGCCCACCGGCACCCGCACGGTCCGCCCGGCCCCGCCGCGCCGCCGGGCGGGGACGCGATGACCCCCGCCGAGGAGTCGACCGTCCTGTGGCGGCTGCGCACCAGCGTCTCGGACGCCCCGGGCAGCCTGGCCCGGGTGTGCACGGCGCTGGCCGGGCTGCGGGTCAACATCGTCTCCATGCAGGCGCACCCGCTGCCGGACCACACCGTCGACGAGTTCATCGTCCGCGCCCCCGAGGCGCTCCCCCGCACCGAGCTGGTCGCGGCCGTCGCGGCCGGCGGCGGCTGGGACATCTGGACCGACCGGGCCGACGCCCACGAACTCGTCGACGTCCCCCGCCAGGTCCTCGCCCTGGCCACTCGCACGGCGCTGGACGCCGCCGAACTCCCGGTCGCCCTGCGCCAGTTGTTCGGACGGGCCACCATCCGGCAGTACCCGGGCCGCGGCGACGGCACCCCGGCCGGGGTGGACGGGCACCTGATGCGGCTGCCCCTCCCCGGCGGCGACCTGCTCGAACTCTCCCGGCCGCACCTCCCGTTCACGCCCACCGAGTTCGCCCGGGCCCGCGCCCTGGTCGAGCTGGACAGCGTCCTCGGCCCGCGCGTCCCCGACGTCGCGGCCCGGATCGGCCACCCGGACGGCGCCGAGCTCACCGTCCGCCGCGCCACCCCCGAGGACAAGCCCGCCGCGCTGGCCATGCACGCCCGCTGCTCCGCGGAGTCGCTGCGCCGCCGCTACCACGGCCCGGTCAAGGACGCCGACCGCTACCTCGACCACCTGCTCGACCCCCGGCACGGCCAGACCCTCGCCGTCGAGACCGCGGAGGGCCGCCTGGTCGCGCTGGCCCACCTGATGTGGGACGACGAGGGCGCCGAGATCGCCCTGCTGGTCGAGGACGCCTGGCAGCGCCGCGGCCTGGGCGTCGACCTGGTCCGCCGGATGGCCGCGCTGGCCCTGGAGGCCGGCGTCCGCACCGTCTACGCCGTCACCACCTCCGCCAACACCGGCCTGATCTCCACCATGCGCCGGCTCTCCGCCCCCCTCGACTACCAGGTCGAGGACGGCACCCTGGTCATCACCGCCCACCTGGCCGAAGCCGCCGAGAAGCTCCCCACCCCCTGGCCGACCACCCGCTGAGGAGGGGCACCGCCGACGTCCCGGCGCCCGCCGCCCCCGGCGGGCGCCTCGTCGTTCCTCCCGTCGGCGCAAGGGCTCGCACGGCAGCTTGTCGCCCCTGCTCAAGTGTGCGGGCGGGAGTCGGTAGGCTGAGCCCGTCCCCGCCGCCCGTGGGTCGTCGAACGGCCCGGGCGGTGCCGCAGCAAGGAGGAACCCCTGAGCATGCCAGGCACCGATTCGGAAGCCCCGCGCGACGCCTCGCTGCCCGCCCGCGCGAAGATCGCCGTGACGGCGGGCAAGATGGCCGCCGCGCTGTCCCAGAAGGCGGGCCGTGGCAGTGGCTCGGTGATCGGCGGCAAGGTCGCGCTCAAGCTCGACCCGGACCTGCTGGCGACCCTCACCGAGCACCTGGACGTGGTCCTGGTCAGCGCCACCAACGGCAAGACCACCACCACCCGGCTGATCGCGGAGGCGCTGCGGGCGGCCGGCCCGGTGGTCTCCAACGCGCTGGGCGCGAACATGCCGGCCGGCATCACCGGTGCGCTGGCCGGCGGCACCGGCGCCCGCTTCGGCGTGATCGAGGTGGACGAGAAGTACCTCCCGATGGTCGCCCGGGACACCCGGCCGAAGGCCATAGCGCTGCTGAACCTCTCCCGCGACCAGCTGGACCGCGCGGCGGAGACCCGGATGATGGCCGAGAAGTGGCGCGAGGGCCTCAAGGACACCGAGGCGGTGATCATCGCCAACGCGGACGACCCGCTGGTGACCTGGGCCGCCTCGTCCTGCAAGAAGGTGGTCTGGGTGGCCGCCGGGCAGGCCTGGAAGGAGGACGCCTGGTCGTGCCCGTCCTGCGGCGGCGTGATGCAGCGCCCCGGTGACGACTGGTTCTGCGGCGAGTGCGGCTTCCGCCGGCCGAACCCGCACTGGGCGCTCCAGGGCACCCACGTGATCGACCCGCACCGCGGCGCCTGGCCGATCCAGCTCCAGCTGCCGGGCCGCGCCAACCTGGCGAACGCCGCCAGCTCGGCCGCCGTCGCCGCGGTCTTCGGGGTGGCCCCGCAGGTCGCGCTGCAGCGGATGCAGTCGGTCGCGGCGGTCGCCGGCCGCTACGACGTGGTGCAGTACCGCGGCCGGGACGTCCGGCTGCTGCTGGCGAAGAACCCGGCCGGCTGGCTGGAGACCTTCTCGCTGATCGACGGCCCGCCCGCGCCGGTCGTCCTGTCGGTGAACGCGATGGACGCCGACGGCACCGACACCTCCTGGCTGTGGGACGTCGACTACGAGCGCCTGGCCGGGCACCCGATCTTCGTGATGGGCCAGCGCAAGCTCGACCTGGCGGTCCGCCTGGAGGTCGCCAACCTGCAGTTCCAGGTGGTCGACTCGCTCGCCCAGGCGGTCGACGCCGCCCCCGGCGGCCGGATCGAGGCCATCGCCAACTACACCGCCTTCCAGCAGCTGCGCAAGGCCGTGGTGGCCTGATGAGCGACCAGTACTACGGGCAGCAGCCGCAGTTCGACGGCCGGGGCCACCAGGAGCAGGGCGGCTACGGCCAGCAGCCCCCCTACGAGCAGCAGTACGACCAGTACGGGCAGCCGCAGCACCAGCAGCCGCAGCCGCAGCAGTACGGCCAGTACGAGCAGCAGCCGCCGCAGCACCAGCAGCAGCCGCCGCGGTACGAGCAGCAGCCGGCGTACGGCGACCCGCAGCAGCACCAGCAGCACCAGCAGCAGTACGGCGGGGACGCGCCGCAGCGGCCCGCGCCCCAGCAGCAGTTCGGGAGGTCTTCGAGGATGAGCGAGAGCAGCCTGCGGGTGGTCTGGGTGTACCCGGACCTGCTGTCGACGTACGGTGACCGCGGCAACGCGCTGGTGGTGGAGCGGCGGGCGCAGCAGCGCGGCCTCGGGGTGCAGCGGATCGACGTGCGCTCCGACCAGTCGGTGCCGACCAGCGGGGACATCTACCTGATCGGCGGCGGCGAGGACCGTCCGCAGCGGCTGGCGGCGGAGCGGCTGCGCAACGACGGCGGGCTGGTCCGGGCGGCCGAGAACGGCGCGATCATCTTCTCGGTCTGCGCGGGCTTCCAGATCCTGGGCCACGAGTTCGTCAACGACCTGGGCGAGCGCGAGGCGGGCCTGGGGCTGCTGGACGTGTGGACCGTCCGGGGCGAGGGCGCGCGCTGCGTCGGCGACGTGCTGGCGGACGTCGACCCGCAGCTCAACCTGCCGCAGCTGACCGGTTTCGAGAACCACCAGGGCGTCACCCACCTCGGCGAGGGCGTCACCCCGTTCGCGACCGTGCAGGTCGGCCGGGGCAACGGCACCGGCGACGGCACCGAGGGCGCCTGGCGCGACACGGTGTTCGGCACCTACCTGCACGGCCCGGTGATGGCCCGCAACCCCGCCGTCGCCGACCTGCTGATCAAGCTGGCGCTGGACGTGAACGCGCTGCCGCCGGCCGACACCACCTGGTACGACGCGCTGCGCACGGAGCGGATCGCGGCGGCGCGCCCCGCGTAGCGGGCCGGGCCGCCGGCCGCCTCGGCGCGTGTTCACCCGCGCGTAAGCCGAGGTCACGACGGTGGACGGCTGACCGCCATGTGGTCAGCCGTCCCGTCGCGGGACAACTTCATAGGAGAATAGGAGAGCCCGGGCGCAACACCCTCCTCGGCGGTCGGGTCGCAGTTACGTGTGGTGCGTCGAGGAAGCCGCCCCCGCGTCGGTTTCGGCCCGGCCGGACGCAGGAACCGTATGCTGTGCAGCAGGTCAGTTTCGGGCGTTATGCCCGATTCCCACCCACCAGTCCGGCCGTCCGATCTGCTCGGGAGTTGGCAAAGCAATGCGTATTGGTGTCCTGACCAGCGGCGGTGACTGCCCCGGCCTGAACGCCGTCATCCGTTCCGTGGTCCACCGGGGGGTGGTCGACCACGGCGACGAGATCATCGGCTTCGAGGACGGTTGGCGCGGTCTCCTGGAGGGCGTGCACCGTCCGCTGACGCTCGACTCGGTGGGCGGCATCCTCGCCCAGGGCGGCACGATCCTGGGCTCCTCGCGGGTCCAGCCCAGCCACCTGCGCGACGGTGTGGAGCGCGCCAAGCAGTACTGTGCGGACCTGGGCATCGACGCGGTGATCCCGATCGGCGGCGAGGGCACCCTGAAGGCCGCGAAGCTGATGAGCGACGCGGGCCTGCCGGTGGTCGGCGTGCCGAAGACCATCGACAACGACATCGCCTGCACCGACGTCACCTTCGGCTTCGACACCGCCGTCTCGGTGGCCACCGAGGCGCTGGACCGGCTGAAGACCACGGCCGAGTCGCACCAGCGGGTGATGGTGGTCGAGGTGATGGGCCGGCACACCGGCTGGATCGCGCTGAACGCGGGCATGGCGGCCGGCGCGCACGCCATCGTCGTGCCGGAGCGCCCGTTCCACATCGACAAGCTGACCGAGGTCGTGCGCGAGCGCTTCGACCGGCAGAAGAAGTTCGCGATCGTGGTCTGCGCCGAGGGCGCGAAGCCCGAGCCCGGCACCATGCCGTGGGAGGAGGGCACCAAGGACATGTACGGCCACGAGCGGTTCACCGGCATCGCCACCCAGCTCTCCCGCGAGCTGGAGCACCGCCTCGGCAAGGAGGCCCGCCCGGTCATCCTCGGCCACACCCAGCGCGGCGGCACCCCGACCGCGTACGACCGCGTCCTGGCCACCCGCTTCGGCTGGCACGCGGTGGAGGCCGCCCACAAGGGCGCCTTCGGCCACATCACGGCGCTGCAGGGCACCGAGATCAAGCTGGTCCCGCTGGGCGAGGCCGTGGCCGAGCTGAAGACCGTTCCGGCGGAGCGCTACCGGGAGGCCGAGACCGTCATCTGACGGTCGGTCAACCGAGCAGGACGATCCGATCATCATAAGATGATGGGCCGATGAATCACCCGTTGATCATCGGACTGTCATCCTGTGATGATCGGATCTCCGCTTTTCCGCGCCCCCCGCACCTCCCGCGCCCCGCGCACCCCGCACCACCCGGGCCGCTCACGCCCCCGCGCCGCTCGCGCTTTTCGCGCGCCCCCGGCGATAGCCTCACCGCATGGAGATCCTCGCCTACGGCGTCCTGTCCGACGAACGCCCACTGCTCCAGGCCGCCCTGGACCGGCACCGGCTGCGCATGCTGGACGTCTTCCTCACCGCCGACACCGCCCCGCTGGCCGCCGGGTCCCCGGTCGTCTCCAGCAGCGTCAACGACACCCTGGACGCCGAGGTGCTGTCGCTGCTCGCGGCCGGCGGCACCAAGCTGGTCGCCCAGCGCTCCACCGGCTTCAACAACATCGACCTGAGCGCCGCCGCCGAACTCGGCCTGACCATCGCCCGGGTCTCCTACTACAGCCCCTACGCGGTCGCCGAACACGCCTGGACGCTCGCCCTGGCCGTCAACCGCCGGCTCACCCGGGCCGCCAGCCGCTCCCGCGAGTTCGACTTCCGGCTCGACGGCCTGATGGCCCGCGACATCCACGGCATGACGGTCGGCGTGATCGGCACCGGCAAGATCGGCGAGTGCTTCGCCCGGATCGCGGCGGGCTTCGGCACCGAGCTGCTCGGCTGGGACATCGCCGAGAACCCCGCCTGCCGGGAGCTCGGCATGACCTACGCCGAACTGCCCGAACTCCTCTCCCGCGCCGACCTGGTGAGCCTGCACGTGCCCCTGCTGCCGGCCACCCACCACCTGATCGACGCCGCCGCGCTGGCCCGGATGAAGGACGACGCGATCCTGGTCAACTCCAGCCGGGGCGGGCTCGTCGACAGCGCCGCCCTGGTGGAGACCCTGCGCGCCGGGCGCCTCTCCGGCGTCGGCCTCGACGTCTACGAGGAGGAGACCGGCGTCTTCTTCACCGACCAGTCCATCCAGGGCATCACCGACGACACCCTGGCCCGCCTGGTCTCCTTCCCGCAGGTCCTGGTCACCAGCCACCAGGCCTACTACACCCGCACCGCCGTCGGCCAGATCATCGACGCCACCGCCCGCAACATCGACGACTTCGCCGCCGGCCGGAGCAGCGAGAACGTCCTGGTGCCCGAGTCCACGGGCTGACGCCGCGACCGCCGCCCCGGTGGCCGGGGCGGCGGTGCGGGCGGCCCGGCCACCGGGGTCGGGCGGGCCGCTCAGCCCCAGGGCTGGGCGGTCAGCCAGCTGGTGTCGGCGGCCCAACTGGTGGTGTTGTCCCAGGTGTTGGTGCCGCCGTTGGAGGCGATGTAGGCGGTGTACTCGAAGTGCCGCAGGTACTTCGAGGGGAAGTTGGCGGACCGGAAGGACGTGCCCGTCCCGCTGTTGCCCGCGGTCGGGCAGAAGGTGGCGTCCTGGGCGAACGGGGCGCCGCCGTCGTCCGCGCTCAGCCGCAGCCGGTAGTCGTAGTGCCGCAGGAACCGGCCCGGCCGGTCGGCCGACTCGAAGGTGAGGCAGTTGCCGTCGGCGAGCCCGGCCCGGACGATCCAGGTGGCGTCGGCCTTGAGGGCGGCCGGGCTGGTCGAGGAGACGGCCGAGATGCCGACGCCGTCGTCCCCGTCGTGGTGGGTGAGGTAGTCGCCGGTGCAGCAGGCGGTGGTGGCCTTCAGCGAGACCCGCGAGCCGGGGGTGAGCGTGCCGGTGGAGGTGGCGGCGCTGCTGTAGCCCGCGGCGGCGATGTTGGCCTGGACGGCGTTCTCGGTGGCGTCGCTCGGGTAGCCGGAGGTCATCACGCCCTCGTAGAAGGTGCCCGCGGAGGCCTTGCTGTTGTCGCCGCCGATGCCGAGGATGATCGCGCCCTCCTTGTGCATCGGGTGGTAGCCGGAGGCGTTGGGCCGCGCCCCGCTGTAGTAGGTGGACAGGCCGCCGGACTGCGCGTTGCCGCCGCGGATGGCCCACAGGTTGGGGGCGCCCTTGACGACCGCGGTCAGGAAGCGGTGGCCGACGGACGGGTCGCCCGCGTTGTAGCCGCGGTTGACGCCGGAGAACAGGCCGTTCTCCAGGTCCGCCATGATCCACGGGCCGGTGCCGCTCCCGGAGCCCCAGTAGGTGCTGTCGCCGAAGTAGATCGCCTCCATGTGGCCGTTGCCGGTGTCGAGGTTGTTGGTCTCGGCGTTGCCGTAGTCGAAGCAGCAGCCGCCGTTGTAGTGGGTGCCGTCGAGGACGGCGTACATGCCCTCGGGCTGGTCGCCGGTGGCGATCCCGTGGGTGTTGTTGTTGCGGTAGCCGGTGCCGGGCGCGACGTACACGCCGTACGCCTTGTGGCCGCCGACGGTGACGGGGGCCTCGACGGCGTTGGCCAGGTTGTCGGGCCCGGGGGCCGCGCCCCCGCCGGGGGCCCGGGTGAGGTGGTTGCCCCGGCCGGACTGGTCGTACAGGACGCTGATCAGACAGCTGGTGCCGGCGCAGAAGGCGTCCTGCGCGGCGGCGTTGGCGTACCCGCCGGCACTGAGCACGCCGATGTCCCGGGTGGCGCCGTCCGAGGCGCGTTGGACCTGGTAGAGCGCGCCGCCGTACGCGCCGTACAGGGCCCTGGTGGTGGAGTGCGCGGCGACGCACGGCGTGCCGCCGGCCGCGTAGAGGTCGCACGGGCCCTGGGTGGCGGCCTGCGAGGGCGCGGTCGAGCCGACGAGGAGGCCGGCGGTCAGCGCGGCCGTCGCGCCGATGGCCAGGAGGGTCCGCCGGGCATGGCGGAGCAGGGGGCGGAGTGCCACGGGAAGCTCCTTCGCGGGTGGGGAGGAGTCATTGTGAGCGCTAACAATTCGGCCTGCGCGGAGGCACGGCGAAGCCCCGAGGAAGGGGTTGAGCGGCTCACCTCAAGTGGCACTCACTATCCCGAGCCGGTGACGGGACGTCAATACACCGCGAACGGGACACTTCCGCGCGGTCGGATCCCTGGACAGCCCCGGCGCGGCGCGGCTATAAACGTGGCACCCGTCGCCGGCAGGGGGTGACGGGCTCTTCCGCCCGTTCGCGGCGCCGTGCTCCGGCCATTTTTGTTAGCGCTAACACCAGAGTCGGCGCGCGGACGCGGCCCTCCCCCACCCACGGAAGGACCGGATCCCGCCATGTCTCCTCCTCCCCCGCCCCCTCCTCCCCCGCACCTGAACCGCCGCGGCCTGCTCAAGGCCACCGGCGCGCTCGCCCTCGTCCCCGCCGTCGGCCTGACCGCGGCGGCCGGCCCCGCGGCGGCGGCCGCGGTCGGCTCCTCGACCCGGCCGTTCGACCTCGGGCAGGTCCGGCTCACCGCCGGCCGGCTGCGCGAGAACCAGGACCGCACCCTGGCGTACCTGCGTTCCGTCGACGTCGACCGGCTGCTGTACAACTTCCGCGCGAACCACCGGAGGTCCACCAACGCCGCTGCGGCGAACGGCGGTTGGGACGCCCCGGGGTTCCCGTTCCGCACCCACGTGCAGGGGCACTTCCTGTCCGCGTGGGCCCAGGCGTACGCGGGGCTGGGTGACACCGTCTGCCGCGACAAGGCCGCGGCCGTGGTGGCCGGGCTGGCCGACTGCCAGGCCAACAACGCCGCCGCGGGGTTCTCCGCCGGGTACCTCTCGGGCTTCCCCGAGAGCGACTTCGCCCAGTTGGAGGCCGGCACCCTCAAGAACGGCAACGTGCCCTACTACTGCGTCCACAAGACCATGGCCGGGCTGCTCGACGTGTGGCGGCTGACCGGCAACACCCAGGCCCGGGGCGTCCTGCTGGCCATGGCCGACTGGGTCGACCGGCGCACCGGCGCGCTGTCGCAGAGCCGGATGCAGGCGCTGCTGGGCACCGAGTTCGGCGGCATGAACGAGGTGCTGGCCGACCTGCACCTGGAGACCGGGGACGCCCGCTGGCTGGCGGTCGCCCAACGCTTCGACCACGCCGCCGTGTTCGACCCGCTGGCGGCCGGCCAGGACCAGCTGAACGGATTGCACGCCAACACCCAGGTGCCCAAGTGGATCGGCGCCGTCCGCACCTACCTGGCGACCGGCACGGCCCGCTACCACGACATCGCCGCCCGGGCCTGGACCTTCTGCACCGGCGCGCACAGCTACGCCATCGGCGGGAACAGCCAGGCCGAGCACTTCCGTCCGCCGCACGCGATCGCCTCCTGGCTGACCGACGACACCTGCGAGCTGTGCAACTCGTACAACATGCTCAAACTCACCCGCGAGCTGTGGCAGTTGGACCCCGGGCGGGCCACGTACTTCGACTTCTACGAGCGCGCCCTGCTCAACCACGTCGTCGGCGCGCAGAACCCGGCCGACCCGCACGGGCACGTCACCTACTTCACCCCGCTGAAGCCGGGCGGCCGGCGCGGCGTCGGCCCGGCCTGGGGCGGCGGGACGTGGAGCACCGACTACGACTCCTTCTGGTGCTGCCAGGGCACCGGCCTGGAGTCGAACACCAAGCTGGCGGACTCCGTCTACTTCCGCGACGGCACCACCCTGATCGTGAACCTGTTCGTGCCCACCGTCCTCAGCTGGGCCGAGCGCGGCCTCACGGTCACCCAGACCACCTCGTTCCCCGCCGAGGACACCACCACGATCAAGGTGACCGGCGGCACCGGCGACACCTGGTCGATGCGGATCCGGATCCCGTCCTGGACGTCCGGGGCGACCCTGAGCGTCAACGGCACCGTGCAGGACACCGCCGCCGCGCCCGGGAGCTACGCCGTCCTCACCCGGGCCTGGGCCTCCGGCGACACGGTGACCGTCCGGCTGCCCATGCGCGTCGCGCTCGCGCCCGCCGACGACGCCCCGGACGTCGCCGCGGTGACCTACGGCCCGGTCGTGCTGTGCGGGAACTACGGCAGCACCGCCCTCGCCGCGCTCCCGGTGCTGGACCCGGCCTCGATCAGCCGGACCGGCACCACCGGCCTCGCCTTCCGCGCGAGCGCCGACGGCGCGCCCGTCACCCTGGGGCCGTTCCACGACGCGCAGGGCTTCAACTACACCGTGTACTGGAAGACCGGGAGCGGCGGGTTCCGCCTGCTCAACGCGGGCAGCGGACTGGTGCTCGGCGTGCGGGACATGTCCACCGCGGACGGCGGGCAGGCCCTGCAGTGGGCCGACAGCGGCACCGCCGACCACGACTGGGGGCTGCTCGTCGACGGCTCCGCGCTGCGCCTGCGCAACGCCAACAGCGGCAAGGTCCTGGGCGTGCGGGACATGTCCGCGGCCGACGGCGCCGCCGTGCTCCAGTGGGCGGACAACGGCACCGCCGACCACCGGTGGACCGTCGTCGAGGCGCCCGGCGGCGGGCACGGCCTGCGCAACGCCAACAGCGGCAAGCTGCTCGGCACCGCCGGCGGCTCCACCGCCCAGGGCGCCCTCGCCGTGCAGGTCCCGGACACCGCCGCGCCGACCAGCCGGTGGTGGTTCGTCCCGACCGGCGCCCGGCGGATCCGGAACGCGGCCACCGGGCTGGTGCTCGGCGTCCTCAACATGTCGGGGGCGGACGGCGCCCAGGTGATCCAGTGGGGCGACAACGGCACCGCGGACCACCTGTGGACCTCGGTGGTCGACTCCGGCGGCTACCTGCGGCTGCGGAACTCCGGCAGTGGGAAGGTCCTCGCCGTGGCGGGCGGCGCCACCGCCAACGGCTCCCGGATCGTCCAGTGGGCCGACGACGGGGCCGCGGACCACCGGTGGCGCCTGCGGTACGGCGGCGGTGACGCTTTCCGCATCCAGTCCGCCGTCAGCGGCCGCGTCCTCGGCGTCTCCGGGGCGTCCACCGCCCAGGGGGCCCAGGTCGTGCTGGGGGACGACGACGGCGCTCCCGACCACCTCTGGCGCTTCCTCTGACCGGCCTCCCGCGGGGGCACCCGGCCCTCGCGGGACCTTGCCGTCGCGGGGGCGCTCACCGGGGCGGGGTAAGCGCCGCTTAGGCTGGGGCCCGAACGAAACCGGACCAAACCGGACCGGGCCACACCGGGCCGCCCGGCGCCGCCGCTCGGGCGGCGCCGGGCGGCATGGACGAAAGCGGGGCCGCCCGATGGGCGACGGCATGACGGGGATGCACCACCACGGAGGCGGACCACTCCCCCCCTTCTCCTTCTCCCGCGCCCTGGAGTGGTCGCCGGACTGGCCCTACCTGGTGTTCTGCGCGCTCGCCCTCGGCCTGTACCTGGCGGGGGCGGTCCGGCTGTGGCGGCGCGGCGACAAGTGGCCGGTCGGCCGGGTGCTCGCCTGGACGGCCGGCGTCGGCACGGTGCTGCTGGTCACCAACACCGGTCTGAACGACTACGGCATGGTGCTGTTCAGCGCGCACATGATGCAGCACATGGTGCTCTCCATGCTGTCGCCGATCCTGCTGCTGCTGGGCGCCCCGATCACCCTCGCGCTGCGCTCCCTGCGCCCGGCCCGCAAGGGCAGCGGGAAGGGGCCGCGCGAGCTGCTGGTGGCCCTGCTGCACTCCACCTACGTGCGGATCGTCTCGCACCCGGCGTTCACCATCCCGGCGTTCATCGCCAGCCTGTACGTGCTGTACTTCACGCCGCTGTTCGACTTCCTGATGCAGTACCGGATCGGGCACCTGGCGATGATGCTGCACTTCCTCGCCGTCGGCATGCTGTTCTTCTGGCCGATCATGGGCGTCGACCCCGGCCCGAACCGGCCCGGCTTCGTGATGCGGATCATCGAGCTGTTCATGGGCATGCCGTTCCACGCGTTCTTCGGCGTCGCGGTGATGATGGCCTCCGGGCAGCTGGTCTCCACCTTCAGTGCCGAGATGGCGCCGCTGGGCACCAACCTGCACGACGACCAGCAGTTGGCCGGCGGCATCACCTGGGCGTTCGGCGAGATCCCGACGGCGATCGTGCTGATCGCGCTGACCCTGCAGTGGGCCAAGTCCGAGGAGCGGCAGGCCCGCCGCCGCGACCGGGCCGCGGACCGGGACGGCGACGCCGAGCTGGTGGCGTACAACCAGTACCTGGCCTCGCTCGACCGGGCCGCCAACCGCACGGCGGGCTGAGCCCCGTCCTGCCTGCACGTGCACGCCGAACCGCCCGGGACGACCCACCGTTCCGGGCGGTTCGGCGTTCCGAGCGGTGCGGGGGTAGCGAGCGGTGCGTCAGCCGATGCCCTGGCGGTCGGGGGCGAGGGCGAAGGCGCGGTTGTCCTCGTCGCGGACGGACTCGGCGACGGCGCGGGTGAGCAGGTGGCGCTGGAGCAGCAGCGGGGGACGGCGCGGTTCGGGGGTGATCCGGAGCAGGTCGTCGAGGGCGGCGATCAGGCGGCGGGTGACCTGGGGCTGGCCGGCGCCGCAGATCCGGATCTCGGTGAACGCCAGGTCGACGGTGGCCTCCCAGCCCGGCACCGGCTGGACCAGCCGGACGGCGCCGTCCTTGTCGCGGTGGCGCAGCTCGCCGAGCGGGACGGGGGCGAGGACGGCGAGCAGCTGGTGGATCCGGTCGACGGCCTGGACGGCGGTGGTGGGATCGTTGACGGCGGGCGACAGGGCGCGGATGGCGATGTCGACGAGCTGGCGGAAGCCGAACCCGAGGTCCTGGTGCATGGTGCGGTCGACGCCGACGTTCAGCGCGGTGGTGATCCGGCGCGGCCGGGGCGGGGTGCCGCCGGCCACCACCACGGTGGGGGTGCCGGGGGCGATGAAGTCGCCGATCCGGGGCACCAGGTAGAGCACCGTGTCGTGCCGCCGGGCGACCCGGAGCAGCCAGCGGATGTTGACGTCCCGCAGCACGCCGCCGCGTCCCTCGTGCAGCAGGGTCGGCCCGCTGACCGGCGCGCCGGGCGTCGGGCCGGTCTCGGGGGCCAGCCAGCGGTAGTCCTGCAGCACCTGCAGCGTCTCCCGGGTGACCCGGTCGATGACGTGCGGTACCCGCAGCAGGCGCATCGTCGCCTGCACGTACAGCACGAACAGGGCCAGGCTGAGCATCACCATCGCGAGCGCGACGACGGTGGAGACGATCGGCACGGACACCGCGCGGGACGGGTCGGTGGTGTCGTCGTAGCCGAGCTGGACGAGCAGGGTGTAGACGAAGGTGGCCAGGCAGGTCGCGAAGGTCGCCTTGATCAGGCGGCTGCGGACGTACAGGCGCAGCACCCGGGGGCTGAACTGGCTGGCGCCCATCTGCAGCGAGACCAGGGAGATCGAGAAGACCACGCCGATGAACGTCAGCATCGCCGAACTGACCGTGGAGACCACGCTCTTGGCGGCCGAGCTGAACGAGAGCAGGGTGTCGGCGGTCTGCGCGGCGGACGCCTCGGCGAAGATCTCCCGGTCCAGCAGGTCGGTCAGGCCGGCCAGCAGCACCGCGCCGACGCAGGTCAGTAGCGGGGCGAACCAGAACGCCTCGCGCAGGTGCTCGCGCAGCGGCGAGAGGGCACGGTAGCGCGGGCGCCGACGGGGGCGCGGACGGTCGGCGGACCAACCGTTGCCGCCCTGCCCGTCGCCGCCCCCGCCGACCTGTCCGCCGCCCCGCTCGCTGCTCATCGGGCCAGGCTAGCCGCGGGGGGCGGCCGGGCCGGGGAGGGACGCGGTGCGCGTCGGGAGGGGTGCGGTGATCCGCCGACGGGTAGGTCGCACGGCAACCGGACGGTGTCCGAACCGTCCCGGGTGAGAGGAGCGGGCATGGACGCCGAGCTGCAGAAGGTCGTCACCGGGCTGGAGGAGAGCCGGACGAGGCTCCGGGAGGGCGCGCTGACGCCGCTGCGGGCCCGCCGCGAGACCGTCCCGGCGGCGGACGAGCACCGGCTGCTGGGGGCGCTCGCCGAGCTGGTGGAGTCGATGCAGGAGCTCACCGAGATCGCGGGCGACCGCCGCCACACCCCCGGCACGGGGCTCGCCATGACGCGGGTGACCGATCGGCTCGGCACCGCCGCCGGGATGCTGCGCGAGGCCGAGCGGCGGGCCGGGGAGAACGCCTGACCGTTCCCGTCCCCGTCCCCGTCGGCCGGGGCGGCCGCCGGGGCGGGCCCCGGCGGTGGCCGGTCGGGTCAGGGGCCGACCGGGAGGAGGGTGCCGCCGGTGAGGCGGAGCAGTTCCTCGGCGGTGGTGGGGAACACCGCGTGCGGGGTGCCGGCGGCGGCCCAGAGGCGGGGGTAGTCGGTGAGGGCCTGGTCGACGACGGTGGGCAGCGGGCGGGGGTGGCCGACCGGGGCGACGCCGCCGATCGCCTGGCCGGTGGCCTCGCGGACCTGCTCGGGGGTGGCGCGGCGCAGCGGGCCGCGCCCCCAGCGGGCGGCGAGGGCGGTGGTGTCGACGCGGTGGCGGCCGCTGGTGAGGACGAGGACGGGCTCGCCGTCGGAGACGAAGACCAGGCTGTTGGCGATCGCGCCGACCTC
Organism: Kitasatospora sp. NPDC015121; assembly: GCF_055562955.1. Lineage (NCBI taxonomy): Bacteria > Bacillati > Actinomycetota > Actinomycetes > Kitasatosporales > Streptomycetaceae > Kitasatospora > Kitasatospora sp. NPDC015121. The sequence goes on from NZ_JBVHEH010000008.1 coordinate 311,446, forward strand.
GCAGCCGAGCGCGGCGGCCGCCTCGGCGGCGGTGCGGGCGGAGTCGGCCAGGACCCGGACGGTGCCGGTGGCCCCGGCGGCGGCGAGGGCGTCCGCGACCCGGGCGGTGCGGACGGGGAGGGCGGTGGTGGTGGTCGGTTCCACGGGGGCTCCTCTGGAGGGTCTTCGTTCCGCACATGGAACGTTCCGTGTGTGGAACGATAGACCGCATGCGAGCAACGGATCAAGCGGATTCACCGGCCACCGCTCCGACGGGCACCTCGTCGACGGGGCCCGCCCCGGCGGCGAGCGCCGAACTCTCGGCCCGGGTCGGCCTGCGAGTGCGGGAGCTGCGCACGGCCCGAGGCCTCTCGCTCTCCGAGCTGGCCCGCCGCTCGGGCCTCGGCAAGGCCACCCTGTCGGGCCTGGAGGCGGGCACCCGCAACCCGACCCTGGAGACGCTGTACGCGCTCACCACCGCGCTCGGCCTGCCGCTGAGCGCCGCGCTCCAGGCCCCCGAGCAGGCCGCCCGGGAGGCCGCGACCGGACGGGCGCTGGAGGAGCAGCGGGCGGCGGCACGGGCCGGCGGCCCCGGGCCGACCGGGCCGACCGGGCTGACCGGACTGACCGGGCAGGTGCTGGACGCGGTGCTGCTGGAGCGGTTCGAGGATGCGGCGGCGGTGTCGGAGACCTACCGGATCCGGATCCGGCCGGGCGGGGCGCGGCGTTCGGCCGCGCACCCGCCGGGGACGGTGGAGCACCTGGTCGTGCTGTCGGGCACCGCGCTGGTCGGCACCGCGACGGACCCGGTCACGGTCGGTCCGGGCGGCCACCACGCCTGGGCGGCGGACGTGCCGCACCACTACGAGGCGGTGGGTCAGGACGTCGAGGCGGTGCTGGTGGTGCGCCACCCGCACGGATGAGGGCGGTGCGCGGACGGCGGGGGTGAGCCGTCAGCCGATCGGCACCTGCGGCCGGACCGCCTGGGCGTAGACGGTGTCGGTGGCCCGGTCGAACCGGACGGACGCGCTCTCGGCGTGCGCCGTCCCGACGTGGCCGGGGGCGGTCTCCCAGGCCGCGCCGGCCGGGGCGAAGGCGGCCAGCGCGTGCGGGGCGCGGCCGTCGGCGACGGGGCGGTCGTGGTCCCGGACGGGCAGCGGCCCGGCCGGTTCGGTCCCACGGCCGAGCAGCAGTCCGGCGACCGCCCCGGCGGGCAGCCGCAGCAGCGCGTACACCGAGGCGTCGCCGGCCCGCAGCGGCGGGTGGGCGGGGCCGGGGCCCTCCAGGACCCAGTGCGCCTGCTCGATCGGCCCGAAGCGGTCGAACAGTCGGGCCATCGGGTCGGTCTCGGTGCGCACGCCGCTGGAGACGTAGCTCGAACCGGTCTCCTCCAACTGCCGCTCGTTGTCGACCCGTTCGCCCACGCTGCTGTCGCTCGGCAGCGCCACCGCGAGGGCGGCGCCGAGCACGCGCGGGCCGACGGCGACGCCGACCGCTCCCGCCAGGCCGATTCCCAGCAGCGTCCGTCGTCTCATCGCGCCTCCCGCGTGCGGTGGTTCGGACCTCTCCCCCCAGGACCGCCGGGTCGCCCGGTCGGTTCCGCCCGGCCGCGGGAGGATCCGGACCGGGCGGACCCGCCGCCGGGGCCGGGGTGTTGGTCATGGCGGGGGCGGCGTGCGATCCTCGGCGGTCGACACGACGGAAGGCGGGGGTCGGGATGGCGGGTTGGGCGGCGCGGACGGTGGTCGGCGCGGGGGTGGAGCTGCACTGCCGGGACTGGGCGGGGGACCCGGCGGGGCGGCCGGTGCTGCTGCTGCACGGGCTGGCGGGGCACGCGGGCGAATGGGACGCGCTGGCGGGGGCGCTGGCGCCCGGGCGCCGGGTGGTGGCGGTCGACCAGCGCGGGCACGGGCGCTCCACCCGCCGTCCGGCGAGCGTGGACCGGGCCGCGTACGTCGCCGACGTGCTCGCCGTCGCGGACGGGCTCGGGCTGGAGCGGCCGCTGCTGGTCGGGCAGTCGCTCGGCGGGCACACCGCGCTGCTGGCCGCCGCCGCGCACCCGGACCGCTTCGGTGCACTGGTGCTGGTGGAGGCCGCCGCCGGACGGAACCCGGACGGCCCCGAGCAGGTCGGCGGGATGCTGCGCGGCTGGCCGCTGCCGTTCCCGGACCGGGCGGCGGCGGTCGGCTTCTTCGGCGGCGGCCCGGTCGGCGAGGCCTGGGCGGACGGGCTGGAGCGGCGGCCGGACGGCTGGTGGCCGCGCTTCGACGTGGAGTCGATGGTCGCCTCGCTGGCCCCGTTGACCGCCCGCGACCACTGGGACGACTGGGCGGCACTGACCTGCCCGACCCTGCTGGTGCTCGGCCAGAACGGCATCATCCCGCCGGCCGAGGTCGGCCGGATGCTGGCGCTGCGCCCCGAGGTCCGCGCGGTCAGCCTGCCGGGCACCGGCCACGACCTGCACCTGGAGCGGCCGGCCGAACTGCACCGCCTGATCGCCGAGTTGCTGGACGACGTGGCGCCCGGAACCTCCCCCTGAGTCCACCCTCCTCCGGCCGGGCCACCGGCACAGGACCGCGATCTCACCGGGCGGAACCGCAGACCCGCTCCCGTGGCCGCTCCCGACACCGGGCCGGAACGGGAGGAGCGGAGCACGGACCCCACGGACCCGCCCGGCGCCCTGCGCCGCGCCCCGTGGATCGGCGGCGCGCAGTGGGCCGGCCAGAGCACCGTCGCGGAACTGGCGGCCCGGGACCGGCCGGTGGCCGAGGACGCGGTGCGGGCGGGCCGGAGGCGCCGGTTAGGAGAGCAGCAGGCTTGCCTGCGGGAAGCGTTCGCCGGGCAGCGGGGCGCGCAGGGTGCGGGCGTTCTCGGTGAAACCGGACCGGCGGAGGAGTGCGGCGAGGGTGTCGACCGGCCAGCGGTGGGCGGTGGCCACCTTGTGGTCGAAGGGGACCGGGCGGTCGGTGTCGCCGAGCGCGGGGTCGGCGGCGAAGAAGCCGGTCAGCAGCAACCCGTCCGGGGCCAGCACGCGACGCAACTCGGCGAGTACGGCCGGGAGTTCGGTTGGTGGCAGGTGGATCAGCGAGTAGCGGGCGAGGATCGCGCCGAGGCTGCCGTCGGCGAGCGGGAGCGCCGCCAGCGTGCCGCGCAGGAAGGGCAGGCGCGGCCGGTCGCGGCGGGCCTGGGCGAGCATCCCGGCCGAGAGGTCCAGCCCGAACGCGCGGGCGCCGAGCCCGGCGAGCAGCTCGGTCGCCTCCCCCGGTCCGCAGCCGAGGTCGCCGACCGGCAGCCCGCGCACCGCCACCGCGGGCGCCGCGACCAGCCGCCGGATCGCGGCCGACTCCTGTTCCTTGCCCGCGAGTTCGCCCCGGAAGAGGCCGGCGTACAGCTCCGCCACCGCGTCGTACGCCGCCCCGACCCCACCGTCCGTCATCGCCGTCCCCGTCCCCGTCCCCGTTCGCGTCTCCGCCGTGCTGAGGGTCCCAGCCAACCACAGGGGTCGCCGGGCTGGACTCGGACGGCTGTCGGGGCGGGCCGGGGCGAAAACCTGTTGCGGGTGGGGCGGGCGGGGTGTCTAGACTCCGGGCATGGCCGTCGTAGCGATCCCTCGCCGATTTACCGGCCCCCCGGCTCCCGATGGGTGCCGCAGGGGGCGGGTTCCGTCGCGCCGGTAGGGAGTTCGCGTCCGGCGGAGCGGGTCGGCCCCGGTGGCGGGTCGTGCCCAGGGGCCGGGGGGTGTGGTGTTCCCCCTCGTTCGTCCCTTCCGCTCTGGCCCGGAGGCCGCCATGTCCCGCTCCCCCGTCCGTCACCTGTCCGCCGAGCAGCTCGCCCGTGACCTCGCCGTCCGCGACCTGACCGACCCGGCGGCCGGTCCGCACGCCCTGCAACTGCTCGTCGAGCGCGCCGCGACGGCGCTGGCCGAACACTGGTCCTGCCCGGTGCGGGTGCACCGGGGCGAGCGCACGGTGACCGTCGCCGACAACTACGACCACCTCAACTACCGTACGGACGACGTCACTCGGGACGCCCGCTACACCCGGTACGTCGACGACCGGCGGATGCTGCGCAGCCACTCCAGCGCGCTGGTGCCGGGCGCGCTGCGGGCGCTGGCGGCCGAGGGGGCGGGTGCGCCGGAGAGCGTGCTGCTGGTCTGCCCCGGCGTGGTGTACCGGCGCGACAGCATCGACCGGCTGCACAGCGGCACCCCGCACCAACTGGACCTGTGGTACCTGACCCGCCGCCCGTCCCCGGCCGGTCCGGAGGACCTGACCGGGATGATCGCGGCGCTCGCGGACGCGCTGCTGCCGGGCGCGGCGTACCGCACCGAGGAGCGCGTCCACCCGTACACGCTGGCGGGGCGGCAGGTGGACGTCGCGGCGGGCGGGGACGGCGCGTGGGTGGAGGTCGCCGAGTGCGGGCTCGCGCACCCCGAGGTGCTGGCCGGGGCCGGGCTGGGGCCCGGGTGGAGCGGGCTGGCGCTCGGCATGGGGCTGGACCGGGTGCTGATGCTGCTCAAGGGCGTCCCGGACATCCGGCTGCTGCGCTCCGCCGTGCCCGCGGTCGCCGCCCAGCTGACCGACCTCACCCCGTACCGGCCGGTCTCGGCACTGCCCGCGGTCCGGCGTGACCTGTCGGTGGCGGTGGACGGCGCCGACCTCGCCGAGGACCTCGGCGACCGCGTCCGGGACGCCCTGGGGGCGGACGCCGAGTGCGTGGAGAGCGTCGAGATCCTCACCGCCACCCCCTGCCGCGACCTCCCGCCGCAGGCCCTGGCCCGCCTCGGCGCCCGCCCCGACCAGCAGAACCTGCTGGTCAAGGTGGTCCTGCGCCCGCTGGGGAGCACCCTCACCGACGCGGAGGCCAACGCGCTGCGCGACCGCGTCTACGCGGCCCTGCACCAGGGCACGGCGCACCAGTGGGCCGCCACCCCCTGAGCGCGGGGCGGGGGCGGCGCGCGGGAGCACTGTCGCATCAGACGGGCGCGGGGTGGGAATCCAGCCATTGACCGGCGGACCACCCCGCGCCGGCCGAACCCACCGAGGAGGGGCACCGTGGCACCGCAGAAGGCTCCGTCCGGCAAGCCGACCGGGATGGGCGGGGCGCCCCCGCCCCCGCCCGGCCCGGCCAACCCCCCTCCCCCGCACGGGAAGTGACCCGGCCCCCGTTCAGCGCCCGTAGCGGGCGACGCGCTCCCGTAGGGCGGCCTTCACCTGCGGCCACTCGTCGTCGGTGATCGAGAAGATCGCCGCGTCCCGCAGGGCGCCGTCCTCGCCGGGGGCCCAGGAGCGCGACCAGTTGCGCAGGACGCCCTCGAAGCGGGCGCCGACCGAGGCGATCGCGGCGCGGGAACGCGCGTTGCGGGCGTCGGTCTTGAGGTCGACCCGGCGGACGTTCCACTGCTCGAAGGCGTGCCGGAACAGCAGCAGCTTCGACTCGGCGTTGATGCCGGTGCCCTGCGCGGAGGCCGCGAGCCAGGTGAAGCCGACCTCGACGGCGTACAGCACGTCGGTGTCGGGCAGGGTGCGCGGCTCCCAGAAGGAGGTCGCGCCGACGGCCCGGCCGGTGGCCAGCGAGATCTGCGCGTACGGGGCGAGCCGGCCGGTGGCGACGCGTCCGTGCTGGGTGGCGATGTAGTCGGCGACCTCGTCGGCGCGCGGCACCCAGGTGAACCCGTAGCTGTCGCGGCTCTCCTCCGCCGCCCGCGCCAGCTCGGCCGCGTGCCGCTGCTCCAGCGGCTCCAGCCGTACCCGGGTGCCCTCCAGCACGGGGCCCTCCAGCCGGTACACCATGTCCGCTCCGTCCGCTCGGGATCCGTTCGGGATCTTCGTCGGCAGCAGCGAACCGGCCGGACTGACGCGGCGTCAACGGGTTTTCACCCCGTGGACGCCGGGGTGCGACCGGGAGCGGCGGGGTGCGGGGGGTGAACCGTCAGGCTTCGGGGGCGAGTTGGGCGAGGGTGGCGAGGAACTCGGTCTCGGCGGCGGTCTTGTCGAGGCCGAGGGAGGTGAGGATGCCGTCGCCGGCCTCGTGCTCGATCAGGGCGAGCAGGAGGTGCTCGGTGCCGACGTAGTTGTGGCCGAGGCGGAGGGCCTCGCGCATGGTGAGCTCCAGGGCCTTCTTGGCGCCGGCGTCGTAGGAGACGAGGTCGGGGGCGTCCTCGACGGCGGGCGGGAGGGCGGCGAGGGCGGCCTCCCGGACGGTGTCGAGCGGGACGCCGCTGGTGACGAGGTAGGCGGCGGCGAGGCCCTCGGGTTCGGCGAGCAGGCCGAGCACCAGGTGCTCGGTGCGGACCTCGTCGTTGTGCGCGTCCTTGGCGGCCTGGTGGGCGGCCATCACCACGTTGCGGGCGCGCGGGGTGAAGCGGTTGAAGCCCTGGGCGGTGTCGATCTCGGTGACCTCGCCCGGGTCCTTGGGGACGAAGCGCTTCTGGGCGGCCTGGCGGGTGACGCCCATGCTGCGGCCGATGTCGGTCCAGGACGCGCCGGAGCGGCGGGCCTGGTCGACGAAGTGGCCGATCAGGTGGTCGGCGACGTCGCCGAGGTGGTCGGCGACCAGCACCGCGTTGGTCAGCTGGTCGAGTGCTTCGGGGTACGACTTCTTGATGCCCTCGATCAGGTCGTCGAGCCGGACGGAGGGCTTCTTCGATCCACTGGTGTCAGCCATGAGGCAACCTTAGGTTGACAGTCGGAGGGGTGTCAACCTCGCGTTGACACCCCTCCGGGCGGCCGGTTCCTACCCGCCGGTAGGTGGTGTTTCGGCCGAGTTCACCCACCCGCCGCCCGCTGTCTTGTCCGCGTCACACGGGCCCGAGTTGACTGCACAACACCGACCGCCCCTCACCCTCGGAGCCTCCGTGTCCGCTCGCCGTGCCGCCCGCGCCGCCGCCGTGCTCGCCGCCGCCGCAACCCTGTTGACGTCCACTCAGAGCCTCGCGCACGCCGAGACCGCGCCGGCCGCCGTCGCCCCGCTGGACGTGCTCAGCTACAACACCTTCCTGATGAGCACCTCGCTGTACCCGAACTGGGGCCAGGCGCAGCGCGCCCAGGCCATCGCGGGCGCGGACTTCTTCCAGGGCCACGACGTGGTGGTCCTGCAGGAGGCGTTCGACAACGCGGCCTCGGACGCGCTGGCGGCGAAGGCGTCCGCCGCGTACCCGTACCGCACGCCGGTGGTGGGCCGCTCGACCTCCGGGTGGGACGCGACGTCCGGCAGCTACAGCGGCTCGACGCCGGAGGACGGCGGGGTGCTGCTGCTGAGCAGGTGGCCGATCCTGCGCAAGGAGCAGTACGTGTTCAAGGACGCCTGCGGGGCGGACTGGTGGTCGAACAAGGGGTTCGTCTACGCGCAGATCAATGTGAACGGGCAGCTCACCCACGTGGTCGGCACGCACCTGCAGTCCACCGACCCGGGCTGCGCGAGCGGGCAGGCCGCCGACGTCCGGGCGAAGCAGCTGCAGGCGGTGCGGGCGTTCCTGGACGCCAAGCGGATCCCGGCGGGCGAGCCGATCGTGCTGGCGGGCGACCTGAACGTGGACTCGCACGGCGGCGAGTACCCAGCACTGCTGGCCAACGGCAACCTGGCTCCGGCGACGGCGCGCACCGGCTGGGCGAACTCCTTCGACACCGTCGACAACTCGATCGCGGCCTACCGGTACCCGGGCGAGCCGAAGGAGGACCTGGACTACGTGCTGTACCGGGCCGACCACGCCCGCCCGCAGCAGTACACCAACACGGTGCACCGGTTCCACAGCGCGCCCTGGACGGTGAGCAGTTGGGGCACCTCGTACACGTACACCGACCTGTCGGACCACTACCCGCTGCTGGCGGGCTGAGCGGACCGACCCCGACCCCGGTGCCGGCACCGGGGTCGGGGTCGGGGTCGGGGCTACTGGCGGGGCTGGGCGAAGCGGACCATGTTGCCGGCCGGGTCGCGGAAGGCGCAGTCGCGGACGCCGTAGGGCTGGTCCATCGGCTCCTGGAGCACGTCGGCCCCGGTGGCGCGGACCTTCTCGAAGGTGGCGTCACAGTCGGGGGTGCGGAAGTTGACGGCGCGCAGCAGGCCCTTGGCGAGCAGTTCGGCGGCGGCCTGACGGTCGGCGTCGGTGGCGCCGGGGTCGGCGACCGGGGGTTCGAGCACGACCTCGACGTCCGGCTGGGCGGCCGAGCCGAGGGTGACCCAGCGCATCCCCTCGAAGCCGACGTCGTTGCGCACCTCCAGGCCGAGCGCGTCCCGGTAGAAGCCGAGCGCGGCGTCGTGGTCGTCGACGGCGATGAAGCACTGCGAGAGCTTGATGTCCATGCCTCCGACGCTACTGATCCGCGGTGCCGGGCGCTTCTCCGTTCCTGATCTCCTGCCCGGAGGCCTGCTCGGGCGCCTGCCCGGGCGCCTGCCCGGGCGCCTGTCGCGGCCGGCCGGTGTCGGTGCCGCGGATCGGCCGGGTCAGGTACATCGCGACGCAGGCGGTGATGTGTTCGGCGGCGCTGTGGTCGCGGGCCCGGTAGGCGCTGGGGCTCTCGCCGACGAGTTCGGTGAACCGGGTGCTGAACGAGCCCAGCGAGGTACAGCCGACGGCCATGCAGACGTCGGTGACGGACAGGTCGCCCCGGCGCAGCAGGGTCTTGGCGCGTTCGATCCGGCGGGTCATCAGGTAGCTGTACGGGGTTTCGCCGTACGCGGTGCGGAAGCTGCGCTGGAAGTGGCCGACGGACATCAGGGCGACCTTGGCGAGGGCGGCGACGTCCAGCGGTTCGGCGTAGTCGCGGTCCATGGTGTCGCGGGCCCGGCGGAGGCGCTTGAGGTCGTCGATCTGCACGGTGCCCAGGGTAGTCCTGTGGTCGGACAATCATCAGAGGATGATTCGATCATCCTCCTCCCGTTCGTCACATTTCTTCCTCCGCGCGGCATTTGGGTGAGTTCGGGGCGGGTCGGAGGCCCGCTCGTGCGCGCTCCGCTGCTAGCTTTTGAGTCACGCGAGGGAGCCTGGTGGAGTGGCCGAGAGGCGAGGCAGCGGCTTGCAGGGCCGCGTACATAGGTTCGATTCCTGTCTCCACCTCCTCGCTCCCCTCGATGTCCGCCCCCGCCCGGTTGGCCGGGCGGCAGTCGAGGAGGGAGTGGCCAGATGGCCATCGCCACCGTCAATCCGGCCGACGGCCGTACCGTCGAGGTCTTCGATCCGCTGGACGAGGCCGCCTTGGAGCGCCGGCTGGCCCGCGCGCAGTCGGCGTTCGAGTCCTGGCGGCTGACCACCTTCGCGCACCGCGCCGAGCTGATGCACCGGGCCGCGGAGCTGCTGGAGCAGGCGAACGAGCAGGTCGCCCGGACCATGACGCTGGAGATGGGCAAGCCGCTGGCGCAGGCCCGGGCCGAGGCGGCGAAGTGCGCGAAGACGATGCGCTGGTACGCGGACCGGGCCGAGGAGCTGCTGGCCGACGAGCACCCGGCGGCGGCGGACGTCACGGACTCGGGCGGGGTGTCGGCGTACGTGCGGTACCGGCCGCTGGGGCCGGTGCTGGCGGTGATGCCGTGGAACTTCCCGTTCTGGCAGGTGGTGCGGTTCGCCGCGCCCGCCCTGATGGCGGGCAACGTGGGCCTGCTCAAGCACGCCTCGAACGTGCCGCGCACCGCGCTCGCGCTGGAGGAGCTGTTCGCCCGCGCCGGTTTCCCGCAGGGGTGCTTCCAGACCCTGCTGATCGGCTCGGCCTCGGTGGAGGCGGTGATCCGGGACGAGCGGATCGCGGCGGTGACGCTGACCGGCAGCGAGGGCGCGGGCCGGTCGGTGGCGGCGGTCGCCGGTGACGAGGTGAAGAAGACGGTGCTGGAGCTGGGCGGCAGCGACCCGTTCCTGGTGCTGCCCTCGGCGGACGTCGCGGCGGCGGCCGAGAAGGCGGTGACGGCCCGGGTGCAGAACAACGGGCAGTCCTGCATCGCCGCGAAGCGCTTCATCGTGCACACGGACGTGTACGAGGAGTTCCTGGCCGCGTTCACCGCGCGGATGCGGGCGCTGACGGTCGGCGACCCGGCGGCGGAGGACACCGAGGTCGGCCCGCTGGCCACCGAGCAGGGCCGCACCGACCTGGAGGTGCTGGTCGCGGACGCGATCGGGCACGGCGCGTCGGTGGCCTGCGGCGGGGGCCGGCCGGACGACCCGGCGCTGGCGGACGGCTGGTACTACCTGCCGACCGTGCTGACCGGGGTGACCCCCCGGATGCGGATCCACCACGAGGAGGCGTTCGGCCCGGTCGCCACCGTCTACCGGGTCGCCGACCTGGACGAGGCCGTCGCCGTCGCCAACGACTCGCCGTTCGGCCTGAGTTCCAACGTCTGGACCACGGACGACGCGGACCGCGAGCGGTGCGTGCGCGACCTGCGGGCGGGCGGGGTCTTCTTCAACGGGATGACCGCCTCGCACCCGGCGTTCCCCTTCGGCGGGACCAAGCGCTCCGGTTACGGGCGGGAGCTGTCCGGTCACGGCATCCGCGAGTTCTGCAACATCACCACGGTGTGGTCCGGCAGCTGAACCGCTCCGTTCCGCGCACGGAACGCCACGGGACGGCGCTGGACGCCACGGGGCGGCGCTGAACGCCGCTGGACGCCACGGAACGCCGGGGCCGGTCGGGAGAACGCTTCCCGGCCGGCCCCGGCGCCTTACCGGCACGGGGGTGGGCCGGTCAGGCGTGGCGCGGATGGGCGTGGCGCGGGTGGGCGCGCTCGTGGCGGCCGACGAACTGGGCCGCGAACGCGATGACGGTGACGGCCCACACCACCGAGCAGACGACCAGCAGCCAGGCCAGGTCGGTCTGCGCGGCGACCAGGGCGAGGCCCAGCGACAGCGCGAGCAGGAAGACCAGCGAGGAGTTGTGCTTGGCGGTCAGCCAGGCGGCGAATCGACGGAACGCACCGGTTCTCGGCGCTCCGGCAGGCGTTCCGGCGGGCGTCGCGGCAGTCGCCCCGGTAGCGGTCGCGGACATCGCTCTCACCTCCGCAGAGTTCGGCGTCGGTTCGAGTATCCCGCTGGTCAGCGCCCCCGGCAGCCCGGGGTAGCATCACGGCGGGCACCGACTACGGGGGGACGTTGATGGCGGTACGCGGCGGGCTGCGCGCCCTGGAGCGGCTGGCCTCCGGGCTGCCGGACGGCGCCGAGCTGTACCGGCTGCGCCCGGACGGGCGGGTGCAGCGCGCGGACCGGGCCGGTGCGCGGGAGCTCGGCCCGCAGGACCCGGAGAGCGGGCTGCTGCGCTTCATCGACGACCGGCAGTGGGCGCACTACTTCATCGGGGACGCCGCGACCTCCCCCGAGCGCCCGTCGAACGCCACGTACAAGCTGGGCCTGGTCGCCCCGCACAGCGCGTTCACCCCGCACGCGCACGGCGGCGAGCACCTGGTGCTGGCGCTCGGCCCGGCCTCCTGCGGCCTGTACGACACCCGGCGGCGGCGGGTGGTGGAGGTGCGGCTGGCGCCGGGCACGCTGATCCGGATACCCGAGCTGATGCCGCACTCGTTCGGCAACCGGAGCGGCGACCGGCTGGCGATCCTGGCCGCGAACACCGGCTACGGCATCGACCACGAGGACTACGCGATCACCGCCGAGGCCGCCGACCGGCGCGGGGAGGGCGAACTGGCCGCCGCGCTGCGGGAGGTGACGGCCGCCCAGCGGCCGGGTACGGTCACCCTCCGGGAGCGGCTGGCGCAGCGGCTGCGCCGGGCCGCCGCCGCGCTGGAGGAGGGCCGGTGAGGGCACCGGCCGGCCGGCCGCAACCCGCCGCCCCTCAGCGGCGTCCCTCGGGGTGTCCGGTGACGGACGCCCCCGCCGTGGGCCGCACGCCGACCTGGGAGGACGCCCGATGATCTGTCCGCACTGCCGCACCAACCTCCGGCAGCGGGAACGCACCAACCACACCTGCTCACGCTGCCGGAAGGTGTTCGCACTCGACCCGAAGGTCGAGCCGGGACGCCTGCACGACACCAAGTTCCGCGAGCTGGTGGCGAAGTCCGCGCCGGGCGGGCTGCGGATCACCGTGGAGCAGCTGCACTGGGCCAACGCCCGCCGCCTGCACGCCTTCCCGACCGGCCGGGAGCGGAGCGGCAGCGTGACCACCGGGACCGTGCTGGCGGTGGTCACCATCGTCCTCGCCTCGCTGGCCGTCGGCATCGGCGGCCTCGCCTACCTGTTCCTCGGCGTGCCCGCGCTGCTGACCGGCGTCCAGTCCTCCCGGCAGTTCCGGGGCGTGAGCCGCCCCCGGCCGGTGCAGCCGTTCCGGCACTGGCTGACCCTGGACACCTTCGAGCAGCGGGTGGTCGGCCGCTGGCGGCAGGTGTACGGGTCGCTGCCGAACGGGCTGGTGGACGCCTCGTCCCCCGCCGCCTTCCCCCGACCGGCCCGCCCCCGGGCCGTGGTGCTGTGCGAACTGCCGTCCGTGGCGCTGTTCCTGTCCTTCAACGAGTTCGCCGCCCGGCAGCAGGTGCTGGTGGTGCGGACGGCCGCCGAGGTGCCGCCCGGACTGCCCGTGGTGGTGGTGCGCGACCTCTCGCTGGCCGAGCTGGCCCGGACGGCGGAGCTGCGCGCGCGGTTCGCGGGCCGCCGGGTGGTGGACTGCGGGCTGCTGCCCCGCCACGTCCAGGCGCCCGCGCGGATCGTCCGGCTGCGCCCGTACGACGCGCGGCCGCAGCAGGCACCCGCCGCGCTGGCCGACTCCCCCGGGTGGCGGCGCCTGCCCGCGCAGGAACGGGAGTGGCTGCTCGACGGCTGGTCCTCGCCGCTGATCTCGCTGCCGCCGGTGAAGCTGACGTCCCTGCTCAACAAGGCCGTCGACCGGGCCCTCGCCGCCCCGCCCGCGCCCCCCGCACCGCCCGCACCCGTGCCGGAGAGCGCCGCCGAGACCCGGCGGCGGGCCGAGCGGATCGGCTTCCTGACCTGGCCGCAGGCCGTCCCCGCACCCCGGTCCGGCTCGGCCGGACCCGCGCCCGCGCCCGCGCCCGCGCCGAAGCCGAAGGGCGGCGGCCGATGATCCCGGTACCGGACCGGCTGCTGGACCGCGCGCTGCGCCGGGCCGCCGAAACCTGCGGCCGGCCGGGTCAACTCGCCTTCACCGGAAGGCAGTTGTACTACGAGACGGGCCGAACGCTGTTCCCGCTGCACCGCGGACCGCACCGGCTGCGGTACACCACCCGGCCGCCGCTGTCCGCCGAACGGTTCGCGGCCGCGCTCGCCCGGTACCCCGAACTCGACGTGCTGCCCGACGAGTTGCCTACGCCCCCGCACCGCCCGGGGCCGGAAGGCGACCTGTACGACTACGCCTTCCCCCGGCTGCTGGTCTGCCAGGACCCGGCGATCGCCGGCATGCTGCGCGCCAACCGGCTGCACCTGGAGGGGGCCTGCCCGATCCTCACCCCGGAGCGGCTGCCGCTGGACGGGCGGCTGCTGGCCGCGATGGCGCGGGCCGAGGGCGCGGTGGTGCACGTCCTGCACGACGCCTCGCCCGCCGGCCTCGCGCTCTTCCTGCGGGTGCGCGAGCATGCCGGGCCCCGGCTGCGGGTGCGCACCGCGGGGCTACTGCCCCGGCACGCCGCCGCCCTGCACCTGGCCGCGCCCGGCGGGCGGCCCCGCTGCCGCGCCGAGGAGTTGCCGACCGAGCTGCCCGCCGCCGAACGGGCCTGGCTGGCGGGCGGCCGGGTCGCCGAGCTGGCCGCCGTCCGGCCGGCCCGGCTGCTGCGGACCGTCCTGCGCACCGTCCGCGGCGGCGGCTTCGCCCCGCCCGCCCGTCCGGCCGCGCCCACCCGGGCCCGCGACACCGGTTTCCTGACCTGGCCGACGCCCTGACCCCCCGAGGACGAGGACGATGACCCAGCCACCCGAAATCACCTACAGCGACGAGCTGTTGGCCGACGGAACAGTGCACCGCCGGTACTCCGACGGCCGCAGCGAATGGCGCAGCCGAGGCGGCGACGGCCGGATCCACTGGCGGGACGACCGGGGCGACGCGGGCACCGACGAGCGGCTGGGGCGCGACCTGGTCAAGCGCGTCCACGCGGACGGCCGGATCGGCTACGGCCGCGACATCGGTTACGGCCGCACGGTCTGGGGCCGGGGCCAGTACGTGCTGGTCAACCGCAGCTCGTTCCCCGGCCGGGTCGGCGTGGTGCTCGGCGCGCTCGGCCTGGGCGCGGGCATCGCGGCCGCCCACTACGCACCCGAGTTCCTCTCGGACGACGACGAGGAGGAGCTGCGCCGCCAGGAGGCCGAGCGGGCCCGGTCCGGCGGCGACGGCGGCAGCGGGGGCGACGGCGGTGATGGCGGGTTCGACAGCGGGTTCGACGACGGCGGGGAGCACCGGCCCGACGGCGGCTCCGGCCCGGACGGCTTCGACTCGGACGGTTTCGGGACCGCCGGGGACGGCGCGGACGGCGTCGGCCCGGTGGACGACGGCTGGGACGGTGACGACTTTGGCTGAGCCGCGCCAGGAGACGACGCGCCGGGTCGCACCGGCCGCCCCGCACCGGTCGGCCCGCTACGCGGTCAGCTCGCTGCCCGGCACCGGCCGCCCCGAACCCGGCCTGGTGGCGGGCCCGTTCGAGGCCGCCGGGCGGCGGACGTCGGCGGCGCTGCTGACCGGCGCGCCCGGTTTCGCGGACGGCCCGTTCACGGTGGACGGGCGCACCGCGGTCGGCGAGGTGACGCTGCACGACCGGGCGCGGCTGCTGGCCGCGCTGGCGGCCGCCGGCCGTCCGGCCGAACCGTCCTGCCCGGACGGAGAGTTGCTGCTGCGCTGCTGGCTGGCGCTGGGCACGGCCGGGCTGCGGACCGTGGACGGGATGTTCACCCTGGCGGTGCTGGACGGCCCGGACCTGGTGCTGCTGCGCGACCACGCGGGCGCCCGGACCGCGTTCCACTGCCGGACGGCGGACGGCGGCTGGGCGGCGTCCAGCTCGCTCCGGGCGCTGCGCGAACGCCCGGACGTGGAAACCGGGTTGGACATGTCGGCGGTGCGTTCCTTCCTGACCTACGCCTACCTGCCGGGCGAGGAGACGCTGCTGCGCGGCGTGTCCGAGCTGCTGCCGGGCCGGGTCACCCGGCTGCGGCCGGACGGGCGGGTGGACGTCGAGGTGTTCTGGGAGCCGCGGGCCGGTGCGGCGGAAGAGGAATTGACCGAGCGTCACTACGCCGAGGGCCTGCGGGAGTTGCTGGAGCGGGCGGTGCGGATCCGGCTGCCGGAGGACAAGCAGGACGTGGCCGTGCTGCTCTCCGGCGGGGTGGACAGTTCGCTGGTGACGGCGCTGGCGGCCCGGCTGCACGGGCGGGCGGTGCGCACGTACTCGATCAGCTTCGGTGCCGAACTGCCCAACGAACTGGGCTACTCGGGCCTGGTCGCGGCGCACTGCGGGACGGCGCACCGGGTGCTGACCGTGCCCGGGGAGCAGGTCGCGGCGCGGCTGGCGGACACCGTGGCGCTGCTGGACAGTCCGGTGGGCGATCCGCTGACGGTGCCGAACCTGATGCTGGCGGAGGCGGTGGCGGGCGACGGGATCGCGGTGTCGCTGAACGGCGAGGGCGGCGATCCGGTGTTCGGCGGGCCGAAGAACCTGCCGATGCTGGTGTTCGAGCTGATGCGGGAGGACGGTTCGGCGCGGGCCCGGGCGGACGCCTACCTGCACACGTACCGCAAGTGCTGGGAGGACCTGCCGGTGCTGCTCACCGGCGAGGCGCTGGCCGCGCTGGCGTCGGCCCCGCACCCGCGCCGGCACGTGGAGCCGTACCTGTCGGACGCCCGGATGCCGTCCCTGCTCGACCAGTTGCTGCACTGCAACCTGCGGACCAAGGGCGCGCACCACATCCTCACCAAGGTGGAGCGGCTGACCGCCGCGCAGGGCGTGCAGGGACGCTCGCCGCTGTTCGACCGGGAGGTGGTGGAGCACGCGTTCGCCACCCCGCCCGCGCTCAAGCTGCGCGGCACCGAGGAGAAGTGGATCCTCAAGGAGGCGGTGCGCGACCTGCTGCCGGACACCGTCACCTACCGGCCCAAGAGCGGCATGCGGGTGCCGGTGCAGCAGTGGCTGCGCGGGCCGCTGAGCGAGCTGGCGGCGGACCTGCTGCTCGGCCCGACCGCCCGGGCCCGGGGCCTGTTCCGGGCGGACACGGTGGAGACCTGGATGCGCGGCGGCGGGCTGCTGCTGCCCCGCCAGGGCGGCAAGCTGTGGCTGCTGCTCACCCTCGAACTGTGGCTGCGCGCCTACGACCTGTGAACAGGCGTGACCGGCGCGACCGGACCGACCGACCCGACCGGCACGACCGGTGCGACCAGTGACGGAGAACTGCTGATGGACCTGATCGACCCCCGCACCGGCGCCGTGCGCGGCACCCGGCTCCCGGCCCGGGAGGGCGAGGTGGCGGCCGCGGTGGCCTCGGCCCGTTCCGCCCGGGCGGGCTGGGCGGCGCTCACGCCGCGCGAGCGGCAGCGGCGGCTGGACGCGCTGGCGGAGCTGGTCGAGCGGCACGCGGACGACTACGTGGCGGCCGAGTGCGCGGGGACGGGCAAGCCGGCGGCGGAGGCGGCCGGCGAAGTCGCCGAGGTGGCCGACCTGTTCCGGTTCTACGGGGGCGCGGCGCGGGCCGCGACCGCACCGGCCGCCGGTGACTACCTGGCCGGGCACCAGAGTTGGGTACGCTGGGAGCCGGTCGGGGTGGTGGCGGCCGTGGTGCCGTGGAACTACCCGCTGCTGATGGCCGGTTGGCGTTGCGCGCCCGCGCTGGCGGCGGGCAATCCGGTGCTGCTCAAGCCCGCCGAGACCACCCCCGACACCGCCCTGCTGCTCGCCGCGCACGCCGAACAGGCCCTCGGCCCGGGCGTGTTGACGGCGCTGCCGGGAGACCGGGAGACCGGCCGGCTGCTGGTCGGCGCGGGCTGCGACCTGATCGCCTTCACCGGCAGCCCGGCGGGTGGCGCGGACGTCGCCGCCCGGGCCGGGCTGACCCCGGTCAGTCTCGAACTGGGCGGCAACAGCCCGGTGCTGGTGCTGCCGGACGCGCCCGCCGACACCTGGGAGCAGCTCGCCGCCGCGTGCACCTACAACGCCGGGCAGAGCTGCGCGGCCCCGGCCCGGGTGATCGTGCTGGACGAGGCGTACGAGGCGGCGGTGGCCGCGCTGGCCTCGGCGATGGCCGGTCGGCAGGCCGGGCGGGACTTCGGTCCGCTCAACAACCCGGACCAGGCGGCCCGTTACGACCGGATCGTGGCCGCGTCCGGCGCGAAGGCGGTGCACACCGCGCCCGGGCGGAGCGACGGCCTGTGGCGGCCGGCCACCGTGCTGGCCGAACTCCCGGACGGCGACCCGGCGGTGGTGGAGGAGGTGTTCGGCCCGCTGCTGACCGTCCAGCGCGCCGCGACCCTGGACGCGGCCGTCGCGCTGGCCGAGTCCGTCCCGCAGGCGCTGGCCGCCTCGGTCTGGACTCGCGACCTGTCGACCGGCCTGGCGCTGACCGACCGGCTCTCGGCCGGCGAGGTATGGCTGAACTGCCACCTCGCGCAGTCCGCCGAACTCCCGCACAGCGGCCGCCGGTCCTCCGGCGCGGGTACCGACCTGTCGGTGCTGGCCCTGCGCGAGTACCAGCGGCCCAAGACGGTGACGGCCCGGCTGCTCTGACCCGTCCCCACGCCCCTTCCACGCGCCCGACCGCACGCTGACCGCACGCCGGCCCGCCCGTGGCAGGGGCGTGGCAGGATCGCGGGCTGGCGAACGCGGGCGCCGTGGTGCGGCGCGGCGGCGTGGTGGAGCGGCCCGCGCCGCCGCACGCCGGGGCACTGCACGGGTTCCTGACGGGGCTGCGGGCGGGCGGGTTCGCGGGGGCGCCGGTCCCGGTGGGGGCGGTCGAAGGCGGCCGGGAGCGGCTGGAGTTCCTGCCGGGGGACGTCGCGGTGCCGCCGTACCCGGCGTGGGCGCTGGGCGGGGACGCGCTGGTGTCGGTGGCCCGGCTGCTGCGGCGCTGGCACGCGGCGAGCGCGCGGACGCCGTTCGACCCGGCGGCCGACTGGCCGGCGGAGTTCGCCGACCCGGAGGGCGGGCCGCTGCTGTGCCACAACGACGTGTGCGCGGAGAACGTGGTGTTCCGGGCGGGCGGGGCGGTCGCGCTGATCGACTTCGACTTCGCCGCCCCGGGCCGCCCGCTCTGGGACGTCGCGTTGACGGCCCGCTACTGGGTGCCGGTGCTGGACCCGGCGGCGGCCGCCGAGACCGCCCGCGCCCACCTCGACGTGCCGCACCGGCTGGCCCTGTTCGCCGATGCGTACGGCCTCTCTCCTGCCGACCGCCTCGCCCTGCCGGGCGTCCTGGAGCAGGCCACCGCCGTCTGCCGCGCCTTCGTCGCCCGCCGGGTCGCCGCCGGCCACCCCGGGTTCACCGCCTCCTTCGACGGGTACGGCGGCTGGGCCCGCTGGGACCGGCTGCAGTCCTGGCTGGCGGGGCAACGGCCCGCGCTGGAGCGGCGGTTGAAGGGCTGACGGCCTCCGGCCGCGGTCAGGCCAGGGTCCTGCGCAGCAGGGTGCACACCGTCTCGTACCGGCGGAGGGTGCCGTCCTCGTCCTCGACGTCCCAGCCGTCGGGGGCCTGGCCGTAGGCGCGGTAGCCGAGGCGTTCGTAGAGAGCGCGGGCGCGCGGGTTGGTGTCCTCGACGGCCAGGTGGGCGCGGGTCAGGCCGCGGGCGGTGATCCGCTGTTCGGCGGCGCGGATCAGCAGGGTGCCGATGCCGCAGGACCGCAGGGCGGGGTGGACGCCGAGCTGCCAGAGCGTGCCGGCGCCGGGGGTGGTGGTGTAGTCGACGCCGCCGACCGCGACGGGGAGGCCGACCGGCGTGCACACCGCCAGGTAGTCGACCTCGCCCGCCTCGGCGCGGCGGAGCTGGTGGGCGAGTTCGCGCACGTGCTTGGGCGAGCCGGCCCAGCCGCAGGAGGGCAGGTCGGCGTCGGTGAGGTCGCGCGCCGTCAGGCGCAGCGTGATGTCCGCCATCGCCGGTTCCTCCCGCTCGTCGGATCGTCGGGCTTCGCCGGGGCGTTCCGCCACGGCCATTGCAGCAGGCGGACTCCCCTGCCGTCGAAGGGATTTCAGGCGGCGCCGAGCCGGGCCGGGGTGGCGGCGACCAGGTCCGCCCGGGCGGGGACGGGCGGAGGCGGTGCGGAGCGGAGGCGGGACGGCGCGGGCGGCGGGGGGCGTTCACCCGCGGGCGCCTGGCGTACGGCGTACGCCGCCGACGGTGTCCGGTCGACGGCACAAACCGGGGCGGGCCCCCGGTTCGCCTCGCGCAAAAGCCGGCCGTCAGGCGTCGATCCGGCCGAACAGGTGGTTGGCGGGGGCGGCGGGGTCGTCGCCGTAGAAGAACTCCAGGATCGCCCGGTGGAACTCGTCGCGGTCGAGGCCGCCGGAGCCGTCCAGGTCGAGACCGGCGAAGACCCGGGCGCAGTCGTCGCCGGGGACGGCGGCGACCGCGTCGAACATCAGCCGGAACTCCGACAGGTCGATCCGGCCGTTCCCGTCGAGGTCGACCAGGTCGAAGAAGCAGTCGGCGACCGGCCCGACCTGCTGGGCGTACTGGCCGGGGTCAGCCAGTGCGCGCCGGAAGCCCTCGGTCATCTCGCGGGCGTCGACCTGCCCGTCGCCGTCCTGGTCCATCGGGGCGATGACGTCCGTCCAGAAGCCGTCCATCCGTCCGGTGAGCAGGCGGGCGCCCTCGGAGTCGGGGGCGAGGCCGCGGGCGGCGATGTAGCGCTCGCTCATCGACCGGACGTCCCGCTGGGTGATGAACCCGTCGCCGTCGACGTCGGCGCTCTTGAACCACTGGCCGTACTTGCGGAGTTGGAGTGCGCTCATGGCTGCGCACCGTACCCGTCCGACTACCGGGCGGCAATCGAACGGGCCGGTGGCGCCCAGGGGCCCGGATCAGCGTTCGAGTTCCGGTGGGGCAAAGGCGCGCAGATCGGGCAGGGGTTCGCCATGGGGTTCGACGTCGACCAGCGCGCTGAGCGCGCTCGGCCCCTGGGAGAGGCGCGAGCACGGCCGGTCCGCGGTGAGGACGTTCGGGTTGCCGTGGCGGTCCAGCGTGCCGCTCAGGCCCGGCCGGACCGGGTCCCACCAGGCGCCGGTGGGGAGTTGGACGACGCCCGGCATGACGGCGTCCGACAGGACCGCGCCCGCCAGGCAGCCGCCCCGGTCGTTGAAGACCCGGACGACGGTGCCGTCCGCGATGCCGCGCGCCTCGGCGTCCAGCGGGTTGAGGGTGACCGGTTCGCGGCCGTGGATCTTCGAGGCGAGGCTGTGGCCGCCGTTGTCGTACTGGCTGTGCAGGCGCGAGGCGGGCTGGTTCGAGACCAGGTGCAGCGGGAAGCGGCGGGCCCGCTCGCCGCCGAGCCACTCGGTCGGCTCGTACCAGGTGGGGTGTCCGGCGCAGTCGTCGTAGCCGAAGGAGTCGATCTCCGCCGAGAAGACCTCGATCCGTCCGGACGGCGTCGACAGCGGGAAGGCCCGCGGGTCGGCCCGGAGCGCCGCGAAGTCGCCGGGGAACGGCCCGTTCAGCGGCGGCAGTTCGGCGCTCCCGTGCCGCCAGAACTCGTCGAAGTCCGGCAGCGTGGCGGCGTCGCCGAGCCCGGCCCCGGTCCGCTCGTACAGGTGCCGGAGCCACTCGGACTCGGAGCGGGACTCGGTGAACTCCCGCTCGTAGCCGAGCCGGGCGGCCAGCGCGGCGAAGATCCGGTGGTCGGTGCGGGACTCGCCCGCCGGTTCGCGGACCTTCGGCATCGCGGTGAGGTGGGGGTCGGAGAAGCCGGCCGTGAAGTCGTCGCGCTCCAGGCCGGTGGCGACCGGGAGGACGATGTCGGCGAACTTGGCGCTGGTGTTCCACCAGGCCTCGTGCACCACCACCGTGTCGGGCGCCTGCCAGGCCCGGGCCAGCCGGTGCAGGTCCTGGTGGTGGTGGAACGGGTTGCCGCCGCACCAGTAGACCAGGCGCAGTTCGGGCAGGGTGAGGCGCCGGCCGTCGTAGTCGATGGTCCGGCCCGGGTGCAGCAGGGTGTCGGCGATCCGCGCGACCGGGATGAAGTCCGCCACGGGGTTGGGCACCGCGGGCACCGACGCCACCGGGGGGCGGCCCGGGGCGACGCCGGTCGCGTCCATCGTCGCGTAGCCCGCGCCCCAGCCGCCGCCGGGGCGGCCCATCGAGCCCGCCATGGCGGCCAGCACGACGGACATCCAGATCGGCTGTTCGCCGTGGTCCGCCCGCTGCACCGCGTAGTTGACCATGACGAGCGAGCGCCGCTCGGTGAGGCGGCGGGCCAGGCCGGTGAGCGCGTCGCGGTCGAGGCCGGTGATCCGCGCGGCCCAGGCGGCGTCCTTGGGGACGCCGTCGGCCTCGCCGAGCAGGTAGCCGGCGAAGCGGTCGAAGCCGGTGCAGCAGCGGCGCAGGAAGTCCTCGTCGTGCCAGCCGTTGACCAGCATGGTGTGCGCGATGCCGAGCATCGCGGCGGTGTCGGTGTTCGGGACGACGGGCAGCCACTCGGCGTCGAGGAAGTCGGCGGTGTCGCTGCGGATCGGGCTGACGTTCACGAACCGCACCCCGGCCTCGCGGCAGCGGCGCTGTAGCTCCCCCGTCCGGTGCCGGGCCAGGCCGCCCGGGTTGATCTGGCTGTTCTTGAGGGCCAGCCCGCCGAACGCCACCACGAACTCGCCGTGCTCGGCGATCTCGTCCCACATCGGCATCCGGGACTGGTAGCTCCACGGGTGCCCGCCGATCACGTGCGGCAGGACCACCTCCAGCGCCGCCGTGCTGTACGTGTTGCGCGAGTCGGTGTACCCGCCGCCCAGGGCCAGGAACCGCTGCAACTGCCCCTGCGCGCTGTGGAAGGCGCCCGCGCTCGCCCAGCCGTAGGACCCGCCGAACACCGCGGCGTCCCCGTACCGCGACCGCACCCGGCGCAGTTCGTCGGCCACCAGCCCGAGCGCCTCGTCCCACTCCACCTCGACGAAGGCGTCCGCGCCCCGGGCCCGGTCGCCGACCCGCGGCAGGCCGTCCAGCCAGCCCCTGCGCACCGCGGGACGGAGCACCCGGGCGCCGTCGTCGGCGGCCCTCACCATGCCGGGGCCGATCGGCGACGGCGCGGGGTCGCCCGGCCTCGGCTCGATCCGCACCAGCCGGCCGGAGTCGACCACCGCGACGAAACTGCCCCAGTGCGTCGCCACCGGCAACCGTCGTTCCACCATGCACCGACTCCGCCCCCGGGCCCGCGGCCCGACCCCGCACGTCGCCCGCCACCGCCGCGCTCCGCCGGACCACGCCGCGGAGCGCGCGGGGGCGGCTGCCGGGGAGGAGTCTCCCCGCGCCGCCGGGCCCGCATGCGGCGCGCCGCCCGGGACCCCGGCCGTCCCCCACCTCAGTCGGCGGGCCCGGACCTCAGTCGGCGGGCCCGCCCCGCCCCGCGCTCAGCGCCGGGGTGCCAGCACCCCGGCGGCGCGCAGGCGGAGTTCCTCCAGCAGGGCGGCCTGCCGGTCGGCCCGGTCGGCGAGTTCGGCGAGCCGGGCCGGGTCGACGCGGGAGTCGTCGCCGAAGCGGTCGGCCAGGACGGCCCAGAGCTGCCGCTTGCCCACCACGCCGAGCCGCAGGGCCTCCAGCTCGACCAGGTCGGTCAGCGGGGAGCGGCGCAGCAGGGTGCCGTTCGTCTTGAGCAGGCCCGCGAGTTCGCCCGCGCGCCCCAGCCAGGCGTACGGGCGGCGTTCGGGGACGCCGAGTTCCCGCATCAGGCGGCGCAGGGACGCCGTGTCGCAGGCGACGTCGGCGGCGAACTGCCGGAGCAGGCGCCCGGCGTCGGGGTCGGCGTCGGCCCGGGCGATGCGGGCGGTCCGGGCGACCCGGCGGGCCCGCCGGGTGCCGGCTTCGGCGCCGGCGAGGTGGTCGTTCAGGTAGAGGGTGAGCATCCGGTGGCCGGTGGGTGGTGCGGTCATGGGCGGATCCGTCTCTCGTGCGGCCGGGGTCCGCGCGGTGCGGGCGCGGCGTCCGGGCCGGGCGGCGGGTCCGGCCGCGCGCGGGTCGGTCGTCCGCGCGCGGCCGGGGTGGCGGTCGGGGGCGGTCAGGCGGCGGAGATGGCCTCCAGCACGTCGCCGACCTTCGCGTCGGGCAGGGCGCGGGCGACGTCGGCGAGGGCGACGATGCCGACCAGGCGGTGCCCGTCGATGACGGGCAGGCGGCGCACCTGGTGGGAGCCCATGGTGCGCAGGATCTCGTTCGCCTCGTCGTCGGCGCCGATGGTGACGGCCTCGCCCTGGGCGAGTTCGCCGGCCTTCACCTGCCCGGGGTCCCTGCCCTCCCCGAGCACCTTGACCACGATGTCGCGGTCGGTCAGGACGCCCTTGAGCCGGTCGTCGGCGCCGCAGATCGGCAGCGCGCCCACGCCGAGCCGGGTCATCTTCCGCGCGGCGTCCAGGACGGACTCCTGCTCGCCGACGCACTGGGCGCCCTCGGTCATGATCTCGCGTGCGGTCGTCATCTCGCTCCTCCTGCTCGTGGCGGGACCTCGGGGGGCCTCCCCCCGGGGGCGCCTGCCCAGGTGTCCGCCGATCACGCCTCCCCGCCGGGGCCGCGCAGGTCCCGGTGGGGGCGGTCCGCCCGGGCGGGGGCTCAGTGGGCGGCCAGCACGAGGGCGAGCGCGGCCAGGGCCGGGACGGTCTGGACGAAGACGATCTTCCGGCTGGCCGTGGCGGCCCCGTACGCGCCGGCCACGGCCACGCACAGCAGGAAGAACACCTTCGCCTGGAAGCCCACCGGGTCGGCGGCGACCGCGCCCCACACCAGTCCGGCGGCGAGGAACCCGTTGTACAGGCCCTGGTTGGCGGCGAGCGCCTTCGTCGCGGCGGCGAACTCGGCGGTGGTGCCGAAAGCGGCCCGGGCCTTCGGGCCGGTCCACAGGAACATCTCCAGGACCAGGATGTACGCGTGCAGGGCCGCGATGAGCAGGACCGCGACGGTGGCGATGATCGACATGGGGCCAGGCTCGCACAGCCGGGCCCCGGCCCGCACCGGACGGCGGCCGGCCGGTGGGCGCGGCGCGGGCCGTCGGGTCTTCACCCCTTGCCCCCGGGACCTTCACCATCCCTGGGGCGGAGGGCGCCATGGGAGGTGTCAACGGCCCCCGGCGCGTGACATGCTCGCCGTATGGCGGACCAGCGGAGACGGGCGACACCACGGCCGGGCGGCGGCCCCCCGACCGGGGGCGGCCCCCCGACCGGGGGCGGAGCGGCTTCGGCCGCGGTCCGGGACGTGCTGGCCGCCCTGCCGGGTTCGGTGGTCTTCCTCCTGCCGGAGCACGGGCCGCACGGGGAGGTCGCCGACCTGCGGGTGGCGGCGGTCTCGCCCGGGGCGGGCGACATCGGCGGGCGCGGCGCCGCGGAGTTGCCGGGCCGGAGCGTGCGGGCCACGTACCCGGGCGTCGAGGAGAGCGAGTTGTGGCGCGGCTACCTGGCGGCGCTGGAGACCGGGGAGCCCTACGAGGGGGAGCTGGAGTACCGGGAGCGCGCCGCCGGGATCCCGCACCTCTCCCGCTACCGGGTGCGCGCGGCACGCTGCGAGGGCGGTCTGATCGTCTCCTGGGAGCGCCTGGACTCCGGCGAGCGCGAGCGGCGGCGGCTGGCGCTGATGCAGAGCCTGGGGCGGATGGGCTGGGTGGACCGCGACCTGGTCCGCACGGAGCTCACCTGGTCCGACGAGGTCTACTCGATCTTCGAGCGGGACCGCGCCCTGGGCCCGATGACCTTGGAGGAGCTCTCCTCCCACGCCGAGGCCGAGGACCGCCTCGCGGTGGAGAGCGCGGTGCAGCTCCTGCTGAAGAGCGGCGAGCCGCTGGACCGGTCCTTCCGCCTGCGCCTGCCCGGGCAGCAGGTCCGCCACGTGCGGGCGGTCTTCGAGGCCGAGGCGGACGTCGAGGGCCGGCCGGTGCGGTTGCACGGCCTCTTCCAGGACCTCACCGCCGCCAAGGAGACCGAGCGGCTGCTGCTGGAGCAGCAGGAGGCGGCGCTCGCCCACCAGGGCCAGCTGGCCGCCGAACGCGCCCTGGCCACCCGCCTCCAGGAGACCCTGCTCCCGTTGCCCCAGCGGAACGTGGAGTTGTCCGGACTGACCGTGGACGTCGTCTACCGGCCGCTGCAGGAGGGGCTCGGCCTCGGCGGCGACTGGTACAGCGCCGTCGAACTGTCCGACGGCAACGTGCTGCTGGTCGTCGGCGACGTCGCCGGGCACGGCCTGGACGCGGTCGCCACCATGGCCCTGCTGCGCTTCACCGCCAAGGGCATGGCCATCACCGGCACCCCGCTGCCCGCCATCCTCACCAACCTGAACACCCTGCTGCTGCACACCCCGGAGCGCGACGGCGACACCGCCACGATGATCATGGCCGTCTACGAGCCCGCCGCCTCCCGCCTCACCTGGGTGCGGGCCGGCCACCCGCCGCCGCTGCTGGTGCGCGACGGCCGGGCCCGCTTCCTGCCCTCCCCGCACGGCATCCTGCTCGGTGCGAGCACGACGCCCCGCTACGAGGCGTCCACCGTCGAGCTGCGGCCCGGCGACCACCTGCTGCTCTACACCGACGGCCTGGTCGAGCAGCCCGGCGAGCCGATCGACGCGGGCCTGGCCCGGCTGGCCGACGCCGCCGTGGCGCACGCCGACGGCCCCCACGTCCTGGACGACGTCGTCCGGGCCCTGGTGACCCCGGGCACCCGGCGCGACGACATCTGCGTCCTGCACGTCAGCCGCTGACGGGGCCGGCCCCGGCGTGGTGGGCGCGCTCCGCGACGTCAGGGAGTCGTAAGGCGGCCGCCCGCGCGTCCCGGGCGCGGTTTCCCTAGGGTCGGGCCATGACCCCTGCTCCTGGCCGCGCACACCAGCCCCGCATCGACGGCATCCCGAGCGCCGAACTCGGCGTCATCGGTGGTTCCGGCCTGTACGCCCTGCTCGAGGACGTCACCGAGGTGCGCGTGGAGACCCCCTACGGGCCGCCCTCCGACGCCCTGTCGGTCGGCGAGGTGGCCGGCCGACGGGTCGCCTTCCTGCCCCG
>NZ_JBVHEH010000009.1:0-162840 GCF_055562955.1 Kitasatospora sp. NPDC015121
CGGCTGGTCCGCCGTCGGCATGACCGGCCACCCCGAAGCCGTCCTCGCCCGCGAACTCGCCCTCTGCTACACCTCCCTGGCCCTGGTCACCGACCACGACGCCGGCGTCGAGACCGGCCAGGGCGTCACCCACACCGAAGTACTCCACGTCTTCGCCCACAACCTCGACCGCCTGCGCACCGTCCTGCTCACCACCCTCGAAACCCTCCCCACCACCCGCGACTGCCCCTGCTCCCACGCCCTGGACGGACTGGTCACCGGTCTCGCCGGGGTGCCCTCCTGACCTCCCCGGCCCTCCTGACGGCCCGCCGGACGAGCGCGAGGAGGGCGGCCGCGACGGCGGTCACCGCGAGGAACAGCAGCCAGTTCCGCAGGTAGGGCAGCGGCAGCAGAGTCGGGTTGCCGTGGTCGTCCCCGGCCCGCAGCACCGCGGGGACGGCCACCGCGCTCACGGCGGCCGCGACCACCAGCCAGCCGCGCAGCACCGGCCGGCCGGTCGCGGCCGCGCCGAGCGCGCACACCAGCGGCAGCCACAGCCCGTCGTGCAGCACCACCAGCCCCGCCGCCCACAGCAGGACGCCGGACGGGCCGGTGACGTACGGGTCGGTCAGCAGGCCCAGCAGGCCGCAGGCGAGCAGGGCGAGGCCGCCGAGCAGGAGGGCGGCGCGCAGGATCCGCACCTCAGACCGCCTCGATCCGGGCGACCCACTTGGTCTGCAGCACCCCGGGCCGGTTCGGCGCGACGATCCGCGCCGGGAAGCCGTGGTCGGGCGTCAGCGGGCGGCCGTCGAGCGCGAGGGCGAGCAGGGTCAGCGGGTCGTCGGCGTACCCGGCGGGCATCTCGGTCACCCGGTACGGGCCCTCGGCCTCCAGCGAGGTGATCCGCACCGCCGAGCCGGCCGGGATCCCGGCCCGGCGCAGCAGGTCGGCCAGGCGCACGCCGGTCCAGCGGGCGTCGGCGCTCCAGCCCTCGACGCAGGCGATCGGCAGGTCGGCGGTGGCCTGCGGCAGGGCGCGCAGCTCGGCGAGGCCGATCCGGTAGCGGGCCGGGCCGTCGACGGTCAGCCGCCAGTCGGCGGGGACGGCGGCGGTGCCGGCCTGCGCGGCGGTGCGGTTGACGGGGAGGGTGCCGGTGCCGGGGCGGGTGCCGGGGCGGCGCGGGGCGAACAGGTCGAGGCCGCGCAGCCCGGGCACGGACTGGCCCGCGGTGGTGAGGGTGACCGCGCCGACGGCGGCGGCCGTCGCCGCGAGCACGGCCCGCCGCGCGGGCAGCGGGACGGAGTCGGCGCGGCGCCAGTGCGCGGCGATCTCCGGTGCCTTGACGGCGAGGTGGACCAGCAGCGCGCCGACGGCCGTCCACGCCGTCCAGTAGTGGGTCTGCCGGAACGGGAACGGCCACGGGTACCACTGCAGGGTGTTCAGCAGGCCGGTGAACAGCTCCAGCAGCACCGCCGCGACCAGCAGCGCGATCGACAGCCGCTCCAGCAGGTGCGGGACGCCGCGCACCGGCGGCCAGGCGAACAGCCGCGGGTACACCGTCCACAGCTTCGCGCCCGCCAGCGGGATCGCGGCCAGGCCGGCGATCACGTGCAGGCCCTGGGTGACCCGGTAGCCGTCCACCGGGCGGGACGGCAGCCGGCCCGCCAGCCAGGGCGGCGGGTCCTGGAGCAGGTGGCTGACCAGGCCGGTGGCGAAGCACAGCAGCAGCGCCGCACCCAGCCACCGGCCGAGCACCACCGCGGTGCGCGGCTCGTGCGCGGCGGAGCGGAACGCGCCGGGGCGCAGCGGACCGCGCCGCAGCACGGCGGGCGGGGCGGGTGCGGCGGGCGGCGGCGGGTCGGCGTGCCGCCGGGCGGGGAAGGAGTCGGGGTCCACGGGCCCATCGAAGCGCGCCCGGCGGCCGGGGCGGCGCTGCGACGTGCTTACGGAATCCGAACGGCGGCGCAGCGGCGCGGGAGCGGGCCGGAGTCCTTACGGAACCCGGACGGCGCACCGTGCCGAGGCCGCCCGGGCGCCCGCCGGTGCGAGGGTGGGCCGGTGACCGCACGCCCCGTCCCGCTCTGCGTCCTCGCCGTCGCCGCCCTGGCCGGCTGCCTCGCGCTGACCTTCACCACCGGGGGCACCCTCGGCAACCGGCTCCCGCTGTACGGCTGGTACGCCGCCGACGCCGCCCTGTTCGCCCTGTCCCTGCTCGCGCTGCGCCGGGTGCCGCGGCGGCGGGTGGCGCGGCTGGTGCTGGCCGGCGGCGTGCTGGTCGCCGCGGTCGGGCTGCTGGCGCCGCCGCGGACCAGTGACGACGCCTACCGGTACGGCTGGGACGGGAAGGTGCAGGCGGCGGGCGTCTCCCCGTACGCGCACGTTCCCGAGGACCCGGCGCTGGCGCGGCTGCGCGACGCGGGCCGGTTCCCGGTCGGCGACGGCTGCGCGGGGTGGGACGAGCGGCGCACCGCCGACGGGGCCTGCACCCGGATCAACCGGCCCGGCGTGCACACGGCCTACCCGCCGCTGGCCCAGGCGTGGTTCCTCGTCCAGCGCCCGTTCGGTGACGGCGCGCGGGTCGCGCAGGCGGCCGGGGCGGTGCTGGCGGTGGCGACCACCGGGGCGCTGCTGGCCGTGACGGGCGGGCGGCGGCGGGTCGCGCTGTGGGCCTGGTGCCCGGGGGTGTCGGTGTGGGCGGTCAACGACGCGCACGTCGACGCCCTGGGCGCGCTGCTCCTGGTGGTCGGCCTGGGCTGGGCGGTCCGCGGGCGGCCGGCGGCGGGCGGGGCGGCGCTGGGCGCGGCGGCGGCGGTGAAGCTGCTGCCCGCGCTGGCCCTGCCGGGGGCGCTGTCGGGCGTGCTGTCCCGGTGTCCGGTCCGGGCCGGGCTGGGCCCGCTCGCGGCGGCCGCCGGGATGTTCGTCCTGTGCTACCTGCCGTACGTGGTGGCCTCGGGGGCCGGGGTGCTCGGCTACCTGCCCGGCTACCTGCGCGAGGAGGGGTACCGGCAGGGCGGCCTGGAGCGGTTCGGGCTGCTGCGCCTGGTGCTGCCCGACCGGCTCGTGCCGTGGGCCGGGGCGGTGGTGCTCGCCGCGCTGGTGTGGCGGGTGCTGCGGTGCGGCGATCCGGCGCGGCCGTGGCGGGGCGCGCTGCTGGTGACCGGCGGGGCACTGCTGCTGGCCGCTCCCGCCTACCCCTGGTACGGGCTGCTGGTGGTGGCGCTGGTGGCGCTGGACGGCCGGTGGGAGTGGCTGGCGGTGCCCGCGGCCGGGCAGCTGCTGTACCTGGCGGGCGGCAGCGGGGTGCAGCGACTCGCCTACGGCGCGGCCCTGTCGGTGGTGGTGCTGGGGGCCGCCCGGCGGGTCCGGGTGCCGCGCGCGCAGATGACGGAAGTCTGACGGCTCGCCCGCGCCCCTGGGCAACGGCCGCTCCGGCTGGTCGAATCACCCCGTGGACGACAACGACGACGAGACCCGCGGCACCCCGGTCGGCCGCCGGGTGGTGCTCGGACTGCTCGGCCTCGGCGCCGCCGGGGTCGCGGCCGGGCCCTGGCTGCAGCGCGCCCAGGACACCGTGGTGCGCAACGACCCGACCGGGCTGAGCGGGCTGCTGCCGGGCGGGGGCGGCTTCCGGTACTACTCGGTGACCGCCTCGGTGCCCGAACGCGGTGAGGCCGACTACACCCTCACCGTCGACGGCCTGGTGGAGCGGCCCGCCACCCTGCGGCTGGCCGACCTGCGGGCCCTGCCGCAGCGCCGCCTGGTCCACGACGTGCAGTGCGTCACCGGCTGGCGGGTCCCCGCGACCCCGTTCGAGGGCGTCCCGCTGGCCGCGCTGCTGGATGCCGCCGGGGTCCGGCCGGAGGGCCGGGCGGTGAGCTTCGGCTGCTTCGACGGGGCCTACACCGAGAGCCTGACGCTGGAGCAGGCCCGGCGCGACGACGTCCTGGTGGCCCTGCGGATGCAGGACGCCCCGATCGGCCACGCCCACGGCGGCCCGGCGCGCCTGTACGTCGCCCCCATGTACTTCTACAAGTCCGCCAAGTGGCTGTCCTCGATCACCGTCACCGACACCGTCCGCCCCGGCTACTGGGAACGGCTCGGCTACGACGTGGACGCCTGGGTCGGCCGATCGAACGGACGCGACGATGCACCCACCGGCTGACCGCCGCCCCCGCTTCACGCCCGCGCAGCGCCGGGCCCACCGCGCCACCGCCGTCCTGATGCTCACCTGCCTGGCCACCGCGGCCTGCCTCTACCTGCCGCCGCTGTCCCAACTCGTGGGCCGCCGAAGGCTGCTGGCCACCGTGCACGAGTGGAGCGGCCTGCTGCTGCCCATCCCGCTGCTGCTGGCGCTGGCCACCCGGGCGATGCGCCGCGACGCCACCCGGCTCGGCCGGTTCACCGCCGCCGACCGCACCTGGCTGCGCACCGTGCGCCGCCGCCGGGTCGGGCCCCGGCCGGCCGGGAAGTTCAACGCCGGGCAGAAGCTGTACGCGCAGTGGACGCTCGGCACGATGCTGGTGCTGCTCGGCACCGGCTTGCCGATGTGGTTCACCGCCCTCCTGCCCACCGGGTGGCGCACCGGCGCGACCTTCGTCCACGACTGGTTCGCGTTCGCGGTCGCCGTGGTGGTCCTCGGCCACCTGCGGATGGCCCACCAGGACCCGGAGGCGCGCCTCGGCATGCGCACCGGCGCCGTCGACCGGGCATGGGCCGAACGGGAGCACCCGCAGTGGACGGAACCGGACTGACAGTCCGTCAGAGGCGTTCCAGGACGAGGAAGGAGCGGCCGCCCGGGCGCGCGCAGCGTCGCGGCCGACCCGCAGCACGCCCAGCGGAACGACGCACCGGCGCCGTCGCCCGAACGGGAGCACCCGCAGTAGGCGGAACCGGACTGACGGGCGTCAGGGACGGTGCAGGGCGAGGAAGGACCGACCGCCCGGGCGCGCGCAGCGTCGCGGCCGACCCGCAGCGCACCCAGCGGAACGACGCACCGGCACCGCCGTCCGAGCGGGAACACCCGCAATGGGCGGAGCCGGACTGACTGACGGTCAGGGACGGTGCAGGGCGAGGAAGGAACGGCCGTGCGACCGCCAGTGCTCGGCCGGCGCCAGGCCGGCGGCTCCGGCGTGCCGCAGCGTCGCGGCGGGTCCGCAGCGGGCCCAGCGGAACGGCGGGCCGGCGCCGTCCGGGCCCTCGACCCGGACGTCCGCCACCTCGTCCACCTCGTGCGCCGCGGTCTCCACCAGCAGCAGGCCGCTGGGGGCGAGCAGTGCGGCGGAGCGGGCCAGCAGGGCGGCCGGGGCGCCGCCGATGCCGAGGTTGCCGTCGGCCAGCAGCACGCCGCCCCAGCGGCCCTCGGCGGGCAGCCGGTCGAACACCGAGCGGCGCAGCGCGAGGGCGCCCAGCCGGGCGGTGTGCGCCACGGAGGCCGCGCAGACGTCCACCCCGAGCGCGGGGACGCCCGCCGCCAGCAGCGCGGCCACCAGCCGGCCGGGCCCGCAGCCCAGGTCCAGCACCGGCGCGGGCAGGTCCAGGCAGCGCAGCACCAGCCCGTGGTCCGCCCCGGCGGCCGGCGCGCACCAGCGCTCCACCTCCAGCGCCAGCCGCGTCCCGTCCGCCCGGCGCAGCCACAGCGGGCCCCGCCCGGCCCGCACCGCCCGCCCGAACGGGTCGTCGACCCAGGGTTCGGCGGCGGCCGGGGCCGGGGTGCGGTCCTGCGGCACGGTACGGCTCACCGGGTCGCTCCGGGGGCGGCCGCGAACTCCCGCAGCCGGGCGGCGAAGCGGGTGCCGGGTGCCAGCGCGGCGACCCGGGCGGCGTCCTGCGGCCCGTCCACGTCCAGCAGGGCGGGCAGCCGGCGGACCGTCAGGCCGTTCACCGCCAGCCGGTCCAGGACGTGGCGGCCGGTGTCGGCGGTCGACATCGGGACGCCGTGCAGCAGCCGGGCGGCGCGGCGGGCGTCCGGGCGGGCCAGGCCGAGGGCCCAGAAACCGCCGTCCTCGGCGGGCCCGAACCAGGCGTCGACGCCCGGGCGTTCGGCCGCCGACAGCGGTGCGGCGAGGGCGGCCGGGTCGAGCTGCGGGGTGTCCATGCCGACCAGCAGCGCGGGGGCGTGCGGGGCGAGCCGGGCGGCGTGGGCGAAGGCGGCGGCGAGTCGGCGGTCCAGGCCGCCCGTGCCCTGCGGGACGACCTCCCAGCCCGGCGGCAGCCAGCGGCCCGGGGCGCCGTCCAGGACCAGCAGGCGCCGGCCGGCCGGGACGAGGGCGAGCGCGGCCAGGGTGTCGGCGAGCGCGGCCTCGGCCAGGTCGGCGGCCTGCCCGGGGGTGAACGCCGGGGTCAGCCGGGTCTTCACCCGGCCGGGCACCGGCGCCTTGGCGATCACCAGCAGGGTCGGCGGCGGGGCCGCGAGCACGGCGCGCATGTCGCGCACCGCCTGCCGGGTGCCGCGCACCGTCCCGGTCACCTTCGAACGGCCCGCCCGCGGACGGTAGTCGACCGGCACCTCGGCGATCCGCATCCCGGCGGCCGACGCGGACAGCACCGCCTCCAGCGGGTAGCCCGAGCGCCGGTCGCCCAGCCCGAGGGCCAGCAGGCGCTCCCGGCGCGCCGCCCGCATCGGCCCGAGGTCGTGCAGGTCGGCGCCGGTCAGCGCGCGCAGCCGTCGGGCCAGCACCAGGTTCGCCAGCCGGGCGTGCGGCGGCCACGCCCCGGGCGAGGTGGGCCGCCGCCGTCCCAGCACCAGGTCGGCCGTCCCCGCCGCCACCGGGCCGACCACCCGGGGCAGTTGCGCGGGGTCCAGCGACCCGTCGCAGTCCAGGAAGCACACCAGCTCGGCGTCGGCCGCCAGCAGCCCGGCGTGGCAGGCCGCGCCGAAGCCCCGGCGCGGCTCCGCCACCACCGTCGCGCCCAGCTCGGCCGCGATCCGCGCCGAGCCGTCCCGCGAGCCGTTGTCGACCACGATCGCCCGCCAGCCGGCCGGCACCCGGCCCAGCACCCAGGGCAGCGCCCGCGCCTCGTCCAGGCAGGGCAGCACCACGTCCACCGAGGACGGGAGAAGAGGAGGAGGAGGAGTCACGGGCGCCACGCTAGCCACGCCCGGCCCCGCCGCGGCCGAGCCGCGCCCTTACGGAAGTCGTACGGCGCACCCGCCCGGCAACACCCGCCCGAGCGGCGGGCAGCGGATCTTACGGAACCCGAACGTGGGCCCGGGCGCGGGCCGGACCGGCGCCGCCGACCGTCCCGCGCTCGTATCCTCGGGCGGGTGAACCCCAGCCCCGCCCCCGTGCCCGCCCCCGCCGGACCGCCGGAGCCCGCCCGCATCCTGGTCGTCGACGACGACCCGACCGTCGGCGAGGTCGTGGCCGGCTACCTCACCCGGGCCGGCCACCTGGTCGACCGGGCCGAGGACGGGCAGCGCGGACTCGACCTGGCCGAACGCCACCGCCCCGACCTGCTCGTCCTCGACCTGATGCTGCCCGGCCTCGACGGCCTCGAAGTGCTGCGCCGCCTGCGCGCCCGCCCCGACCGCCCCGACCTGCCGGTGGTGCTGCTCACCGCCAGGGGCGACGAGGCCGACCGCGTCCTCGGCCTCGAACTCGGCGCCGACGACTACGTCACCAAGCCGTTCAGCCCGCGCGAACTCGTCCTGCGCGTCCAGTCGATCCTGCGCCGGGCCCGCACCGCCGCGACGGCCGTCCCGGCGGGCCCGCTGCGCTCCGGCGACCTGGCCCTCGACCCGCGGGCCCGCCGCGCCCACCGGGCCGACCGCGAACTGGCCCTCACCAGCCGCGAGTTCGACCTGCTCGCGTTCCTCCTGCGGCACCCCGGGACGGTGTTCTCCCGGCAGGAGCTGATGCAGCGCGTCTGGGGCTGGGACTTCGGCGACCTGTCGACCGTCACCGTCCACGTCCGCCGCCTGCGCGAGAAGATCGAGGACGACCCCGGCGCGCCCGAACTGATCAGCACCGTCTGGGGCGTCGGCTACCGCTACGACCCGGCCGCCGGGGCCCGGGGCGGTGCGGCGTGAAGGACCTGCTGCTGATCGCCCTGTTCGCCGCGCTCGGCGCCGCCGCCGCCGGACTGCTCGGCCTGGCCGCGCTGCGCGTGCTGCGCCGCCGCTCGCTGGCGCTCACCCTGTTCGCCGTCGCCGGGGTCAGCGTCCTCGCCGTCACCTCCGGCACGCTCGCGGTCGCCCAGGCGATGTTCCTCTCCCCCCACGACCTCGGCGTGGTCGTCACCGTCCTGGCGATGGCCTCGGTGGTCGCGCTGCTCACCGCCGCGCTGCTGGGCCGCCAGGTCACCGCGGGCGGCCGGGCGCTGGCGGCGGCCGCCCGCACCGTCGGCGGCGACGCCGGGTTCACCCCGCCGGACCGGCCGCTCGGACGGGAACTGGCCGCCGTCAGCGCCGAACTCGCCGCCACCAGCGCCCGGCTCGCCGAATCCCGGGACCGCGAACGGGCCCTGGACGCCTCCCGGCGCGAACTCATCGCCTGGATCTCGCACGACCTGCGCACCCCGCTGGCCGGCCTGCGCGCGATGGCCGAGGCCCTGGAGGACGGCGTCGCCGAACGGCCCGAACGCTACCTCACCCGGATCCGCACCGAGGTGGAGCGGCTCACCGGCATGGTCGACGACCTGTTCGAACTCTCCCGGATCCAGGCCGGGGCGCTCTCCCTCACCCTCTCCCGGGTCTCCCTGCACGACCTGGTCGACGACGCGCTGGCCGGCGCGCACCCGCTGGCCCGGCAGCGCGGCGTGCGCCTGGAGGGCCGCGTCGAACCCGCCCCGGTCGAGGCCGACCCCCGGGAGATCACCCGGGTGATCGGCAACCTGCTGGTCAACGCGATCCGCGCCACCCCGCCGGACGGCGTCGTCGCCGTCTCCACCCGCCGGGAGGACGACGCCGTCGTGCTCGCCGTCACCGACGGCTGCGGCGGCATCCCCGAACCCGACCTGCCCCGCGTCTTCGAAACCGGCTGGCGCGGCACCCCCGCCCGCACCCCCCGTCCCACCTCCGGAGCACCGGACGCGGCCGACAGCGGCGCCGGCCTCGGCCTCGCCATCGTCCGCGGCATCGTGGAGGCCCACGACGGCCGGGCCCGCGTCCGCAACGTCGACGGCGGCTGCTGCTTCGAGATCACCCTCCCGGCGGCCCGACGGGCCTGACGGCACGGGGACGGGACCGGCGGGCGGCGTCGGGGAGGCGTCGCCGTCCCCGGCGCGGCCGACCGGCCGTCAGGTGCGCTGCGGGGCCGCCGCGAACTCGGCCGTTCCGGTGTCGAAGGCCACCCGGGGCCGCCAGTCGAGCTCCGCGCGCAGCCGCGCCGAGTCCGCGGTCACGTGCCGGACGTCGCCCAGCCGGTACTCGCCCGTCACCACCGGGGCCGGACCGCCGGAGGCCGTGGCCAGCGCCCGCGCCATGTCCCCGACCGTGCGGACCTCGCCGCTGCCCACGTTGTACGCCCGCACGCTGCCCGCCGGACGGTCGGCCAGGGCGGCCAGGGCCGCCGCGTTGGCCGCGGCCACGTCCGCGACGTGGACGAAGTCGCGGCGCTGGCCGCCGTCCTCGAACACCCGCGGGGCCTCGCCGCGCGCCAGCGCCGAGCGGAACAGCGAGGCCACTCCCGCGTACGGGGTGTCCCGGGGCATCCCCGGCCCGTACACGTTGTGGTAGCGCAGCGTCAGGACCCGTCCGCCGCAGGCCCGCGCCCAGGCGGACGCCAGGTGCTCCTGCGCCAGCTTCGTCGCCGCGTACACGTTGCGCGGGTCGGCCGGGGCGTCCTCGCCCACCAGCCCGGGCAGCAGCGGCTCGCCGCACACCGGGCACGGCGGCTCGAAGCGGCCCGCGTCCAGCTCGGCGGCCCGGCGCGGCCCGGGGGCGACCGGCCCGTGCGCGCCGCAGCGGTACGCGCCCTCGCCGTAGACCACCATCGACCCGGCCAGCACCAGGTCCCGCACCCCGCGCCGGGCCATCGCCGCCAGCAGCACCGCCGTGCCCAGGTCGTTGCACCCGGCGTACGCGGGGGCGTCGTCCAGGTCCACGCCGAGGCCGACCATCGCCGCCTGGTGGCAGACCGCCGTCACACCCTCCAGCGCGGCCTCCACCGCCGCCGCGTCCCGCACGTCGGCGTGCCGGAACTCCGCGCCCGCCGGCACCGCCGACGGCAGCCCCGAGGGGTGCACCGCGGGCAGCAACGCGTCCAGCACCCGTACCTCGTGGCCGTCCGCGAGCAGCGCGCCGACCACGGCGGAGCCGATGAAACCGGCCCCGCCCGTCACCAGGATCCTCATACCGGCCGACGCTACCCACGCCCGGCCCGGAAACGGCGCGACCGGCCGGTGACGTCACCGACCGGTAAGGGACGGCGCCCGGGAACCGCCCCGCCGCGTTCCGGCGGTGGACCGGTGGGCCGGCGGGCCCCCGGCACGGACGCCTCGCGTGCACGACGCCGCGTCACGCGGCGCTGCGTGCGGACCCGCCGGGGCCGTGGTCGCCGCCCCGGGCGTCACCGGCCGCCGGCGAGGACCAGGCCCGTCTCGTAGGCGAGGATGACCAGTTGGGCGCGGTCGCGGACGCCGAGCTTGGCGATCGCGCGGGTGACGTGGGTCTTGGCGGTGAGCGGGCTGATGACGAGCCGGGCGGCGATCTGGTCGTTGGACAGGCCGGTCGCGATCAGGCGGGTCACTTCGCGTTCCCGCGCGGTGAGCACGGCGAGCCGTTCGGCGGTGTCGGTGGGGGCGGCCGGGCGGTGGGCGAACTGCTCGATCACCCGTCGGGTCGCGCCAGGTGAGAGCAGCGCGTCGCCGGCCGCGACCGCGCGGACGGCCTGGCGCAGGTCGTCCGGCTCGGTCTCCTTGGTGAGGAAGCCGCTCGCGCCCGCGCGCAGGGCCGCGAAGACGTACTCGTCGGTCTCGAAGGTGGTGAGGACGATGACGCGGCAGTCCGCCAGTGCGGGGTCGTCGACGATGGTCCGGGTGGCGGTGAGGCCGTCGGTGCCGGGCATCCGGATGTCCATGAGGACGACGTCGGGGCGGACGGCGCGGGCGGTGCGGACCGCCTCGTCGCCGGTGCCCGCCTCGCCGACCACCTCGATGTCCTCGGCGCGGGCGAGGAGACTGCCGAATCCCGCCCGCACCAGGGCCTGGTCGTCGGCGAGGAGCACCTTGATCGTCACGGGCGGAAGCCTGGCACGGGAATGGCGGCCCGCACCAGCCACCCGTCCCCCTCGCCGCTCCCGCGCGGTCCGGCGGAGAAGTCCCCGCCGAGCGCCCGGACCCGTTCCTCCATCCCGCGCACCCCGTGCCCGGCCGTCCCCGGGGGCCGGGCCGGTGCCCGGCCGTCGTCGGTAACGCTCACCTCCACCCGGCCGCCGCCGCACCGGACGTCGACCTCGGCCCGGGACGCCCGCGCGTGGCGGACCGTGTTGGTGAGGGCCTCCTGGACGATCCGGTGGACGGCGAGGGAGACCGGCGCGGGGACGGCGGCGAGGTCGCCCGCCGTCCCCAGCCGGACGTCCAGCCCGGTGGACCGCACGCGGTCGACGAGCGCCGCGATCTCGGGGACCCCGGCGGCGGGGTCCTGCGGGGCCTCCCCCGGGGCGCGCAGCACGTGGACGAGCGCGCGCAGGTCCCGCAGGGCCTCGGTGCGGACCTGCTGCGCGGTGCCGAGGGCGGCGCGGGCCTCCTCCGGGGAGTCGTCCAGGGCCTCGGCGGCGACCCGGAGTTGGAGTCCGACGACGGTGAGGGTGTGCCCGACGACGTCGTGCAGTTCCCGGGCGATGTCCAGGCGGGCCTCCGCGATCCGCCGGCCGGCCTCCAGGTCCCGCTCCCGCGCGGCCCGCAGGAGGCGCTGGTCGAGTTCGGCGCGCCAGCGCAGCCGGTCGCGGTAGGCGGTGGCGGCGGCGAGGAGCGCCGCGAGCCAGAGGGCCTCGGCGCCCAGCGAGCCGAGGGCCTCGCGCGGGGTGGCGCCGCCGGCGCTCGTCTCCCAGACGCCGGCGAAGGCCAGTTCGGCCAGGCCCGCGCCGACCGCCCACGGCAGGCCGGGGCGGCCGGGCCGGTCCGCCGCGGCCAGGGTGGCGTACGCGGCGGACACCGGCCACACCCAGCCCGTGTCGGTGAGCCCGGCGGTGCGGAACACGACCATGGCCTGCACGCCGAGCAGCAGCACGGCGAGCGGCCACCGGCGGCGGGCCAGGAGCAGCGCGCCCAGCCACAGGGCGAGCGGCAGGGCGCCCGCGGCGTCCAGCCGGCCGCCGAGCCGGACGGTGCCGGCCAGGACGGCGGCGACGGTGCCCGCCGCGAGGAGGCCGTCGACGAGCCGGGCCGTGCGGGGGTCGGCCGGGGCACGGACGCCGGTCTGTTCCATGCGCCGATCATGCACGACGGTCCCGCCTCCGCCCGGGGCGGGGGCCCGCCGCCGCCAGGGCGAGCGCGACCCACCCGAAGTCCGCGGCCAGCACCAGGCGTTCGGCGAGACCGACGAGCGTGGGGGCGCCGCCCAGCCCGAGCGACGGGCCGCCGTCCATCACGTCGACCAGGAGGACCGCGAGCACCGCGGTGGCCGCGGCCGAGGCCCCGGCCAGGACGTTCAGGGCCGTCCGCAGGCCGGGCCGCCGGGCCGCGAGCACCCCGCGGAGCAGCAGCGCGGCGGCCGGCAGGGCCGCGAAGGCGAGGAAGGCGGCGTTGCCGTGGACGAGTTCGGAGGGCGAGGGGCGGCTCCAGCGGCCGGGCGGGTCCGCCGGGAAGAGCGCCGCGACCAGGACGCCCACCGTCCACACCGCGAGCGCGGCCCGCCCCGCCCGCCCCGCCCGCCGGGGCCCGGCACCGGCACCGGTCCTGAGGCGCGCCACCAGGGCGGCGGAGGCGGCGCCGACGGCCAGCAGCGCCGCCGGGAGCAGCCAGCCGGCCGTGCCGTGCACGTACCGGCTGAGGGTCTCGCTCACCAGGTCGTACTCCGGGTTGAGCGCCTCCACCGCGGCCATCGCCAGGGCCCCGGCGCCGACCAGGGTGAGCGGGGCCCGTGCCCCCGTGGCCGGAGCCGTGTCCGTCGCCGTCATGCCGTCCTCCTCGGTGTCGTTCCCGTGGTCCAGAACCTACGGAGGGGGCTGGGGCGGCCGCGTCGTCCCGATGCGGACACCCGGCCGTACACCGGCCGGTGCGGTCGGCGGTCCCGGCTGCACCGTTCGGTGTACGGGCCGGGCCGGGTGGCCCGCGCCCGACGGCGGGCCGGAGCTCCGGTCCGCCGTCGGGTGCCCGCGGGGTCAGCCGGTGGTGTTCCAGCTGTGGGCGACGTCGATGACGAGTCGGCCGTCCAGCTGGAAGACCTGGAACGGCAGGCGGGCCCGGACGCCGATGCCGAACTGGCTCTCGCCCTCGAAGCTGCCGGCGAAGCGGCTGTCCGCGAAGGTGCGGTAGCCGGTGAGGTCGACGCCCGGGAGCGGGTCGCCCGACCGGGCCGGGTAGACCCTCTGCCAGGTGGTGGGGTCGTAGGCGGTCGCGCCGACGACGACCTCCAGGACGGCGCCGCCGTTCAGCGTCATCGGGGTGCCGGAGCCCGCCTGGTAGATGGTGGTGCCGATCGTGTAGTGCACCCGGTAGGCGAGCGGGTTCTCCGGCGAGGTGCCCGGGACGTCGATCACCAGGCGGTCGAAGCACTCGTGGGCACCGGTGCGGATGTTCGCCAGCGCCTGCGGCTGGTACGGGACCGTCTGGTCCTGCCGGTCGAGGCTGCCCCACGCGGTCGAGCAGCTGGTGGCGGCCGAGGCCGCCGAGGCCGCCGGGACCGCGGTCGCCGCCGCCCCCGCGGCGAGCACCACGGCGGCCAGCGCGGTGGTCCACCGTCGCATGTCGTTCCCCCTTCCGGGCCGGCCCGAGTGGTCGACCCGTACCTATTCACGCGCCGACCCGTGGAAAGGTCTCGGGCGTGCGGGAACCGGTTCCCGTCGGCCACCGCCCGGCGGCGTTCAGCGGTCGTCCGGTTCGGGGGTGCCGCGGCGCAGTCCGGCGGCGGCGAGGAGGGCGCCGACGACGCAGAGGGCGGCGGTGACCAGGACGGCGGTGTGGACGCCGTTCATGAAGGCGTTGCCGCTGCCTTCGATCACGGCGGCCCTGAGCTGGGCGGGCGTGGTGGCGTCGACGGGGGCGATGCCCATGGCGACGGCGTCCTTCGCGGCGGCGAGGCCTTGGGCGGCGGGTTCCGGCACGCCCGCGCCGGTCAACTCCCGTACCAGGGTGGCGCCGACCCGGCCGCTGACCAGCGAGACCAGCACGGAGGTGCCCAGCGCGCCGCCGATCTGCAGGGCGGTGGCCTGCAGGCCGCTGGCGACGCCGCCGTCGCGGACGGGGGCGTTGGCGACGATGGCGTCGGAGGACGCGGACATCACCATGCCGACGCCGAGGCCGATCAGGACGAACGGCGGCCACATCGCCCCGTACGCGGAGTGGCTGTCCCAGGTGCTCATCCACAGCGCGGCGACGGCCTCCAGCAGCATGCCGGCGGGCATGGTCAGGCGGGCGCCGAAGCGTCCGGTCAGGGCGGCGCCGAGCGGGGCGGCGGCGACGGAGGCCAGGCTCATCGGCAGGGTGCG
Organism: Kitasatospora sp. NPDC015121; assembly: GCF_055562955.1. NCBI lineage: Bacteria > Bacillati > Actinomycetota > Actinomycetes > Kitasatosporales > Streptomycetaceae > Kitasatospora > Kitasatospora sp. NPDC015121. The sequence continues at coordinate 14,568 of NZ_JBVHEH010000009.1, forward strand.
CACGCCGACCTCGACCGGGCCGAGGCCGCGGACGTTCTGCAGGTAGAGCATCAGGAAGAAGATCACGCCGAGCAGCACGAAGAAGTTGATCGCGGTGACGACGGTGCCGATGGTCAGCGCCGGGCTGCGGAACAGCCGCATCGGCAGCAGCGGGTGGGCGATCCGCGTCTCGTACCGGGCGAAGAGCGCCAGCAGCGCCAGGCCGCCCGCGATGGCCCCGAGGGTGCCGGGCGAACTCCAGCCCCAGCTCTCGCCCTTGATCACGCCGAAGACCAGGGCGACCAGTCCGAGCGCGAGGACGAGCACGCCGACCAGGTCGAAGCGGTGGTGGCCGGTGGAGTCCTTGCTCTGCGGCAGGACGAGCAGGCTGAAGACCAGCGCGCCGATGCCGATGGGCACGTTGACGTAGAAGACGGACTCCCAGCTGACGTGCTCGACCAGCAGGCCGCCGACGATCGGGCCGAGCGCGGTCGAGCAGGACGCGACCATCGCCCACAGGCCGACGGCGGTGCCGAACTGCTTCGGCGGGAAGACCGCGCGCAGCAGGCCCAGCGTGTTGGGGATCAGCAGCGCGCCGAACAGGCCCTGCAGGGCCCGGAAGGCGATGACGCCGCTCACCGAGCCGATCAGGCCGATCAGCACCGAGGAGAGGACGAAGCCGGCGACGCCGACCAGGTAGACGGTGCGGCGGCCGAACCGGTCGCCGAGCTTGCCGCCGAGGATCAGCGCGGCGGCCATCGCCAGCAGGTAGGCGTTGGTGACCCACTGCAGGTCGGAGGTGGAGGCGTGCAGGTCGCGGCCGATCTCCGGGTTGGCGATCGAGACCACCGACCCGTCGAGGTTGACCATGAACAGGCCGATCGCGACGGCGACCAGCGTCAGCCACGGGTTGGCGCGCCGCCCGCCGGATGTACCGGGCGGCAGGGGCCGTGCGGGCAGGGCGGTGCGGTCCACCGGGGTGGAGGAGGGCATGGAGGTGCCTTGTCTGGAGGGGAGTTGACGGAGACGTCGCGCCGGGCCGCGCGCACGGCACGGACGCGTGCCGGAGGGCCGTCGGCAGCCGCCCGGGTGCGCCGGTTCGGCGGGTGGGAGCGGGCGGTGCCGAGGGGTCAGCCGGCGGAGTGGAGGTGCCGGACGAGCGAGTTCAGGGCGCCGAGGGCCGAGCCGAGGGCGTCCTGCTCCCCGTCGGTGAGCGTGGCCAGCAGCCGCGTCAGGTGCGCGGTCTTGATCGCCCGGGCCTCGGCCAGCCGCGAGGCGGCCAGCGGCGTGGGGTGCAGGTGCGCGACGCGCCTGTCACCGGCGTCCCGCCGGCGCTCCAGCAGTCCCTGCTCGGTGAGCTGCGTGACCAGGGCGCTGACGTTGTTCGGCTTCATCAGCAGGACCTCGGCGGCGTCGCGGACCGTGACGCCCGCGCGCTCCTCGACCAGCCGCAGCAGGGCCAGCTGCCCTTCGGGCAGGCCGGGGTGCGGGAAGTCCAGCGCGACCTGCCGCTCCAACACCCGGTTCAGCACGGGCAGGACCGACACCAGCGCCTCGGCGGTGGAGTCGGCCTGCTCGGCGCGGGCACGGGAGGGGGACACCGCGCCAGATTAGATATCCCTGCATACCTATGTCAACAGAGCCAAGCGGGCCCCCTCGCCGGCTGCCGAGGGACGGCCACCACGGGAGGGGCGAGCGGATCGCGGAGGGCACCACGGCGCCGGTCCTTATATATGATCATACTTCAAGCCAGTTATTTGATGTTCCTTCCCGCCCCCGACGCTAGGGTGGTCTCCATGGCGAACGTCCCGACGGCAGCAGCCCCCTCCCTTGAGGCCCTGGACGCCCTGGTCGACCGCGCCTGCCGACCGCCCACCGGCGCCTCCCGCGCCAAGCAGCTGCGCTGGGTCGCCGGCGAGCTGCGCACCGCCCTGGAACGCGACGCGATCCCGCCCGAGGCCGCCGCCTCCCCCGCCGCGCTCCTCGCCCCCGACACCCTCGCCGCCTACCTCACCGCCGCCGAACAGGGCCTACTGCGCCGCAAACCCGCCGCCCGCCCCGACCAGCCCTCTCCCGCCTCCATGCGGGTGCGCGAGGACTGCCTGCGCATCCTCGCCACCCGGGCGGGCCTGCCCCTCACCCTCCCCGAGCGCGACCGGCCCCCCGTCACCCTCCGCGAGACGGTCACCGCCCGCCCCCGCAGCATCCTGCTGGGCCACCTGGAGAGCGCGACCCGCCCCGGCCAGAGCGACGCCCGCACCCGCATCCTCGCCGTGATCGCCACCGTCCTGGACACCGGCTGCCGCGCCGGCGAACTCTGCGCCCTGCGCACCCACGACGTCGACCCGCACCGCGGCACCCTCCGCCTCACCCGCCTCCCCCAGCACCGCGACCCCCGCACCCCGCCCACCACCGAGACCATCACCCTCTCCCCCGCCACGCGCGCCGCCCTGCGCCACTGGCTCACCGCCCGCGACCGCCTCACCCTCCGCGACCCCGCCCGGCCCCCCGGCCCCGACAACCGGACCACCGACGCCCTGTGGGTCAGCGTCGCCCCCAGCGGCCACCCCCGCCCCGGCCTGCCCCTGCACGTCCGCGGCCTCGCCCGCGCCTACGCCCGCGCCGTCCACGACCTCAACACCGACATGGCCGGCCAACCCGGCTGGCACCCCCTCCCCCGCCGCATGGAACCCCTGCGCCGCGCCATCCACCTCCAGCCCGACCCCACCGCCGCCGACCCGGCCGTCCTCCGCCGCGCCGACCCGAAGTAGCCCGCGGCGGCCGACCGTACGGGCAGGTTGCGGACGCCCCGGCCGGGTAGCCGGAGGACGAAGCATCCACCCCCGGGAGGTTCCGATGACCCAGCACCGCGATCCCGCACCCGACGGGCCCGGCCGGCCGGAGACCGGGGGCGACCGCCGCTACGGCGACCGGGCCGCTGGCCCGCGGGCCGGCCGGGAGCACCACCCGGACGTCCACGGCCCGCAGGAGGGCTACGACGCCACGGCCGACGCCGCCGACCGCACCGACACCGCTCCCGCGGACGACCCGGACGACCCCGACGGCCGGAGCGGCCGCCCGGAACGCCGGTAGGCCCGTCGGGGCCGAGCGGCCCCGGGGCTTCGCACCGGCCGGGACGGCTCGGGGCTCGGGCTCAGTACGGGAGCGGGCGGCCGGAGGGAGTGCGCAGATCGAGCGGGGGACGCGGACGGGGCTGGGTGGGACGCTTGGTCACGGTGGTGGCCATCTCCCTCACCTCCTGGATCGGTCACCGGGAGTCTGCCCGGCCCGGCGGGAGCGACACCCCCGGGACGCACCCAGTCCTGCCCCTGCACCGCCGAGCGCACCGAGGGACCCCGACCGTCGCGCGGTCGGGGTCCCTCGGTGCGCCGCTGCGCTCCCGGCCGGGAGCGGGGCCGGTCAGCCCCGGCGGTGGCGGGAGGCCAGGAAGAGCACTCCGCCGGCGACGGCCAGGGCCGTGGCGAGGATGCTGGCCAGCAGGACGGTGGTGCCGTCACTGCCCGTGGCGGCCAGGTGCCCCGGACGGGGGTGCGGGGGCGGGGTGGGCTGCGGAGTCGGGGTGGGGGTCGGGGACGGGGTCGCCGGGAGGCGGTAGGTGTCGTGGACGGTGGCCCGGTAGTCCTGCTGCGGGGTGGTGACGGTGAAGTCCAGCGGGAGGGGGCTGCCGGCCGGGACGTCGGTGGTGTCGTCGTGGGTGACCAGGCCGGTGGTGGTGACCTCGGCGGCGGGGTCGGCGCCGTCGTCGGGTTCGGTGACGGTGCACCGGGCGGGGTCGAGGAAGCGCAGCGGCTCGGGCAGCTGCGCGCTCTTCTCACCGGCGGGCAGGACGACGCGGCCGAAGGCGCCGTCGTCGCAGTTCACCTCGACGACCACCGGGCCGGGGTGCAGGTCGGCCGGGCCGTCGGCGAGCTTGAGGACCTCCAGGGTGCTGGCGGGCACCAGGCGGTAGACGGCGAGGCAGGTGACGTGGGGCTGGGGGGCGGTGAGGTGGGTGGTGAGGGTGCGGGTGGCGGCGGGGGCGGAGGAGCCGTCGTCGCAGGTGAAGCTGACGAACTCCCAGCGGCCCTCGGTGGTGGTGAGGGGGCCGTTGGAGCGGATGGTGTAGTCGGTCAGCGGCACGCCGGTGCGGTCGGTGGCCAGTTCGTCGACGCCGGACGCCTCGGTGGTGGCGTCGGCGTCGATCTGGGTCGGGGTGTTGGCGTCGGGGCTGGGCAGGTAGGTGCCGTGGAAGGTGCCGGTGCCGGTGCCGCCGAGGGTGCGCAGGTAGACGGTGATCCGGCCGTCGGAGACCCAGCGGTTGGTGAAGGTGCAGTCGGCGTTGGTGTCGGCGCGCAGGTCGAGGTCGATGCTCGGGTCGGCGCCCCGGGGCAGGACCGGCTTGGCGGTGCTGTTGCAGTAGGCGCCGGTGTTCTCCCAGTGGCCGCCGGCCACCGTGGGCAGGTGCTCGCTGACGGTGTACTGGCCGGCGGGCACCGTCTCGCGGCGCACCGCGGTGGCGGCGGTGTCGACCGCGGAGGTGGAGACGGTGCCGGTGAGGTCGGGGTCGGTACCGGCGCTCTCGTGGACGGTGAAGTCGAACGGGCCGCCCCAGGCGCCGGTGGTGACCTTGCGCACCGTCAGGCCGGCGGTCCGCGGCGGCTGGTCGGTGTAGGTGCAGGTGACGTTGTCCTGCGAGCCGAGGGTGATGGTGGCGTTGGCGGTGGCGAGGTCGGTGGTCCAGGTGGAGGTCGGCGTGCCGCCGCCGGGGCGCACGGCGGTGCACTCCAGGCCGGTCAGCGTCCAGCCGTCGGGGACCTGTTCGGTGACGGTGTAGGGCTTGCCGTAGGCGGCGCTGTCGGCGCGCAGGAAGGTCTGCGAGGCGGGCTGGGTGGCGGTGGGGCTGAGTTCGAAGGTCCCCGACGGGTTGTAGGTCAGGTCGGAGGCGAAGTCGAAGTCCTGGGCGATGGCGCCGACGCCGGTGATGCGCTTGGTGACGGTGATGCTGCCGCTGCCCGGTTCGGGGCTGACGTAGTACGCGAAGCAGTACTCGTGGACGGACGGGCTGGGGAAGGCCACCGTCTCCACGTTGTCGCCGTTGAGGTTGTCCACGGCGCAGCGCAGCGCGGCGAAGCCGTAGGTGCCCTGGCCGAAGGCGCCCTGCATCAGCGGGTCGCCGACCAGTCCGCCCTGGACCCACAGGGCGTTGCGTCCGGCGTTGGTGGTCTCGCTGTCGCTGAGGGTGTAGGTGACGGCGCCGTCGAGGGTGCCGCCGGAGGGCTTGCCGTCGCTGCCCAGGCGGGGGACGCCGTCGCGGGTGGGTCCGGCGGTGCTGCTGCGGCCGGTGACGGTGGACAGGTCGCCGTTCTTGCCGAAGCCGCTGCCGACGTCGAACTTCCAGCCGTTCAGCGGCCGGCAGTCGTCGTTGGCCTCCTCGATCGCGGGGTCGATCGGCTGGCCGGAGGTGTAGACGGTGTTCTTGCCCAGGTCCTGCAGGCTCTCCTGGATGTCGTTGCGGGCCAGGTTCGCCATCACCTGGCTGTAGGAGTCGCACTGGCGGGCGGCGAAGGTGACCGAGTGCACCGGCGCCGCACTGCGCGAGACCGGCTCCGGCGCTGCCGCCCGGCCCTGTGCGGACGCGTCCGTCCGCGCGCCGACGGTCAACGCCGTCAGCGCCAGGAACGCGCCGACGATGATCGGCCACCGCTCTCGCATGCTGCACCTCTCCTGGATCCACTGGTCCGCCGGTATCGGCACCAGTGCAGCCGGAAAGGATGATCTTCACCCGGAGGCGGTGGTTGACGCACCGTCACACCCCTCGTTCGGGCCAGTGCCCGGCACCACCGCCTGCGCCGGGCCGCGATCCGCGTCACCATGTCCCGCCGAGGTCGCGCACCGGGCCGGTCCGGGGGCGCGGAAGCCCCCGTCGCCTCGCACCGGCCGCTCCCGCCGGGCGGGATCGACGGCGTCTCCCTACAGTCGACCGTAGCGCCGCGACAGGGCGGGAACGGAGTCTCGGACCATGGGTGAGGACGATCTGCGCGCCGAGTTGGACCGGCGGGCCGCCGAGGTGGCCGACCGGGTGGTGGCCTGGCGCCACCACCTCCACCGCCACCCCGAGCTGTCGAACCGGGAGGTCCGCACCGCCGCGTACGTCACCGCCCACCTGCGCTCCCTGGACCTCGACGAGGTGCGGACCGGGATCGCCGGCCACGGCGTGGTCGGCGTCCTGCGCGGCACGAGGCCCGGCGAGCGGGTGATCGCCCTGCGCGCCGACATCGACGCCCTGCCGGTCGAGGACCTGTCGGGGGTCGACTTCGCGTCCACCGCCGTCGACGCGGACTACCCCGGCGGGCCGTTCCCCGTCTCCCACGCCTGCGGGCACGACTGCCACACCGCCATGCTGATGGGGGCCGCCACCGTCCTGGCGGGCGTGCGCGAGCGGCTCGCGGGGACGGTGCTGTTCGTCTTCCAGCCCGCCGAGGAGGGCCCGCCGGTGACGGAGGAGGGCGGTGCCCGCGCGATGGTGGAGGCGGGCGCCCTCGCGGACCCCGCGCCCACGATGGTCTTCGGCATGCACGTGACGCCGTACCCGAAGGGCCACGTGGGCTACCGGGTCGGCAACCAGTACGGCGCGTCCTGCCTCGTCAGGATCGTCATCACCGGACGGCAGGTGCACGGCTCCAGCCCCTGGATGGGCGTCGACCCGATGCCCGCCGCCGGTGCCGTCGCCGTCGGCATCGGGCAGCTCTACCGGCAGGTGCCCGCCACCGATCCCGTCACCGTCTCCCTCGGGCATGTCGAGGACGTCGGCCGGTTCAACATCATCGGCGAGACCGTCACCCTGTGGGGCACCGTCCGCACCACCGTCGAGGCCGCCATGGCCGAGGTCCGGGAGCGGCTGACCACCCTGGCCGAGCACACCGCCGCCGCCTACAACTGCACCGCCACGGTCGAGTACCTCCAGGACGTCCCGGCGGTCCACCACTCCCCCGCCTGGGTGGAGGCCGGGCTCCCCACCCTGCGGCGCGTCGTCGGCGAGGAGCGGGTCTTCACCTCCGCCCCCACCCTGGGCTACGACGACGTCTCCGAGTTCGTCAACCGCTACGGCGGCCTCTACGTCATGCTCGGCGTCCAGGACGCCGGGACCGACGACGCCGGCAACCCGGTCGCCCTGCCCGGCGGCCGCGGCCTGGTCCCCAACCACAACCCGCACTTCTACGCCGACGACGACGCCCTCGTCACCGGGGTCCGCCTGCACGCCCACGTCGCCCACGACCACCTCGCCGGCACTCTCTCCCCCGCCCCCGCCCGGAACACCTGACCGGGACCGGCCGGGTCCGCGCGGCGCGCTCGCGGTTCACCGGGCCGGGTCCGGGCTCCCCTCCCGCGGGGCCGCGCGCCGCGGCGGCCGGGGGTGCAGGGCGGACGGGTGGGGGCCGTGGCGGGGGTCGAGCTCGTGCAGGATCTGCCGGGTCTCGTCCATGATCGAACCGTGCAGGGACCAGACGACGGGGCCGTGGTCGGTGCGGCAGAGCGTCTCGGCGGCCTCGGCGTGGCGGTCGCGGCCGCGCTCCAGGGCGGCCGTCAGGTCGTCGGTGTGTCCGGGTTCGCGGACGTGGTCGCGCTGGATGCGGGCGAGGACGTCGAGCGCGTCGCCGACGGCCTCCAGGACGTCGGCGAGCGGCCGCAGCCGTTCGCGCGCGTCGGCCTCCTGCGGGAACTGGCGCTCGCCGCGGGCCAGGTCGTCGAGGCCGCGGAGCACCGAGCCCAGTTGGTCGCAGACGTGGCCGAGGCAGGTCAGCCCCTCGTCCAGCGGCCCGAGCGCGACCGCCGGATCGGTCCGCCGCCGCAGCCGCCGGGGGTTGAGGCGGATGCCCTCCTCGGCCTGGGCGGCCGTCTCCCGGGCCCGGTCGAGTTCGCGGGCGGCCGCCTCCACCCGGCGCAGCCAGCCGTCGGAGGTCCGCTCGTCCCAGCCCTCGCGCAGTCCGCGGGCGGTGTCGTGCGCGATGTCGCCGAGGCGGTGGGCGACCCGCGCAGCCTGGTGCGCGGCGTGGCCCACGTAGGTGGGGGGCGCGGCGACCAGGTCGACCAGGACACCGGAGGCGACGCCGATCAGGGTGTCCCAGACCCGGACGGGGGCGTACGGGGCGCCGGTGCTGAGCACCAGCAGCACGGTGACCGGCACCTCGGTGGCCTGCTCGCCCAGGCGCAGCAGCTTGCCCAGGCCCAGGCAGACGCCGACGGCGAGGCCGATGCTGGCGAAGTTCGCCCCGGCCAGGCGCAGCAGGCCGAGGGCGGCCAGGGCGCCGAGCATGACGCCGCCGATCTGCCGCAGGCCCTGCGCCAGCGTCCTCAACACCGTGAGCTGGATGGTCAGCAGGGCCGCCAGCGGCGCGAGGACGGGGTGTTCGTCCTCGCCCAGCAGCAGGACCGCGGCCTCCCAGGCGAGGGCGCAGGCCACCGCCACCCGGGCGGTCTGCGCCAGCGACTCGCGGTGCGACCGGACCGTGCGCACGGGGTGGCGCAGCGCGTCCCCGACGGCCCGCCACAGCTCCGCCGTCGGGCCGGGGGCGGTCACGGCAGGTCGGGCATCGGGGTGAGCTGGGCGGTGCAGAAGGCGCACCGGCTCGCCCGGGCGGGGATCGCGGACAGGCACTCGGGGCAGTCCCGCTTGGGCGCCTGGACGTCCTGGTGCGGGGCGAAGCGCTCGTGCAGCTTGTTGAACGGCAGCACGACCACGAAGTAGAGCACCAGCGCGGTGAGCAGGAGGGTGATCGCGGCGTCGATGAATCCGCCGTACGGGAACTCCACCCCGTGGATCCTGACGGTGCGGCGGCTGAAGTCGCCCACCGCGCCGGTGGCCAGGCCGACCATCGGGGTGAGGAAGGCCCGGACCAGGGCGGTGACGACGCCCGAGAACGCCGCCCCGATCACCACGCCCACCGCCAGGTCGACGACGTTGCCCCGTAGAACGAAGCCACGGAAACCCTTCACAGACGCTCGTCCTTCCCGTTCGTCTCCGCCCGTGCGGGCCGGCCGGGGACGCCACGGCGGTCGTGCCCGGCGCGCCCGGCGTCCTTCTGCCCGGACCCCCGGCCCGCATGCCCGGCCCTTCGCGGTGCCGGGCGGTGCTCCCGCCGCGGGGCGGGTCAGCGCGGTGCCGGTGGGCGGGACGGCGGGGGGCCGAGGGGGAACAGCGGGGCGGTGCCGGTGATCTGCAGCAGCCGGGTCACCTGGGGGCCGGGGTGGGCCAGGGCGAGCAGGGTGCCGTGCCGGTTGGCTTCCAGACGGGCGGTCAGCAGGCTGTCGAGACCGGTGGAGTCCATGAAGAGGACGTCCCGCAGGTCGAGCAGGACCACCGCCGGCGCCGGGCGGATCCCCAGGGCCCGGCGCAGGTGGCGCTCAAGCCGGGGGACGGTGTGGATGTCGATCTCGCCGGTGCACCGGAGCACCGGTCCGGCCCAGCTGTCGCCGGTGGTGACGGTGAAGGTCTGCGGTGCGCTGTCGATGGAGGCGCCCCTCTCTGCATGTCGGCGTGCCCCCCGCCCACCACCGTACGGGGACGCGCCGGACGCGTCCGCGACGGATACCGACTCTTCACCGAGCCGACACGCCGGGGACGCCCTCGACGGCCGGGTCCGGGGGCCGCGTCACCCTCCCGGCCCTCCGTTCTCGTCCGTGGCCGGGTCGTCCACGCCCGGGGCGGCGTCGGGCGGTTCGGCCGCGGGCAGGGTGAGCAGCATGGTGGTGCCGCCGCCCGGGGTGTCCTCGACCTCCAGGGAGCCGCCCATCGCCTCGGCGAGGCCGCGGGAGAGGGCGAGGCCGAGGCCGACGCCGGTGGTGTTGTCGGTGTCGCCGAGGCGCTGGAACGGCAGGAAGACCCGGTCGCGGTCGGTCGGCGGAATGCCGGGGCCGCGGTCGATCACGCGGATCTCGACCCGGTCGAGGTGGTGGCTGGCGGCGACCAGGACGGGCGCACCGGGCGCGTTGTACCGCAGTGCGTTGGTGAGGACGTTGGCCAGCACCCGCTCCAGCAGGGGCGGGTCGGCGAGTACGGGCGGCACGGTGTCGAGGTCGAGCGGCTGGACGGGGGCGTGGGCGTCGAGCAGGGAGTCGAGGGCGCGGGGCAGCACCTCGTCCAGGTGGGTGGGCTCCAGGTGCAGCGTGAGGGCGCCGGCCTGCAGGCGGCTCATGTCGAGCAGGTTGTCGACCAGGCGGGTGAGTCTGAGCAGGGACGCGTCGGCGGTGGCGAGGAGTTCGGCCCGGTCGTCGGGCGAGAACTCGACGTCGGGGCTGCGCAGCGAGCCGACCGAGGCGAGGGCGACGGCGAGCGGGGTGCGCAGGTCGTGGCTGACGGCGGCGAGGAGCGCGGTGCGCATCCGGTCGGCGGCCTTGATCGGCTCGACCTCGGCGGCGACGGTGGCCAGGCGGTCGCGTTCCAGCGCGGCGGCGATGTGGGCGGCGAACGCGGTGAGCACGCGCTGGTCCGCGGCCGGCAGCCGGCGCCCCGCGAGGATCAGCGACGCTCCCCCTCCGACGGGGAGTTCGGTGACGGTCCGGTCCGCGGCCGGTTCCCCTCCGGTGTCGCTGCGCGCGATCGTGTCACCGCTGGTGCGGTCGCGCAGCGCGACGGAGTCGAGGGCGAAGGCGGTGCGGGTCTTCTCGATCAGGGCGGGCAGGGCGTCGGCGCCGCGCAGCACGCTGCCGGCCAGGGTGGACAGCGTCTCGGCCTCGGCGGTGGCCCGGGCGGCGCGCCGGGTGAGCCGGGTGGCGCGGTCGACGACGGTGGAGACGGTGAGCGCGACGGCGGCGAAGACGGCCAGGGCGATGACGTTGTTGGGCTCGCCGATGGTGAAGGTGCGGACCGGCGGGATGAAGAAGTAGTTGAGCAGCAGCGAGGCGACCAGCGAGGCCAGCAGGGCGGAGGTCGCACCGCCCAGCAACGCGACACCGACGACGCCGAGTTGGAAGATCAGCGCGTCGGTGGTGAGGTTCACCCGGGCGTGGAACCGCGAGAGGACCACGGTCAGCAGGCCCGGCACCACGGCCCCCGCCAGGTAGCCGGCGGCGGTGCGTCGACGGGAGTGGCGGCGCCCCGGCGCGGGCAGTCGGCCGCGGCCGGTGAAGGCGTGGGTGACCATGTGGACGTCGATGTCCTCCGAGGCGTCCACGGTGGTCTGTCCGGTGCCCGGTCCGGTGAGGAAGCGGTTGAACCGGCCCCGCCTGCTGGTGCCGAGGACCAACTGGGTGGCGTGGTGGGCCCGGGCGAAGGCCATCAGGCTGCTGGGGATGTCGTCGCCGACCACCAGGTGGTAGCTGCCGCCGAGGTTCTCGACCAGCTGTCGCTGCTCGGCGAGCGCGCCGGGCGAGGCCCCGGCCAGCCCGTCACTGCGGGTCACGTGCACGGCGAGCAGTTCGCCGCCGGCGGTGCGGTCGGCGATGCGGGCGGCCCGCCGGACCAGTGTCTCGCCCTCGGGTCCGCCGGTGAGGGCGACGACGACGCGTTCGCGGGTCTCCCAGACGCGGTCGATGCCGTGGCCGGCCCGGTAGTCGCGCAGGCCCTCGTCGACCCGTCCGGCCACCCAGAGCAGGGCGAGCTCCCGAAGGGCCGTCAGGTTGCCGACCCGGAAGTAGTGGGAGAGCGCGGCGTCCACCTTCTCCGCCCGGTAGACGTTGCCGTGCGCCATCCGGCGGCGCAGGGCCTGGGGTGCCATGTCGACCAGTTCGAGCTGGTCGGCACGCCGGACGACCTCGTCGGGGACGGTCTCGCGCTGCGGGATCCCGGTGATCTTCTGGACGACGTCGTTGAGCGATTCGAGGTGCTGGACGTTGACGGTGGTGATCACGTCGATGCCGGCCGCGAGCAGTTCCTCGACGTCCTGCCAGCGCTTGGCGTTGCGGCCGCCCGGGATGTTGGTGTGCGCCAGCTCGTCCACCAGGGCGACCCGCGGAGCACGGGCCAGCACCGCGTCCAGGTCCATCTCCTGGAAATCGGCGCCCCGGTGGGTGCGGGTCAGCCGCGGGACGAGTTCCAGGCCCTGGAGCATGTTCTCGGTGTACCGCCGACCGTGGCACTCGATGAAGCCGACCACCACGTCCGCACCGCGTTCCCGCCTGCGCCTGGCCTCGTCGAGCATCCGGTACGTCTTGCCGACGCCGGGGGCCGAACCGAGGTAGACCCTCAACTGCCCGCGGCGGCGCACGGTGCCGGGGGTGGGGTCACTGGACATGGGCGCTGCTCTTTCTCGCCGAAGGGCGGCCGGTGGCGGGTGCTTCGTGATGGGCGTGCCGACGGTGCGCGTCTTCCGTGCGGCGGGCGGCGGATGCGGCGGGCCGACCCGGGCCGGGGAGCGTGTTCCCGGCCCGGGTCGGTGCGGTCAGCCGTCGGTCGTCACTCCTGCTCGCTGATCGCCTTGTTCAGCAGGACGACGTTGACGCCGTCCTGGCCGAGGAAGCCGAGCGAGCGGGACTCGGTGTACTTCTCGATCAGCTGGTGCAGCCTCTCGGCCGGGATGCCGCGTTCCCCGGCGACCCTGGACACCTGTTCCTCGGCGTAGGCGACGGAGATGTGCGGGTCGAGGCCGGAGCCGGAGGCGGTCAGCGCGTCCGGCGGGACGGTGGCCGGGTCGACGCCGTCGAAGGCGGCCACCGCGGCCCGGCGGTCGTTGACGGCCTTGCGCAGGTCCTCGCTGTTCGGGCCGAGGTTGGAGGCGCCGGACGCCTTCGGGTCGTAGGAGCCTGCGGAGGGGCGCGGCTGGAAGAACTTCGGGTCCGGCCGGGCCGGTTCGTCCGCGTTGTTCGGATCCTCCTTCGGGAGGTCGTAGTTCTGGCCGAGGAGGCTGGACCCGATCTCCCTGCCGTCGGACTTCACGAGCGAGCCGTTGGCCCTGTCGGCGAAGGCGACCTGGCTGATGCCGGTGACCAGCAGGGGGTAGGCGAGGCCGAGGACCACGGTCATCACCAGCAGCATCCGCAGCGCGGTGAGGTGGGTGCGCAGAAAAGTGGGCATGGGGGTTCTGGCCTCTCTCAGCTCAGGCCGGGGACGAACTGGACGAGCAGGTCGATCGCCTTGATGCCGACGAAGGGCACGACCAGGCCGCCGATCCCGTAGATCCCGATGTTGCGGGCCAGCATCGAACCGGCGTCGCCGGGGCGGTACGTGACGCCGCGCAGGGCGAGCGGGATCAGGCCGACGATGACCAGGGCGTTGAAGACGATCGCGGAGGTGATCGCGGAGGTGGGGCTGTGCAGGCCCATGACGTTCAGGTGGCGCAGGCCCGGGTACGCGCCGGCGAACATCGCCGGGATGATCGCGAAGTACTTGGCGACGTCGTTGGCGATCGAGAACGTCGTCAACGCCCCCCGGGTGATCAGCAGTTGCTTGCCGATCTCGACGATCTCGATCAGCTTGGTGGGGTTGGAGTCCAGGTCGACCATGTTCCCGGCCTCCTTGGCCGCCATGGTGCCGGTGTTCATCGCCACGCCCACGTCGGCCTGGGCGAGCGCCGGGGCGTCGTTGGTGCCGTCGCCGGTCATCGCGACCAGCTTGCCGCCCTCCTGCTCCTTCTTGATCAGGGCCATCTTGTCCTCGGGGGTGGCCTCGGCGAGGAAGTCGTCGACGCCCGCCTCCTCGGCGATCGCCCGGGCGGTCAGCGGGTTGTCGCCGGTGATCATGACGGTCCTGATGCCCATCCGCCGCAGCTCCTCGAAGCGTTCGCGGATGCCCTCCTTCACCACGTCCTTGAGATGGATGACACCCAGGACCTTGGCCGGAGCGGAGCCGTTCCTCTCGGCGACGACCAGCGGGGTGCCGCCGGCGGCCGAGATGCCGTCCACCAGTTGCGCCACGTCCGCACCGACGCTGCCGCCGTTGTCCGCCACCCAGCGGGACACCGACCCGGCCGCCCCCTTGCGAACCTGGTGCGGGCCTCCGGCCTCGTCCAGGTCGACGCCCGACATCCGGGTCTGCGCGGTGAACGGCACCCAGGTGGCGTGCGCCAACTCGCCCTGCGCCCGCTCGCGCAGGCCGTACCCGGTCTTCGCCAGGACGACGATCGAGCGCCCCTCGGGTGTCTCGTCCGCGAGCGAGGAGAGCTGCGCGGCGCCGGCCAGCTCGTCCGCGGCAACGCCCTCGGCGGGCCGGAACTCGGCGGCCTGTCGGTTGCCGAGGGTGATGGTGCCGGTCTTGTCCAGCAGCAGCGTGTTGACGTCGCCCGCCGCCTCGACCGCGCGGCCGGACATGGCCAGCACGTTGCGCTGCACCAGGCGGTCCATGCCCGCGATGCCGATCGCCGAGAGCAGCGCGCCGATCGTCGTCGGGATGAGCGCCACGATCAGCGCCACCAGCACGATCGTCGACTGCGGCGCGCCCGCGTAGGTCGCCATCGGCTGCAGGGTCACCACGGCGACCAGGAACACGAGCGTCAGCGAGGCCAGCAGGATGTTCAGCGCGATCTCGTTCGGCGTCTTCTGCCGCGCGGCGCCCTCGACCAGGGCGATCATCCGGTCGATGAACGACTTGCCCGGCTCGGAGGCGATCTTCACCACGATCCGGTCGGAGAGGACCTTGGTGCCGCCGGTCACCGCGGAGCGGTCACCGCCCGACTCCCGGATGACCGGCGCGGACTCACCGGTGATCGCCGACTCGTCGACGGACGCGACGCCCTCCACCACGTCGCCGTCCCCGGGGATGGTCTGCCCGGCCTCCACGACGACGTGGTCGCCGAGCCGCAGCGCGGTGCCGGGCACCTCCTCCTCGGTCCGCGAGGCCGGCCAGTTGACGAGGCGGCGGGCGACGGACTCGGTCTTGGTCCTGCGCAGGGTGTCGGCCTGGGCCTTGCCGCGGCCCTCGGCGACGGCTTCGGCGAGGTTGGCGAAGACCGTGGTGAGCCACAGCCAGACGGTGATCGACCAGGCGAACACCGACGGCGAGGCGAGGGCCGAGACCGTGGTGACGACCGAGCCGACCTCGACCACGAACATCACCGGGTTCTTCACCATGGCGCGGGGGTCGAGCTTCCTCACCGCGTCGGGCAGGGAGGCGGCGATCAGCTTCGGGTCGAGCAGGCCGGACCGCACTGCGTGCGGCTTGCCGCCCTGCTCGGCCGGTGCGGGGGTGAGGGTGCTGGACATCAGTGGAGACCTTCCGCGATCGGCCCGAGGGCGAGGGCCGGGAAGTAGGTGAGGCCGACGACGATCAGGACGACGCTCGACAGCAGGCCGACGAACAGGGGCTTGTGGGTGGGCAGGGTGCCCGCGCTCGCGGGGACCGGCCGCTGCCGGGCGAGCGAACCCGCCAGGGCCAGGACGAACACCATCGGCAGGAACCGTCCGAAGGCCATGCACAGGCCGAGCGCGGTGTCGTACCAGGGCGTGTTGACGGTGATGCCGGCGAACGCGGAGCCGTTGTTGTTGCTCGCGGAGGTGAACGCGTACAGCACCTCGGAGAAGCCGTGCGGACCGGAGTTGAGCATCCCGGCCCGCTCGCCGGGCAGCGCGATCGCGACACCCGTACCGATCAGCACCAGGGCAGGGGTGGTGAGGATGTAGAGGGAGGCGAACTTCATCTCCCGCCCGCCCAGCTTCTTGCCCAGGTACTCGGGGGTGCGCCCCACCATCAGGCCGGCCACGAAGACGGCGACGACCGCGAGGACCAGCATGCCGTACAGGCCGGAGCCGGTGCCGCCGGGCGCGATCTCGCCCAGCATCATGTCGAACACCGTCAGGCCGCCGCCCAGCGGCGTGAACGAGTCGTGGAAGGAGTTCACCGCGCCGGTCGAGGTCAGGGTGGTGGACGCGGCGAACAGGGAGCTGGCGGCGACGCCGAAGCGCTGCTCCTTGCCCTCCATCGCCGCGCCGGCCGCCTGCAGCGCGCTGCCGGCGTGCTGGTGCTCGAAGAAGGTGACCAGCGCGGTCGAGGCCGCCCAGAACAGGCCCATCACGGCGACGATCGCGTAGCCCTGGCGGTGGTCGCCGACCATCTTCCCGAAGGTGCGCGGCAGGGCGAACGGGATCACCAGCAGCAGGAAGACCTCCAGCAGGTTGGTGAAGCCGTTCGGGTTCTCGAACGGGTGGGCGGAGTTGGCGTTGAAGAAGCCGCCGCCGTTGGTGCCCAGCAGCTTGACGACCTCCTGGGAGGCCACCGGGCCGCCGGGTATCGACCGGGTGTCACCGCCGAGGGTGGCGACGTCGTGGAAGCCGTGGAGGTTCTGCACCACGCCGTTGGCGACGAGCACGAGCGCGAAGACGATCGACAGCGGCAGCAGCAGGCGCAGGCAGATCCGGGTCAGGTCGACCCAGAAGTTGCCGACCCGGTCCGTGCGGTTGCGGGTGAAGCCCCGGACCAGCGCCGCGACGACGGCGATGCCGACGGCCGCCGAGACGAAGTTCTGCACCGCCAGCCCGGCCATCTGCACCAGGTGGCCCATCGCCGACTCGCCGGAGTACGACTGCCAGTTGGTGTTGGTGGTGAACGAGACCGCGGTGTTCCAGGCCTGGTGCGCTTCCATCTCGGGCACGCCCAGGCCCAGCAGCAGGTGCGTCTGCAGGCGGATCAGCCCGTACAGGAAGAGGATCGACAGGGCGGAGAAGGCCAGCACCGAGCGCAGGTAGACCGGCCAGCGCTGGTCGGCGTCACCGTCGACGCCGACCAGCTTGTAGAGACCGCGCTCGGCTCTGAGGTGCTTGGCGGAGGTGAGCAGGTGGGCGATGTGGTCGCCCAAGGGGCGGTAGCACAGGGCCAGCGCGCCGACCAGGGCGAGGGCCTGCAGCCACCCGGCGAGAGTGGAGCTCATGGTCAGAACTTCTCCGGGTGGATCAGCGCGAGGACGAGGTAGCCGACGAGTGCGACGGCGACGATGAGACCTGCGATGTGCTCGGCGCTCACAGCTTCTCCACCCCCCGTGCGATGAGGGCGATGACGGCGAACACGGTGACCGTGACACCGACGAAGACGAGATCGAGCATGGTTGTCGCTCCACCAACTGGTCGAAGGGGCTGTCACCGCCGGAGGTCCGCGGACGCTCCGGGCGGGGCCGGTGAAGGACCGGCGAGAGCAGCACACCAGCAGGTCGGCGCCGTTCCCGGTTTCCTGACGCCCTCCATACGGGTCGACCGGCGACCTTGACGCGGCCTTGACGCCCGGGTCGTGCGGCCGCGACCGCCTCGCGCGGATCCTCGACGGCCGGGTAGGCGCGCACCACCTGCCGGGAGGACGGATCCCGTGGTCCCGGCGGCGTCCTGACGGGATTCCGTGCGCGTTCCCGCGGGAGGGGAGGCGGCCTTCGGCCCTTGGCGCGCCCTCACACCTCGATGTGCGAGCCCATGATCACCGTCCGGTCCCGGGGCAGGCCGAAGTGCTCGGCGGCGTCGGCGGTGATGTAGGAGGTGGCGATGAACAGGCGCTTGCGCCAGGGCGCCATCGTCGGCTGCTTCCCCCGGCGCAGTTCGATCTTCGACAGGAAGTACGAGGCCCGGTCGAGGTCCAGTACTCCTTCGGTGTCGGCCGGGTCGAGCAGCGCCAGCGTGGCCGGGACGTCCGGGGTCTCCATGTAGCCGTACCGGGCGGTGACGTGGACGATCCCGTCCTCGCCGTAGCCGAGGGCGTCGACCGCGCACCGCTCCTCGACCGGGACGCGCGGCACCGGCTCGGTGCTGATCGACAGGATCACCAGCTGGCTGTGGCGGACGTGGTTGTGCTCGACGTTGGCCCGCAGCGCCAGCGGGGTGGTCTCCTTGCCCCGGTTGAGGAAGACCGCGGTGCCGGGGACCAGGGCGGCCGGCACCTCCCCGCTGTGCAACCGGTCGACGAACTCCCGCAGCGGCCCCTCCTGCCGCTCCCGCTCGGCGGTGACGGTCCGTCGGCCGTGCTGCCAGGTCGTCATCACGGTGAACGCCACCAGGCCGATCAGCAGCGGCAGCCACGCGCCGTGGAAGAACTTGGTGGCGTTCGCCGCCACGAACAGCAGGTCGACGGTGAGCAGCGCGCCCGCGCCGGTGGCGAGCAGCCAGCGCGGGGTGTGCCAGCGGGTACGGGCCAGGTAGAAGAACAGCAGGGTGGTGATGGTGATCGTGCCGGTGACGGCCATGCCGAAGGCGAAGGCCAGGGCGGCGGAGCTACGGAAGGCGAAGACCAGGGTGAGGACGGAGACCATCAACAGCCAGTTGATCCACGGCACGTAGATCTGGCCGATCGTCGACTCCGAGGTGTGCGCGATCCGCAGGCGCGGCAGGTAGCCGAGCCGGGCGGCCTGCGAGGTGACCGAGTACGCGCCGGTGATCACGGCCTGCGAGGCGATCACGGTGGCGGCGGTGGCCAGCAGCACGATCGGCCAGCGGGCCCAGCCGGGAGCGAGCAGGAAGAACGGGCTGCTGATGTTCGCCGGGTCGTCGAGGATCAGCGCGCCCTGCCCCAGGTAGCTGAGGATGCAGGCGGGGAAGACCAGGAACAGCCAGCCGCGGGTGATCGCGGGCCGGCCGAAGTGCCCCATGTCGGCGTAGAGCGCCTCCGCGCCGGTGACCGCCAGGACGACGGCGGCGAGCGCGAAGAACGCCGTCCCGAAGTGCCCGACGAAGAAGCCGAGCGCGTAGGTGGGCGACAGCGCCCGCAGGATCTGCGGGTGCTCGGTGATGCCGCGCACCCCGAACGCCCCGACCACGGTGAACCAGAGGATCATCACCGGCCCGAACACCCGCCCGACGGCCGCCGTGCCCCGGCGCTGCGCGAGGAAGAGCAGCACCAGGATGCCGGCCGTCAGCGGCACCACCGCCTCCTGGAGCGAGGGCTGGACGACCTCCAGGCCCTCCACCGCGGAGAGCACCGAGATCGCCGGGGTGATCATGCTGTCGCCGAAGAACAGCGCCGCGCCGAAGATCCCCAGCAAGGTCAGCACGGCCGTCGCCTTCCGCCCCGCCCTGGCTCCCGAGCGCCGGATCAGGGTGATCAGCGCCATGATGCCGCCCTCGCCCTCGTTGTCGGCGCGCATCGCCAGCAGCACGTAGGTGACCAGCACGACGACCACCACCGACCAGAACACCAGCGACACCACGCCGTACACGTTGTCCGTACTCACCGGCACCGGGTGCGGGTCGTCCGGGTCGAAGACCGTCTGCAGGGTGTAGATCGGGCTGGTCCCGATGTCCCCGAACACCACCCCCAGCGCCCCGACCATCAGCGCCAGGCGCGCGGGGCCCTTCACCGCCGGGTGGAGGGCCGGGGAGCCCTGATCGGCCATGGTGACCGCCTTCCTTGGATCGTCTTCCGCCATCACCGCTCAGGAACCGAGTCGATCCGAACGTACGACGGCCCGGTACCGCCGGGCCGCCTACCCCGCCGACGGGCCGACCCGCTCCCGGACGTCAAGAATCCGCGAAGAACGCCCGCTCCCCCGCCGGCGGGCATCTCTCCGGCTGCCCCGAACTCACGGAGATCGGCGGTGAGTGCGGCGCTGCTCGTCGGTGCGCTCCTTCCGCTCCTCCGCCGACGGACGACACACCGCCGCCCGTGGCTCATCGGGCCCCACGGTCCCCTACCGGGTGCGGGAGGCCGAAGCGCACCTGGTGCCCGCCGCCCCGTGACGGACGCGGTGGCCGTTCGGAGCGCGGTTCTCGGAAAGTCTCGCCAGGAAAGCCGCTTTGGGTAGTTTCACCCGATTTGTTCGGGTAGGCGCGGGTCCGACACCTGCCTAGGAGGATCCGATGGCTTCCACCCACCGCGCACCGATCGACGAGCACCCCGATCTCGTCGCACTGCGTGAACGCCACGACCGCGCCGCCGCCACTCCGCGGGCGCAGATGGTCGAGGCCCTCGCCCTGCTCACCGGCCTGTACCTGGCGGCCTCGCCGTGGATCTGCGGGTTCTACGGCTTCACCACGCTCGCGGTCACCAACCTGCTGTGCGGCATCGCCTACATGCTGCTGCTGGGCGGCCTGGGCAACTCCTACGAGCGCACCCACTCCATGGCCTGGGCCGCCGCCGCCATCGGCGTGTGGACCATCGTCGCGCCCTGGGCGGTGGCCGGCGACGTCGCCCACACCCGCACCATCACCAGCAACCTCATCGCCGGAGCCGTCGGGTTCCTGCTGGCCTGCGCCGCGGCGGCCGCCGCCCAGAAGACCCCGGCCCGCCGAGACCGCACCATGACGGGCCGCGGCGACACCGGCCGCACCGACCCCGGCCACGGCAACCCCGGTCACCGCGGCACGCGCTGACCTCCGCGTCCGTCCCCTCCGACTCGCACCCGGACCGCAGCCACAGGAACCCGCGGCCCGGCCGTACGATCCCGCCACCGGGGTAGGAGGGTGGCACCGCGTCGGGCGGGCGAGCGGCGGGAGGCGGTGCGCGGTGGACGGTGCGCTGGTGTTCGACAGTACGGACGTGGCTGCCACTCAGGAGTTCCTGTCGACGGCGTACACGCCGATGAGCATCGGGGGCCCGGTCCGCGACGCCCGGGTGCGGATCAGCCGCCGCTCGGCGGGCCCGATGGCGATGGACCGCCTCGACTTCGGCTACACGATGGCCTACGACGCCCACGAGCTGGGCCGGGTCTGCCTGGTCAGCATGCACGACGGCACGCTCGCCGACCTGACCGACGGCCGCGAGGAGGTCTACGGGCGGGGCGAGACCTTTCTGCTCGCCCCGCCCGACCGGCCCTACCGGGGCGAGGTCCGCGCCGCCCGCTACACCATCGCCCTGTTCGACACCGCGCTGCTCGACGCCGTCGCGCCCGCCCCCGCCGGCGGGCGTCCGGTGCGCCTGACCGGCGACCGCCCCGTGACGCCGACCGCGGGCCGGCGGTTGGCCGCCGCCATCGCCTACGTCCGCGACCACGTCCTCGACGACTGCGCGCCCGACGCCGACGGGCTGCTGGCGGGTACGGCTGCCCGGCACCTGGCCGCCGCGACCCTCGCCGCCGTGCCGCACAGCGTGCGGGGCACCCGGCTCCGGGCCGACAGCGCCGACGCCACGCCCGACACGCTCCGCCGCGCGCTCTCGTACATCGACTCCCACGCCGACCGGGACGTCTCACTCGCCGACATCGCCGCGGCCGCGTACGTCACCCCGCGCGCCCTGCAGTACGCCTTCCGCCGGCACCTGGGCACCACGCCCGTCGCTCACCTGCGCCGGGTGCGCCTGGACGCCGCCCACCGGGACCTGCTCGCCGCCCGGCCGGAGAGCGCCACCGTCACGCAGGTCGCCCGCCGTTGGGGCTTCGCCCACCCGGGCCGCTTCGCCGCCCAGTACCGCGCGGCCTACCGCACCACCCCCGGCAGCACCCTGCGCCTGCGCGGCTGACCGGGCCCGCCCCTCTCACGCACAGTGCAGGACGGTCCGCCGTCCGGCCGGGGTGGGAAGCGGCCCGGCGTCGAGGACACCGTCGGTGCCGGTGACCGGCAGCAGGCGTTCCAGGGGAGGTACCGACCCGGCGAGCCGGAAGGCGGTGCCGCGCGCGGGCCTCCTGACGGGCGCGCAGGAACTCGTTCAGGCCCGCCGCGCCGCAGAACGGCAGCCGCGAGCGCGGGGGCGGTCTCCAGGGCTGCGTGGCCGTCCAGGGGCAGGGCCGCGACGGCGGCCGGTCGGTTCGCCTGCGGGCGGGTGTCCGCCCCGGTCCGTCCTCCGGTGCGGCGGCAACCCGAGCGGGTGCCCTGGTGAGCCTGCGCCGTCCGGCCCCGGGTCTGCGGCACCGGTGGACCGGCCGCTGCCTTCCCCACCGGTTCGGAAGGCGAAGCGCCGCCGGAAGGCGGGTGGCGGGAACGGCGGCTCCCCGAGGCGCCGCCGTTCCCGCCATCCGTGCCCGGTCCGGACCTTCCCGTGCCGAGCCGGTCTCAGCGCGCGGCCTCCGGCGGCGGCGGGAAGCGGTCCCAGGCGCGGTGGGCCGTGAGCAGGCGGGTGAGACCGTCCAGCAGCGCGTCGGTGTCGTCGGCGACCACCACGCCCGGGGCGTCGGGGGCGATTCCGGCGGCGTCCAGGGCGCGGCCCGCGGCCGGGAGCGCCCCGACGGCCTTGGCGTGCCGCCAGGCCTCGCCGAGCATCAGGACGATCCGGGGGTCGACGGGACCGGGTGCACCGCCCGCGCCGGCCTTGGCATCGCGTCCGGCGGTCGCGTCCGCCGCGGGGGCGGGTGCGCCGAGGAGCACGATCGCGTCGAACTCGACGGAGCGCGCGGTGGCGAACGTCCGCTGGACCGTCACCGGGTCCGCGCCCTCCCCGGTGAGCCGGCCGCCGGTGGGGGCGATGACCAGCGGCACCATGTCGGCGTCCAGGACCGCCCGGCGCAGGGCGGCCAGCGCGGCGAGGTCGCCGGTCGGGTCGGCGACCAGGCCGATGGTCCGGCCGGCCACCGGCCAGGTGCGGCCGAGCTGGGACAGCGCGGGGCTCGGCACGGTGTCGCCGGGCACCTCGGTGGGCTCCGGAGCGGGCAGGCCGAGGGCGGCGGCGACCTGGGCGCACAGGAACGGGTCGATGTCGGCCAGGGTCTGCAGGGTGCGCTCCTTGACGGCCTGCTCGTAGCACTTGCCGAGTTCGAAGCTGTAGGCGGCGATGATGTGCTCGCGTTCGACGGGCGTCATGCTCCGCCAGAACAGCCGGGCCTGGCTGAAGTGGTCGTCGAAGCTGGCGGGCGCCTGGCGGACCTTCGTCGCCGCGGCGACGGGCTGCGGGTGCTCGATGAAGGCCTGCTGCTCGGCGCCGGCGAAGAACGGGCAGCCGCCGTCCAGCGAGTTGGGCTTGTAGGGGGCGACGCCGGTGTGCACGGCGTCCTGGTGGAAGCCGTCGCGCAGCATGTCGTTGACCGGGGCGTGGGTGCGGTTGATCGGGATCTGCGCGAAGTTGGGGCCGCCGAGCCGGGTGATCTGGGTGTCGAGGTAGGAGAACAGCCGGCCGGCCAGCAGCGGGTCGTCGGTGACGTCGATGCCGGGCACCAGGTGCCCGACGTGGAAGGCGACCTGCTCGACCTCGGCGAAGAAGTTCGTCGGGTTCGCGTTCAGGGTCAGCAGCCCCACGGGCTGCACCGGGGCCAGCTCCTCGGGCACGATCTTGGTGGGGTCGAGCAGGTCGATGCCCTCGAAGGTCTGCTCGGGGGTGTCCGGGAAGACCTGGATGCCCAGCTCCCACTGCGGGAAAGCGCCGGCCTCGATGGCGTCGTACAGGTCGCGGCGGTGGAAGTCGGGGTCCGCGCCCGCGATCAGCTGCGCCTCCTCCCACACCAGGGAGTGGACGCCGAGCTTGGGCTTCCAGTGCCACTTGACCAGACTCGTACCGCCCTCCGCGTTCACCAGGCGGAAGGTGTGGACGCCGAAGCCCTCCATCATCCGGTAGGAGCGCGGGATGCCCCGGTCGGACATGTTCCACAGCGTGTGGTGGGTGGCCTCGGTGTGCAGCGAGACGAAGTCCCAGAAGGTGTCGTGGGCGGACTGCGCCTGCGGGATCTCCCGGTCGGCGTGCGGCTTGCCCGCGTGGATGACGTCCGGGAACTTGATCGCGTCCTGGATGAAGAACACCGGGATGTTGTTGCCGACCAGGTCGAACACGCCCTCGTCGGTGTAGAACTTGGTCGCGAAGCCGCGGGTGTCGCGCACGGTGTCCGCCGAGCCGCGCGAGCCCAGCACGGTGGAGAAGCGGACGAACACCGGCGTCTGGACGCCCTCCCCCAGGAACGCCGCCTTGCACACGCCGCCGGCCGTGCCGTAGCCCTCGAACACGCCGTGCGCAGCGGCGCCCCGGGCGTGCACGACGCGCTCGGGGATCCGCTCGTGGTCGAAGTGGGTGATCTTCTCCCGCAGGTGGTGGTCCTGGAGCAGGACCGGGCCGCGCGGTCCGGCCTTCAGCGAGTGGTCGGAGTCCGGCAGCCGGGTGCCCTGCGCACTCGTCAGGAACGCGCCGGCCTGCGCCCGCACCACGCCCGTCCCGCCGGCCGCGCGACCGGTGGCCGACACCGGCGCGGGCGGGCCCTGGTCGGGCTTGGGCGGCAACGGCTCGCGCGGTTCGGTGGGCTCCGCCAGTTCGGCGGGCGCGGCCCCCGGTGCCCCCGGCACCTCCGGGCGGTGGTCGGGGACCACCGCCTCCACGACCTCCTTCACCCTCTCGGTGATCTTCTTCTTCGGCCCCGACTCGCTCATGGCGCTCCTCCTCCGGTGTGCGACGGGCGCCGTCCCGGCGCCTGGCTCCCCCAGCACGCTATGGCTGGAAGGAATTCGAATCCGTTTGCGGACATGCCGTGTTCGCGAAGAGCCCTGGACGGAAAACGAAATCCGCGGCGCGTGGGAGAACCGCCGGGCCTCGCGTTCGGGTGGATGGTGGGCGGAGGCCGCGTCGGACGGCGCAGTGCGGGTAGTCGCGGTTTCCCCGCCGCGTTCGGGTTCTGGAGGAGGCACACATGTCCGAGATCACCGCTCACCACGGGCTGTTCCGCGACACCGCGCTACACGTGGACGACACCGGCGGGCCGGGCCGTCCGGTCGTCCTGATCCACGGTTGGCCGCTGTCGGGCGAGTCGTGGAAGTACCAGGTGCCGGCCCTCGCCGAGGCCGGGTACCGGGTCGTCACCTACGACCGCCGGGGGTTCGGTCGCAGCGACAAGCCCTTCCTGGGCTACGCGTACGACACCCTGGCCGACGACCTGAACGCCCTGCTCACCGAGCTGGACCTGCGCGACGCCACGCTGGTCGGCTTCTCGATGGGCGGCGGCGAGGTGGCGCGCTACGTCTCCTCGTACGGCACGGAGCGGCTGCGGAGCGTCGTGCTCGCCTCCGCCGTGACGCCCTTCATGCTGCGGACCCCCGACAACCCGCGGGGCCCGCTGACCGAGGAGGAGGCGGCCGGGATGGCCGCTTCGCTCGCCGAGGACCAGGACGCCTTCTACGACGGGTTCGTGCGGGACCTCTTCTCGGCGAACGCCGAGCCGACGGTCACCGAGCAACAGCTCCGCGAGGTCCGCGCCCTGTGCGACCAGGCGGACGCGAAGGCCGCCCTGGAGTGCCTGACGATCTTCGGCACCACCGACTTCCGTGCCGACCTGGAGAAGTTCGGACCGCTGCCGACGCTGGTGCTGCACGGCGACAGCGACGCCACCGTCCCGTTCGAGGGCTCCGGCGCCCGCATGCGCGCGGCGCTGCCCGACAGCCGGGTCCACCTGGTCACGGGCGGCCCGCACGGCGTCCACGTGAGCCACGCCGCGGAGTGGAACCGGGCGCTGCTGGAGTTCCTGGCCGGCTGAGGCACCCGCACCCGCCGCGCCGGGCCCCGCCCCCGGTCCGGAGCCGCACCGGTCCGGCCGGGCGGGCCGTCACCCGGGTGCGCCCGGCCGGGCCGGACGTCGACGGCCGTGCTGCCCGCCCGGTCACGGCCGGGCGGTCAGCACTCCGGCGGCGCGCAGGCGCAGCTCCTCCAGCAGGTCGGCCTGCCGGTCGGCCCGGTCGGCGAGTTCGTCGAGCCGGGCCCGGTCGAGACGGGGGTCGTCGCCGAAGCGGGCGGCCAGGGCGGCCCAGAGCTGGCGCTTGCCCAGGACGCCGAGGCGGAGGGCTTCCAGTTCGACCAGGTCGGTGAGCGGTGAGCGGCGCAGCAGGGTGCCGTTCGGTTTGAGCAGGCCGGCCAGTTCGCCCGCGCGTCCGATCCAGGCGTAGGCGCGGCGTTCGGGGACGCCGAGTTCCCGCATCACCCGGCGCAGGGAGGTCAGGTCGGCGGCGATGTCGGCGGCCAGTTGCCGCAGGACCCGCCCCTCCTCGCGTTCGGAACGCGCGTCGGCGAGCCGGCGGGCCCGCCCGGTACCGGCCTCGGCGCCGGCCAGGTGGTCGTTCAGGTAGATGGTGAGCATGCGGTGGCTGTCGGGTCCTGTGGTCACGGACGTGTCCGCCTCTCGTGTCGTCGGGGTGCGGGCCCGCCCCGCCCTTCCGCGGGCGGCGCGGGTGTTCTCCGGTGTGCTTCGCGTCCCCACCCGGGTGTCACCGGGCCCCGTCCCGGCGCATGGGTCCCCAGCGGCCCGCCTGGCGGGCGATCTCCTCGTCGGCCTCGGCGATGACGTCCTCGCTGATGCGGGCCAGCGGGCGGGCGCCGGTGAGGAGGGGTTCGTTGTCCGGTCCGCGGGCGGTCTCGGTACCGGTGAGGATCCACGGGTGGACGCCGGGTGCCTTGTCGCGCCGCAGGTGGGAGTAGTCGTACAGGCGGCGGGCGGCCCACAGGCGCAGCGGGCGTCCCTGCCACCAGTCCTCGGCGGAGAGGGAGTTGACGGACAGGCCGGGCAGGGCCTCCCGGGTCAGCTCGTCCAGGCTGCCGCCTTCGTGCGCGAGGTCGGTCTCGGGACCGCGGGACCAGCGCACGTACAGCCGCTCGTCCTGGTGGGCGCGCAGGAAGTCGGCGAGGGCGTCCAGGCTGGTGATGTCGGGATGGGGAAAGGACGTCACGGGGCGGGGAGCGCTTCCGTGCGGCCGCCGCCCCGTCCGGGCGGGGGCGTCCGGGCCGGTGCCCGCCGACGGCCCGGGGGCGGCGCGCCCGGTGGGGGTCCGCGGGACGGACTCCTGCTCACCGGCGTGCTCGGCGCCTGCGCCCGTGTTCTCGCGTGCGGTCGTCACCTGGTTCCTCCTTCCGGCTGCGGAACCCTTCCGGAGGGGCGGCTGCCCAGGTCGCTGCGGGTCACGCCTCGTCGTCCGCCCGCCGACTGTCCGGGAAACGAAGACTTCGACCCGTTGCGCGAGGGCCGGCCGCAGCGCCGGTGTGCGACCGGGGGACGCGCGCGGAGGCACTGGTAGAGGTGGCGGGTTGACCCCTGACGAGGAGTTCCCTTGACCGTCCTGACCGGCGGCCGCCCGCCGTCCACCCCCTCCCCCGCGACGCCGCGGGCCGCCCGCCCCGGGCACGCGATCATCCGCTGGATCACCACCACCGACCACAAGACGATCGGCAGCCTCTACCTCGGCACGTCGTTCGCCTTCTTCCTGGTCGGCGGGGTGCTGGCGCTGGTGATGCGGGCCGAGCTGGCCCGCCCGGGCACCCAGATCCTGTCGAACGAGCAGTTCAACCAGGCGTTCACCATGCACGGCACGATCATGCTGCTGATGTTCGCCACCCCGCTGTTCGCGGGCTTCACCAACTGGATCATGCCGCTCCAGATCGGCGCCCCCGACGTCGCCTTCCCGCGCCTGAACATGTTCGCCTACTGGCTGTACCTGTTCGGCTCGCTGATCGCGGTGGCGGGCTTCCTCACCCCGAACGGGGCCGCCGACTTCGGCTGGTTCGCCTACACGCCGCTGTCCGGCCCCGACCACAGCCCGTGGATCAGCGGCGACATGTGGGTGATGGGCCTGGCCTTCTCCGGCTTCGGCACCATCCTCGGCGCGGTCAACTTCATCACCACGATCATCTGCATGCGCGCGCCCGGCATGACGATGTTCCGGATGTCGATCTTCACCTGGAACGTGCTGCTGACCTCGGTCCTGGTCCTGCTGGCCTTCCCGGTCCTGGCGGCCGCGCTGTTCGCCCTGGAGGTGGACCGCAAGTTCGGCGCGCACGTCTTCGACCCGGCCAACGGCGGCCCGATCCTGTGGCAGCACCTGTTCTGGTTCTTCGGCCACCCCGAGGTGTACATCATCGCGCTGCCGTTCTTCGGCATCGTCTCCGAGATCCTGCCGGTCTTCTCCCGCAAGCCGATGTTCGGCTACTCCGGCCTGATCGCCGCCACCATCGCCATCGCCGGCCTCTCGGTCACCGTCTGGGCGCACCACATGTTCGTCACCGGGCAGGTGCTGCTGCCGTTCTTCTCCTTCATGACCTTCCTGATCGCGGTGCCGACCGGCGTGAAGTTCTTCAACTGGATCGGCACCATGTGGAAGGGGTCCCTCTCCTTCGAGACGCCCATGCTGTGGTCGATCGGCTTCCTGGTGACCTTCCTGTTCGGCGGCCTGACCGGCGTGCTGCTGGCCTCCCCGCCGATCGACTTCCACGTCTCGGACTCGTACTTCGTCGTCGCCCACTTCCACTACGTGGTGTTCGGCACCGTCGTCTTCGCGATGTTCGCCGGCTTCCACTTCTGGTGGCCCAAGTTCACCGGGCGGATGCTGGACGAGCGCCTCGGCAAGATCTGCTTCTGGACGCTGTTCGTCGGCTTCCACACCACCTTCCTGGTCCAGCACTGGCTGGGCGCCGAGGGCATGCCCCGCCGCTACGCCGACTACCTGGCCTCGGACGGCTTCACCACGCTGAACACCCTCTCCACCATCGGCTCGTTCCTGCTCGGCCTGTCGATCCTGCCGTTCCTGTACAACGTCTGGAAGACCGCCAAGTACGGCGAGAAGGTCGAGGTCGACGACCCGTGGGGCTACGGCCGCTCGCTGGAGTGGGCGACCTCCTGCCCGCCGCCGCGGCACAACTTCACCACCCTGCCGCGGATCCGCTCCGAGTCCCCGGCCTTCAACCTGCACCACCCCGAGATCCCCGACGAACTCCAGGACGCCGCCCACCAAGGCATCCCCAGCGGGGAGAACACGCAGCGATGAGTGACCGACCCGCCACCGGCAGGACGCGGCGCCTGCCCGCCGAAGCCACACCCGACACGGAGGCGGGCCTGCGCGAACTCGAGGGCTACCTGTACTGGCAGTCCCAGAGCCGACTGGCCCGCCGAGCGGCCAGGGACTTCACCGAACTGCTGCCGTGGCTCACGGACGGCCAGCGCGCCGACGTGGAGGCCCACTTCACCCGCCTCCACACGGCCGCCACCCGCCAACGGCTCGAACAGTTCCGGGAGGAGCGGGACCGCCTGCGGACGCAGTACCGGGACCGCTACCGCGGCCTGCGCCGCCGCTGCGTGCTCGTCGCCCTGCTGGCCACCGGCGCCGTCTGCGGACTGCTGACCCTCGCGGCCGGGCGGCACTGATCCGCCACCCACCCGCCGCCCGCCGCCCGCCGCCCGGAGGCGAGTGGCGGGCGGCGGGCGGCCGGGGTCATGCCTCCAGGGTGGTGCTCGGTCGGCAGTGGTAGGCGGCGTGGTAGCGGGCGGAGAAGCGGCTGGGGTGGGAGAAGCCCCAGCGGGCGGCGATGCGGCGGACGGTGTCGCTGTGGGGGTCGGCGTCGAGGAGTTCGAGGTGGGCGCGGTGCAGCCGTACGTCGCGCAGGTGGGCGAGGGGGGTGGTGTCGAGGTGGTGGCGGAAGGCGTACTGCAGGGCACGGGGAGTGAGGTGGACGTGGGCGGCGATCTCGGCGAGGGTGATCGGCTCGCCGGCGTGCCGCTCGATGAACGCGGCCGCGCGGCGCACGGACGGGGGCAGTCGCGGCTGCCGCGTGCTGCCGGGGACGGTGTGGGTGTGGGTGTGGGTGTTGGGGAAGAGGGCCAGCACGGTGGCGGCCAGGAGGTGGCCCGCGCTCGTCGTGAGGCGGTCGGTGAGGAGGCCGGGCCCGGCCCGCAGGAGGCCGGTGAGGTAGTCGGTGGTGACGCGCCAGTGCAGGCCGACCGTGCCGGCGTCGGCGCGGCGGGCGTGGAAGACCAGCGGACCCGGGTTGGCGCTGTCGCGGGCGGCATGGTGCAGCAGGGGCATCGGCAGGACGAAGGAGCGGGCGCGCAGGTCCCGGGTGTGGTGGACGAACGGGGTGCCGGGGACGGCGGACAGCACCACGTCCCCCGCGGCGCAGGGGCCCCTCCCCTCCCCGCCCTGGGCGGAGACGAGGCGGTGGGCACGGCCTTCGAGGACTTCGGTGACGACCAGGCGGTCGGGTGCGCCTTCGAGCAGCCAGTGGCCCGGCAGGTGCGTCTCGCACACGTCGAAGGCTCCGGCGTCGGTGTGCTCCAGGCCCAACAGGCCGGCGGACGGCGGCCCGTCGGTGCGGCGGGCCCGGGTGGTGAGGCGCAGGGTGGTGCGGAAGGCGGAGCGGGCGGAGCGGGCCCAGTGGTCGGGGTCGGTGGTGGTCAGGGCGTTTCGTGTCGGGTCCTGTCGGCCGGGGGCCATGGGTGCGGACACGGGTTTCCGCCTCTTCTCTAGGGGGTGGGGGTGTCTCGGGTGCCCCGGCGGTAGTGCGTGCGGTACGGGGCGGCGAAGCGGCCGGGCCGGGGGAAGTCCCGGGCGGCCGCGGTAGGCGTGATCTGCCGCCGCCGCCCGGCCGGGGCCGTGGGAGCGGCGGCGGTGAGTTCCAGGTGGGCCCCTGCGAGGCGCGGGTGGACGGCCGGGGGCAGGGCGCGCACCGCGGTGAAGCGCAGCCGCCGCGGGTCGGTGCCCGCCTGTTCGGAGGCGACGCGCTCCAGCACCTCGTGGGGCAGGACGGCGATCGCCGGTCCCACGTCGTCCCGGGTGTCCTGCCAGCCCTCGGCGCGCGGGCAGCGGACGCTCTGACCCTTGCCCTTGCGGAGCAGGGAGTGCCGACCGCGCGGAGCAGACGTGCCGAGGGTGCCGGGCCGGGGCGCCAGGGGCGTGGCAACCGGCAGCGGCTTCGTCCGGACCCGGCCGGGCACCCGCTTCCGCGCCGTCCGGTCCACCCGCGGTCCGTCCGCGCCGACATGCTCCACCTCGCACCCGCACCGCTTCGGCTGCCGGGACACCGGACGGTGGCCGAGGTACGCGCCCTGCACGAACGCGCGCACTTCCTGCGGGCCCCCGGTCCGGTACGCGGACCGCTCCAGCGGTGCGAAACCCGGCCCCGCCAATTCGACCGCCCCGTCCCCGCACCGCGGTTCCCCACCGGCCCCGCCCGCACGGGGACCGTCCGATCCGGGCAACGTACTGCCTCCGCCCGCCCGCCCGGCAGCACAGGTCACCCGTAGGAGTGTCGGCGGCCGCGGATCCTTCGTTTCGCGGACAGCGCACGGCCGCCGCACAGGGCGCGCACCCCTCGGCGCGCCCCGGTCCCCCTCCACCCGCGCAGGACGCCCCGCACGATCGGGTGCACGGTCGGCACGGTGCTCGGCTCGGTGGCTTCCAGCGGTTTCGCCACCGGAGGCGAGGGCCCGGCCATCGAGGCGCCCGCTCCCGGCCACCAGTCCGGCCGGACACTCGAACGGCACACCCGGGAGGCGTGCAAGGGCAGTTGAGCCTACGTTGACTGCCGGGGGGCTACCCGAACGAGAGGTGTGCGTTTCCATGGCTGGGAAGTTCGAGCTGTACGTGGACGAGTCGGGCAACCACCGCTTCCGCCTGAAGGCGAGCAACGGTTCGGTCGTGGTGACCGGTGAGCCGGAGGAGTCCCGCGAGCAGTGCCTGAAGAACATCGAGTCGATCCGCAAGCTGGCGCCGTACGCGCAGTTGCTGGAGGCTCCGGTCAACGCCTGACGGCCGTCGGGGCGGGCCCGTGACAGACCGACAGGTCGGTGTCACGGGCCCGTCGCCGTCCGGCCCCGGTCCCGTTCCCGGTGCGTGGCGGTGGCGGCGCGGCGGGCATGCTGGACGGGTGCGGAGCGGACGGACGAGGGGGTTGCGGTGGACGGGCGGGAGATCATGGCGGCGGCGGGGGTGCTGTTCCCGGACGAGGACGGGCGGGTGCTGGTGGTGCGCACCTCGTACCGGACCAAGCACCCCGTCGCGGTGCCGGGCGGCGGCTGGGAGCCGACCGACGCCTCGCCCCGGCACACCGCCGTCCGGGAGATCCGCGAGGAGCTGGGGATCACGCCCGTGCTGCGCGAACTCGCCTGCCTGGACTGGTCGCGGGACCACGACCGGCCGCCGATCGCCGCGTTCCTGTACTGGGCCGACCCGCTGACCGCCGAGCAGCTGGCCGCCGTCCGGCTGGAGGCCGCCGAGCTGGACGCGATGGTGCACCTGCCGCCGGAGCTGCTGCTGTCGGCCGTGCCGCCGCTGCTGTCGCGCCGGATGGGCGCCTGCGTGCTGGCGCCGCGCTCGGCCGCCCCGCTGGAACTCGCGGACGGCCTCCCCGTCGGCCACTCCGCCCTGCACCTGCCGCCCCGGCCCGCGCCCCCGTACCTCGGCGCGGCCGCGCTGGACGGGCTGCTGCCACCGGGCGCCGGGCGGGCCACGCCGGCACCGCCGATGGGCAAGCAGGAGTACTACGCGAGCCGTCCCCGGATCCGGGCCAAGGCCCGGCTGCTGTTCACCGACCCGGACGGGCGGGTGCTGCTGGTGCGCCTGCACCCGTGGCGGGGCCTGTCGCGGTGGGTGCAGCCCGGCGGGTCGGTCGAGGCCGACCGGGAGCTGCCCCGGGCCGGGGCCCGCCGGGAGACCCTGGAGGAGCTGGGGCTGGACCGCGAACCGGGCCGGCTGCTGGCCGTCGACTGGGTGACCGACCACCCGTGGGACCCGCCGCACCTGGTCCTGGCCTACGACGGCGGGACGCTCGACCCCGGACGCTTGGCGGCCGTCCGCGTCCAGGAGGAGGAGATCGCCGAGTGGCGCCTGTTCACCCCGCGGGAGGCCGCAGCGGCGCTGCTGCCCCCCGCCGCCCGGCGGCTGGCCGCAGCCCTGGCGGTGCGCGCGCTGCCACCGACCGCCGGACCGGCGGAACTGCTGAACGGCGCCCCGGCCCGCCCGTAGCCGTCGGGCCGGTCCGGGCTGCTCGGACCGCTCGGGTCGTCCGGGCCGCCCGGACGGCTCGGGCGGCGGTTCGCGGCGGGTTCCGACGCCCGGGCCGGGTATGAATGGGCAGGTCGGGACGGTGGGCGCGCGCGGCACGGCGCGGCGGACGGGAGGTGCGGGGTGGCGGGATCGCTCGGATCCGAACTGGAGGGCCGCGCGGTGCGGTCGCTCGGCGGCGGCAACCGGCTGGTGCTCGACCTCGACGGCGGGCTGCGGCTGACCGTCGAGAACGACTTCCGGCTGCGCCACGGCACCGCGGTCGACCACTTCTACCCCGCCCTCGGCCTCTCCCCCACCGGGGCCCTGGAACGGCTCGCGGGCGCCGTCGTCACCGCGACGGCCGTCACCCCGGCGGGCGGCCTGCAGCTCTCCTTCGACAGCGGCCACGTCCTGGCCGTCGCCCCCGACCCCGCTCCCGGCGGCCCGGCCCACCCCTGGCGGCTCTCCTCCCCCGCCGGCCCGCTGTACACCGGCGGGCCGGACGGCGACTCCGCCGCCTGAGCCCGGAACCGGGAACCCCGCCGACCGCCACCGCGTCCGTAGGATGACGACGGATCATGGCAAGAGGGGTGGGGCGTGTTCGGAATCATCAGGCCGTGTCGGCACCGGCTGTCGGAGCGGATGCGCGCTTCCTGGATGGCGCACCTGTGCGGGTTGTGCCTGGCGTTGCGGGACGACCACGGGCAGTTGGCGCGGACCGCCACCAACTACGACGGCCTGGTGATCTCGGTGCTGGTCGAGGCCCAGTCGGTGCGGGACGACTCCGCTCGGCGCACGGCCGGGCCGTGCCCGTTGCGCGGGATGCGCAGCGCGTCGGTGGCGCGGGGTGAGGGCGCCCGGCTGGCGGCGGCGGTGTCGCTGGCGCTGGCGTCGGTGAAGGTCCGCGACCACGTCCTGGACGGCGACGGCGTCTTCGCCCGCCGACCCGTCGCCGCCGGGGCCCGCCGGGTCACCCGGCGCTGGGACCGGCAGAGCGCCGACAGCGCCGCCGCCGTCGGCTTCGACACCGCCGTCCTGCTCGCCGCCGCCGACCGGCAGCAGGCCGCCGAATCGGCCGTCACCGCCGGTGGTCCGCTCCTGCTCGCGACCGCGCCCACCGAAGAGGCCACCGCCGCCGCGTTCGCCCACACCGCCGTCCTGGCCGGCCGTCCCCGCAACGCCGACGCCCTCGCCGAGGCCGGCCGCCTCTTCGGACGCCTCGCCCACCTCCTGGACGCCGCCGAGGACCGCTACGACGACGACACCCACGGCCACTGGAACCCGCTGACCGCCACCGGCACCACCCCGCAGGAAGCCGAACGCCTCTGCCGCGACGCCGTCCACGGCATCCGACTCGCCCTCAAGGAAGTCGAGTTCACCGACCGCGCCCTCGCCCACCTCCTCCTCGCCCACGAAACCGGCGAAGCCGTCGACCGCGTCTTCGGGCGGCAGCACCACCACGGGTCCTGCGCCGCCCGGAGCGCGGGCGCCACCGCCTCGCTGTCCGACGGCGGCTACGGCCCGGGCGCGGGTGCGGGCTCCGGCGGCCAGGGCGTTCCCGGGCAGGGACCGCTCGGCGTCTTCGGCGCCCCGGAGGGGTACGACCTCCCCGGTGTCCCGGGCGGCCACGGCGGTTCGGGGGGCTCCGGCGGGTCCGGTGGCTCCGGCGGGCCGCAGTGGTCGCCGAAGGGCGAGAAGCCGCAGAAGCCGCCGCGCGGACCGGTCATGGGGTGCCTGGCCTGGGTCACCATGGCCTGCACCTGCCAGTTGCTGTGCTGCGAGCACGACCACCCGTTCACCCGGAAGCGCCGGGAGAGCTTCTGCGACCGCAACTGCGGCGGCACCTGCGACGACGGCGGCTGCTGCAGCGGGTGCGGAACGGCCTGCGAGTGCCTCTCCTGCTGCGGCGCCTGCGCCTGAGCGGCCTGGGACGACGGGGCGACGGGGCGACAGGACGACAGGACGACAGGACGACAGGACGGGAGCGATGACGGAGCGACGGCAGGAGTTCACGGCCGCCACCGAGCTGGCCGAGTGGGGCGGTTGGCCCGCGCTGCAGGAGTTGGGCGAGGCGGCGGACCCGTTCGGGGTGACGGCGGCCGGGGTCACCTGGCGGCCCAAGGACCGGCACTTCGGGGTGCACCTGGCGGGACGGCTGGTGGCGCACGCCGGGTTCGTGGTGGCGCCGGTCGAGGCGGGCGGGCGGCGGTTCGAGGTGGCGGGGGTCGGCGGGGTGCTGGTCTCGCCGCACCGGCGCGGGCACGGGCTGGCCCGGGCGGTGGTGACGGCGGCGCTGGACGCGGCGCGGGCCGACGGGCTGGAGTTCGCGCTGCTGTTCTGCCTGCCGGACCGGGCGCCGCTGTACGCCCGGCTCGGGTGGACGCCGCTGCCCGACCCGGTGACGGCCGACCAGCCGGACGGGCCCGCCCCGGTGCCGCTGGGCGCGATGTGGACCGGGCTGGTCCCGGGGGCGCGCTGGCCGGAGGGCGGGGCGGTCCGGCTGCACTCGCTGCCGTTCTGAACGGGGACGGACCGGCCCGGCCCGGGTCCTGCTGCTGGACGCCGCGCCCGGGGAGTTGCTGGAGCGCGAGCTCGGACGGTACCTGGGCCTCGGGCTGTCGGTCACGCTGAACCTGCGGCGGGTCGCGGAGCCGGCCTCGGTGCGGGCCGCCTGGGCGGGCCCGATCGCGTTCGCGGACTTCGACGCGTTCGAACCCGGCGTGCTGGAGGCGGAGTTCGGCCGGGACGGGCGGGGGCACCACGCGGTGAAGTCCCGGGGCGGGATGCCGCCGCGGGCGGTGTTCCTGGCGGCGGCGGCCTCCCCCGCGCTGGGCCGGCCGCTGCGGGTGGTCGGCCCAGCGCCGGGAGGCCGCCGCCCGGCTCGGGGTGGCGGTGACGCAGACGCCGGGCTCGAACGCGGACGCGGTCGCCGAGTTCGCGCCGGCCCAGGCGCCGGCGCCGTCCCGGCAGCTGGTGACGCTCGATGCGGCCTGCCACGAAGGGCGTTGGCTCTCCGGCGGGCCGTCCCGCGCACCGTCCGAGCCGACCTTCGGGATCGCGGGGCTCGGGCGGATCGGCTGCGCGCTGGCGGCCCGGGCGGCGGCGCTCGGCACCCGGGTGCTGGGCTGGTCGCGAACTCCGGCCCCCGTCAGCGGGGGCGAGCGCGTGGCGGAGCCGGATCAGCCGGTGGCGGGCAGCGACGTGCTGTCGCTGCACCTGCCGCTGACGCCGGAGACCCACGGACTGATCTGCGCCCGGGAGTTGGCGCTGCTGCGGCCCGGCGCACCCGCCGGCGGGCGCGGCCGTCGACACCTTCGCCCACGAGCACGCCGCGTTCGCCTCGCCGCTGTTCGTCGGCGTGCCGGGTGACCTGTCGACCCCGCACGTGGCGGGCATGACCCGGCAGGCGATGGAGCGGGCGGCGCTGCGCCGCCCAGGTCGCGGCGCTGCCGGCCGGGCGGGCCGACGGCGTGCCGGTGGCGCGGGCCTGACGGGGTGTCGACCGGGCCCGACCGGGCCCGACCGGGCCTGACGGGGTGTCGACCGGCGAACGTTGCAGGGCTGTTGCACGCCGGGTGACGCGGGTCACAGCCGGGCGGGTCGGTTCGTGGTCGACTCTCCGGATGATGCGGATGCGGGCGGTTCGGGTGGGTGCGGGCGTCGTGGTGGCGGCGGGGCTGGCGGGCGGCTGCGCCTCGGCGGTCGCCCCGGGGCGGCCCGACCCGTCGGAGCGGGCGGGCTCCTGCGGGGCGGCGCCGACGGTGCGGCCGGACGGGTGGAGCCGGGACGGGGTGCGGATCCTCTCGGTGAGCGCGGACTGCCTGGAGTACGAGGTGACCAACCGGAGCACCGAGGCGGCCGACCTGACGGTGCTGTTCAGCTGGTCGGGCAGCGGGGAGCGGCTGTCGTCCGACCCGACGGACGTCCGGCCGGCGGTGCCGCCGGGCGCGACCGTGACCGGCCGGGTGGTGCTGTCGGGCGGCGCCCCGCAGCCGGAACGGCCGTTCGGCACCCTCCCGTCCGGCCCGGCGACCGCGCCGGCGGACCCGCCCGTGACCCCGGCGGGCCCCGACCGGGCCGGCACCGGCCGTCCGTCGTCGCCCGCCACGCTGCCGCCCGTCTCGGCCGCGCCCGCCAGGTCCCGGGCGGCCGCTCCGGGGGTGAAGGTCGCGCGGGTGCGCAGCGTCCCGACCGCCGAGGCGCCGTCGCGGGGCGGGGCGTGCCCGGCGTCCGGAGTGCGGGTGTACGCGGACGAGGGCGACGCGGCGATGGGGCTGCGGGTGGTCGGCCTGCACCTGGAGAACTGCGGGGCGAAGGACGTGGTGCTGGACGGCTACCCGCAGCTCCAGCTCCTGGACGAGGCGCACGCGCCGGTGGAGTCGGTGCAGGTGCTGAAGGGCGGCTCGGCGATCACCACCGGCACCGGCGCGGACGCGCCGCCGCGCCGCTTCACCGTGCCGCCGGGCGGCACGGCGTCCTCGGCACTGGTCTGGCGCAACACGACGGACCTCGGGTCCGATCCGGTGAACGCCCCGTACGTGCGGGTGCGGGCGGCGGCGGGCGCGGCGCCGGTGGTGGTGACGCCGGAGCTGGACCTGGGGACCACCGGGAGGCTCGGCGTCGGGGCCTGGGCGCCGGACGGGTCCTGACGCCCGAACCCCGGCGGCGCGGCGGGGCGGGCCCGGTCAGCCGACGTGGACGCGGGGGCGGCGGGCCCGGTCGGGTTCGGCCTCGCGCAGCACCTCGCGGGTGACCGGGGCGACCTCGCCCTGCCCGAACAGGAAGAAGCGCAGGAACTGGGCGAACGGGCTGCCCTCGGTCCACTCGAAGTAGATGTGCGGGAGCTGGCCGGTGGTGTCGCGCACGTGCAGCAGTATCGCGGCGAGCGCGTTGGGGATGCTGGAGTGTTCGAGGGTCAGCACCCGGTAGCGGTCGTGCAGCACCTCGCCGCGCACGTGCAGTTCGGCCTCGAAGTCGGAGGCGTCGAGGACGGTGACCTCGACGAAGACCAGGTCGTCCTCGACCGGGATGTCGTTGTCGGCGCGGATCTGGTGCACCTTGTCGCGGTACTCGGCGAGGTCGCGGCCGGCCGGCTCGTTGGCGATCAGGCGGATCGTGCGGTGCGCGGTGTCGCGGACGAAGCGTTCCGCGACCTCGTCCAGGTGGACGTCGGTGACCCGGAGCTCGAAGGCGCGGGCCAGCCGGGAGGCGAGCGAGACCAGCACGATGCCGGCGATGAAGCAGGCGCCGATCTTCACGCCGTCCGGGCGTTCGGCGATGTTGACCGCGGTGGTGTAGAGGAAGACCGCGGCGATCACCGCGAAGCCGACCGTCCAACCGCGCTGGCGGGCGGCCCGGGCGGCGATGGTGACGGCGATCGCGGCGGAGGTGATCAGCACCAGGACGCCGGTGGCGTACGCGCCGCCCTGCTTGTCGACGTCCGCGTCGAACAGCCAGGTGACCAGGAAGGCGATCGCGGTGAGCACCAGCACCATCGGGCGCACCGCGCGGGCCCAGTGCGGGGCCATGCCGTAGCGGGGCAGGTAGCGGGGCATCAGGTTGAGCAGGCCCGCCATCGCGGAGGCGCCGGCGAACCACAGGATGGCGATGGTGGAGAGGTCGTAGACCGAGCCGAACGCGCTGCCGAGGTAGTGGTGGGCCAGGTAGGCGAGGGCGCGGCCGTTGGCGGGACCGCCGGGCTCGAAGTCCTCGGCGGGGATCAGCAGGGTGGTGAGGAAGCTGGTGGCGATCAGGAAGCAGCTCATGATCACGGCGGCGGTGGTGAGCAGCTTGCGGGCGCCGCGGACGCGTCCGGCGGGGTGCTGCTCGGTGTCGCCCGGGTCGCCCTCGATGTGCGGCATGACGGCGACGCCGGTCTCGAAGCCGGACAGGCCGAGCGCGAGCTTGGGGAAGACCACCAGGGCGACGCCGATCATCGCGACCGGGTTGCCGTGCTCGACGCTCAGCGCGTGCGTCCAGTCGGTGATCAGGGACGGCGCGGTGGCCACGTGCCACAGGCCGACGGCGACCACCACCACGTTCAGCGTCAGGTAGACCGCGACCAGGACGATCGCCACGCCGATCGCCTCGCTGAAGCCCTTCAGGAAGACCGCGCCGAGCCCGGCCACCAGCACCAGCGTGATC
Organism: Kitasatospora sp. NPDC015121; assembly: GCF_055562955.1. NCBI lineage: Bacteria > Bacillati > Actinomycetota > Actinomycetes > Kitasatosporales > Streptomycetaceae > Kitasatospora > Kitasatospora sp. NPDC015121. The sequence goes on from NZ_JBVHEH010000009.1 coordinate 53,166, forward strand.
AGCACCTGGTGGCCGCCGAGCGCGCCGGTCAGGTGCGGGTTCTCGACCAGGTGGGCGGTGGCGTCGGCGGCGGAGAGCGTGATGGTGATCAGGAAGTCGGTGGCGGCGAAGCCGAGCAGGGCGAGGACGAACAGCTTGCCCTTCCAGAACGACAGCAGGCGTTCCAGCATGGCGATCGAGCCCTCGCCGTGCGGGCTCTCCCGGGCGACCCGGCGGTAGACCGGCAGCGCGCCGAACAGGGTGACCAGCACCAGCACGACGGTGGCGACCGGGGAGAGCAGGCCGGCCGCGAGGGCGGCGATGCCGGGCTGGTAGCCGAGCGTGGAGAAGTAGTCCAGGCCGGTCAGGCACATCACCTTCCACCAGCGCTGGCCGTGCTGCTGGTCGGTGGCCTGGGCGTGCGGTCCGGGGTGCTGCTTGGCCATGTCGGACAGGCCTTCCAGCAGCCAGGCGCGCAGCCGTTGCCGCGCCGTCCCTCCGTCCGCGGGGGCGGGATCGACCACGGTGCCTGCTCCTGTCGGGGTGGGGGCGCCCCGGGACGCCGGACGCTCCGGCCCGCCGGGGGAACTCCCACGTCAATGTAGGTCACGTCCGCCGCCGCCCGGGGCAGGCTGGAGCGTAACCGCACCCACGGGCCCGACGGGGCGGCGGTCCCGGGGCGTTGACGCGCCCTTGGGCGGACGTTGGGGGGCGGTTTGCCTGGCGGCCGCGATTCGTGCCGGTTCGTCCGTTTCGGGACCACCGGCCCCGCGGGTGGGCCCGCCCGGCCCTATCCGCGCGCCGATCGGCTTCGACACGCTGCCAGCGTCGCGGCCCGCCCACGGGGGGCCGGTCGCGGCACGAGGAGAGGAATCCGCGCGTGCCCCACCCGCGCCGCCCGTCCGTGCGCCTGCTGACCCGCCGCCAGTTCCACCGCCGTCAGGAGCCGCACCGCCGGTGGGGCCGGGGCGCGCGCCGCAACCCGCTCCGCCGCGGGGTGGACCGCGCCCGGCGGCGGGCGGTCGCCCTGGCGTGCTGCCTGCTCGCCGCGGCCTCGGTGGCCGGCGCGGCGGCCGGCTGGCTCGCCCCGGCCGGGCTGCTGCCCGCGACGCCGGTCGGCGGCCCGTACCGCGCGGTGGACCGGGCGCTGCTCGGGCTGCTGGTGGGCGGGGTGGTGGCGGGCGGCGGGGCGGTCGGGCTGCGCTGGCGGCTGCGGGTGCTGGAGCGGCGGGCGGCGGAGTCCTGGGGGCGCTCCTGGCGGCGGGTCGAACCGCTCTGGTCGGGGCGGGCACTGCCCTGGTCGGACGGCGACGGGGGTCGCGGGAGGAGCGGGGGCTGAGGCGGCCGGATCCGACGGCGGTCCGAGCACGTCCGGGCGGAAGCCGTCAAGGGCCGGTCGGGGTCACGTCAAGGACCGGTCGGGTCCGGGTCCGGAGCGGCCCCGGGGGCGGGTGGCCCTGTCGGCGGGCGGGCGGGGTTTGGCAGACTGCCGGGTGTAGGGGTCTGCGAGGAGGAGTTGCTGCCATGTCCGAGGGTTCGGCACCGATCAGGGTGTTCCTGCTGGACGACCACGAGGTGGTCCGGCGCGGGGTGCACGACCTGCTGGACTCGGAACCCGACCTGCAGGTCGTCGGCGAGGCCGGGACGGTCGAGCAGGCGCTGGCCCGGGTGCCCGCGCTGCGCCCGGACGTCGCGGTGCTCGACATGCGGCTGCCGGACGGCGACGGCGTCACGGTCTGCCGGGAGCTGCGCTCGCGGATGCCGCGGCTGGCCTGCCTGATGCTCACCTCGTTCGACGACGAGGAGGCGCTGCTCGACTCGATCATGGCGGGCGCGGCCGGCTACGTGCTCAAGCAGATCAGCGGCACCGACCTGGTCACCGCGATCCGCACGGTCGCCTCCGGGCAGTCGATGCTCGACTCCGGCGCGGCGACCCGGCTGATGGCCCGGATGCGCGGCGAGTCCGCGGCGCCCGCGCCGGAGTTCCCGCACCTGACCGACCGGGAGCGGGAGATCCTGGCGCTGATCGGCGAGGGCCTCACCAACCGGCAGATCGGCGAGCGGGTGTTCCTGGCCGAGAAGACCGTGAAGAACCACATCTCCCGGCTGCTCGCCAAGCTCGGCGTGGAGCGCCGCGTCCAGGCCGCGGTGATCGCCACCCAGACCCTGGCCGCCCAGCCCGGCGGCGGCGAGCGCGGGCACTGACCCGGTCGGCTGTCCGGGGCGCTCGTTAGGGTGTGCCCGGGTCGTCGGCGAGCGGCGGCGGTCGAGTGCGGTGGAGGAACGGTGCGGCGCTGGGAGCTGGTCGACGGCGGTTCGGCGAAGTTCTGGGAGGCGGCGGCCGACGGCGCCTCGGTGCACGTCCGGTACGGGCGGCTCGGCACGGCCGGGCAGCTCAGGACCAAGGAGCTGGCCGACCCGGCGGCGGCCGCCGCGCACCTCGCGAAGCTGATCGCGGAGAAGGAGCGCAAGGGCTACCGGGCGACGGGCGCGGCCGTCGCGGCGCAGGCGTCCGCTGCGCAGGCGCCCGCTGCGGAGCCGCCTGTTTCCGAGGTGCCCGCCGCGCCCGTTGCGCCCGCCGCGTCCGCCGCGCCCGTCCCGCTGCCCGACGAGGACGTCTTCGTGCTGCCCGCGGCGTGGCACGCGCAGGTGGTGCCGCGTCGCGGCGGCGGGGTGCCGGCGGGGCCGTGGCGGCCGCTGGTGGAGGCGGCGGAGGCCGCGGCGTGGGAGGAGCGGCTGCTCGCCGAGGAGGAGCGGGCGGTGGCGAAGGTGCTGTCCTCGAAGCACGGCGACCCGGAGGTGGTGCGGGCCGTGCGGACGCACCTGGCGGGGTCGCCCGATCCGGTCGGCGCGGCGGTGCTGGTCACGGTGCTGGCCCCGCGGGACGTCCCCGACTGGCCGCGCCGGCAGTTCGACTCCTGGGTGGTGCGGTTCGGTCCGGAGTTCGCCGTGCGGGCCGCGCTGCGGATGCTGGAGGTGCGGGCCACCTCGGTGCGGATGATGTGGCGCAACAACGGGGTGGGGTTCCGGCAGGAGCCGGTCGACTCCGCGTACACGGTCGTGCTGGAGTTCGGCGTGCTGGCCGCCGCCCGCCGGATGCTGGCCGGCGCCGAGGAGCCGGTGCGGTCGGCCGCGCTGGCGGCGCTGGACGGGGCGGTCGGCACCCCGCTGCGGCGGGCGGTGACCGCGTACCTGACGCCGGAGCGGACCGCGCTGGTGGACGCCTGCCTGGCCGAGCCGGCCGCGTCCACCGACCCGCTGGTGCGGACGCTGCTGGCGTACGCGCTGGGCAGCGCCGAGCAGGTCGCGCGGTTCGGGGGCGCGGGCGGGACGCTGCGGCACGCCTGGCTGCACCAGCTGGTCGCGACGCTCGCCGACGGGGCCGGGCTGGCCGCCGCGCCGCTGGTGCGGGAGGGGGCGGCGCCGGAGGGCCACGCGTCCGACCTCGAGTGGTACGCCGGGTTCCTGGCCGCGTTCCCGACCGACGGGACGCTGACCGAGCTGGTCGACCGGATCGCCGACAAGCACGCCCGGGTGGCCCTGCTGGAGGCCGCCGGGCGGCAGCCGGTGCGGGCGCTGCGGGTGCTGACGGCGGCCGCGCGGCGCGGCGGGCCGAACGCGGCCGCGGCCCGGCTGATGCTCAACGGACTGGTGGCGCAGCTGCGTTCGCGGCTACCGGAGCTGTTGCCCCGGCTGGACGGGGCGACCTCGGCGTTCGTGCTGTCGCTGGACGGCGCGCGGGAGCCGTTGCCGGAGGCCGCGCCCGCCGCGCTGCCCGCGCTGCTGGCCGCGCCGCCGTGGGAGCGGCCGCGCACCGCCGCCCGCCGGCCGAAGGTGCTGACCGGTCCCGCCGCTCCCACCGCCGACGAGGGTTCGCAACTGCTGTGGGAGGAGGGCGAGTCGGCGTCGTTCGCGGCCGCCACCGCCCACTACTGGCAGTACCCGGCGGGCACGAACTGGCGGGCCGAGCTGAGGAAGGCGCGGGAGGCCGGCGAGAGTTGGAGCCTGGCTCGGCTGCTGGTGCAGGGCCCGGCCGAGCTGGTGGCGCCACTCCTGGAGACCCTGGAGCCGCGGGCGCTCGCCGAGGCCCCCGACCAACTGCCGCCGCTGCTGGCCAGGTTCGGCACGGACGCGCTGCGGCTGGTGCACGGCGCGGCGCAGGCCCGGCCGAGCGAGGCGGCGGCGGTGCTGCTGCCGGTGCGGGACGCGGCCGCGGCGAACCTGATGGCGGACGTCCTGGTGCGGCTCAAGTCGGCGCAGCCGGTGGCCCGTTCGTGGTTCGCCCGGCACGGGGTGGCGGGTGCGCTGCTGCTCGTCCCGGCGGCGACGGGCAAGGCCGGGCGGGCCCGGACGGCGGCCGAGCACGCGCTGCGGGCGGTCGCGCGACGGGAGGGGGAGCCGGCGCTGCTGGCGGCGGTGGCGGAGCGGTACGGCGAGCCGGCCTCGGCGGTGGTCGCGGAGGCGCTGGCCTCGGACCCGCTGGAGACCGCGCTGCCCGGGCGGCTGCCCGAACTCCCGGACTGGCTGCGGCTGGAGGTGCTGCCGCAGGTGCCGTTGGCGGGCGGCGGCGGGGCGCTGCCGCAGCGGGCGGTGCGGCACCTGGTGACGATGCTGCAGCTGAGCAAGGTGCGCGAGCCGTACCCGGGCCTGGCCCTGGTCGTCGAGGAGTTGGGGCGGGCGGAGGCGGCCGAGTTCGGCTGGGCGGTGTTCGAGGAGTGGCGGCAGGCGGGCATGCCGGCCAGGGACGGCTGGGCGCTGCACGGGCTCGGCGGCCTGGGCGACGACGGGACCGCCCGTCGGCTGGCCCCGGTGCTGCGCGAGTGGCCGGGCCAGAGCGCCCACCAGCGCGCGGTGGAGGGCCTGGACGTGCTGGCCGCGATCGGCACCGACGCCGCCCTGTCCCACCTGCACGGCATCGCCCAGCGGGTGAAGTTCAAGGCGCTCAAGTCCCGTGCCCAGGAGCGGATCGCCGAGATCGCCGAGGCGCTCGGCCTGAGTGCCGAGCAGTTGGGCGACCGCCTGGTGCCGGACCTCGGCCTGGACCCGGACGGCACCACCGTCATCGACTACGGCACCCGGACGTTCACCGTCGGCTTCGACGAACAGCTCCGCCCGTACGTGCTGGACGCCGACGGCAAGCGCCGCAAGGACCTGCCCGCCGTCGGCACCCGCGACGACCAGACCCTCGCCCCCGCCGAACGCAAGCGCTACACCGCCCTGAAGAAGGACGTCCGCACCCTGGCCACCGACCAGCTCGCCCGCCTCGAAGCCGCGATGGTCACCGAACGCACCTGGACCGCCGCCGAGTTCACCGACCTGCTGGTGCACCACCCGCTGCTCGGCCACCTGGTGCGCCGACTGCTCTGGGCCGCCGGCCCCGACACCTTCCGGGTCGCCGAGGACCGCACCCTCGCCGACCGCGACGACCGGCCCTTCGAACTGCCCGCCGACGCCGCCGTCCGCCTCGTCCACCCGCTGCACCTGGACGCGGAGACGGCGGCGGCCTGGGGCGAGGTGTTCGCGGACTACGAGCTGGTCCAGCCGTTCCGCCAACTGGGCCGTCCGGTGGTCCGGTTGACCGAGGAGGAGGCCGCCGGGCACCGGCTGCACCGGTTCGAGCAGCACACCGTGCCGGTCGGCCGGGTGCTCGGGCTGACCGCGCGCGGCTGGCAGCGCGGCACACCGATGGACGGGGGCGTCGAGTGGGGCATCCACAAGCCGCTGCCGGACGGCCGGTTCCTGGTGGTCTCGCTGCAGCCGGGCATCGCGGTCGGCATGGTCAACGAGCTGGGCGACCAGACCTTCGAGACGGTGTGGCTCGGCACCGAGCCGGGCGACTACTGGACGGGCCGGACCGAGTCCGGCGAGCGCTTCGCCGACCTGGCGCCGGTCACCGCCTCCGAAGTGCTGCTGGAGCTGGAGGAGCTGACCTCCGCCTGACCGCGGAGCGGGCGGCGGCGGGCGGCTCAGGGCACCAGCGGCCCGGCCAGCACGTCGAGTCCGGCCGTGCGGTCCCCGGACCAGCTCAACTGGCCGGTGTCGCGCGGCTTGCGGCCCCACAGGGTGAGCAGCAGGTCCTCGGCGGTGCCGGAGACCTCGGCGACCGGCTCGCCGGGTCCGTACGTCCAGGACCGGCCGAGGTCGGCGGCGGTCAGCCGGACGGCCCGTTCGGGTGCGGTGGCGGCGCCCCGGGAGACCATCCGGCCCGCCATCACCTCGAAGACCTCGGCGACGCCGTCGGCGGCGAGCTCCGGGTCGAGCGGCTTCGCCGCGCCGAGGGCGTGCGCGGCGTCCCAGCGGTGCACCAGGGTCTCCTGGGCGCGGCGGCGGCGCCAGAAGCCGACCGTGTGCGGCGGGAAGAACGTCCACGCCTCGGTGTCGGGATCGACCGCCAGGGCCTCCACCAGGGCGTCCGCCGACTCGGCGTACCAGGCCCGGAGCGCGGCCGGGTCGGCGGGCGCGGCGCCCTCGTCGTAGCGGTCGCCGTGCTTCTCCCGGACGGCGGTGACCACCCACAGGTTGCCCGCCCCCATGTGCCCGGCCAGGTCCGCCAGCGTCCAGTCCCCGCAGTGCTCGACCGGGGCCGTCAGGTCGCCGTTCAACAGGGCGCCGAACTCGTCCAGTTCGCGCCGGAGTTCCACCAAGTAGTCCACCGCGCCACGATACCCCCGCCGGGTCCGGCACCCGCCGGGGGGCGGGTCCGGCGCCGTCCTCGCCGCCGGGGTCCTCGGCGAACCGGAGGAGTCGGCCTCCGCATGAGCCGGTGCCGGCGCCGGGTTCCGGCCACGTCGCGCCCGTCCCGGCCGGGGGTGGCGGGGCGGGCGCGGCGGGCGGGCCGGGTGGGGCGGCCGGGTGGGGCACCGGGGACGGTCGGGGCTCGCGGGGCGCGGGGGGCGGGCCGGGGATCGGCCGGGTTCCGCCGGGGCCGGGCGGCTCCGGGGGCTGGGCCGCCGGGGGCCGCCGCTCCTAGCATGTGAGTCGCCGCCGGGGGCCGAAGTCCCGGGCGGCCGGGCGCCGTTGCAGCCGGCGCCGATCGGACAGCACCGGACGCCTCGGGTTGCAGTGACCGCGTCCGGGTTCCACCGCGCACCCCGGCGCCGCCGGGGTGACGTCGGGCTCCCCGCTCCGAACCGTTCGACCCGCCAGGTGGCGGCACGCACCGTCCCCGGACGGCCGTTGCCCCTGCCCCCGGGCGGGAGTTCTCAGCGCACGCCCCGCACGCAGTCGGCACCTGTCCCCACCACCCCTGGAGTCACCCCCATGACCGTCCGCTCCGCCCTGCCCCCACGCAGGCAGCTCCGCCTCGTCCCGATCGTGCTGGCCCTGCTGGCCGCCCTGCTCGCGGTGGCCGTCCCGGCGGCCGCCCCGGCGCACGCCGCGGTGCCCGACCGGTGGGGCTTCGCGTACCTGGACAACCCGACGCCGCCGCCGGGCTACGTCCCCGACCCGAGCCGGCAGTGGGGCAGTTGGACCACCCCCGCGAGCAACCCGGTGAAGGTCGACCAGGTCTCGGCCGGCGGGTACGTGGTGCACTTCCCGCTGATCGGCGGCCCCGGCGGGATCGCGCACGCCACCGCCGTCAACCGCACCGGCACCTGGTGCCAGATCCAGGGCTGGGGCACCGTCGGCACCGGCCTGGACGTCAAGGTGGCCTGCTACGCCCCGAGCGGGGCGCCCGCGCCCTCGGCCTTCACCGTGCTGTTCACCAGCAGCAGCGGCACGCCCACCACGCCCGGCGGCTACGGCTACCTGTACTCGCTGCCCTCCGGCTCGCTGGTCACCCAGTACAACTCGACGGGCGGGGCGAACCTGGCCAGCCACGGTTCCACCGGCATCTGGAAGGCCTGGCTGCCGAACCTGGGCTCCTCGGTCGAGGTCGGCAACGTGCAGGTCACCGCGGTCGACTCCGCCCAGGGCGCGCGCTGCAAGGTCTCGGGCTGGTACCCGTCCACCACCGGGCAGACCTTCCTGGTCGCCTGCTTCAACGCCGCCAACGTCCCGTACGACACCAGTTGGACGCTCAGCTACTCGGTCAAGCGGGCCGTGCACGGGCCGGCGTTCCCGCCGAAGTCCTTCGGGTACCTCTGGTACAACGGCGCCGTCCCGGCCGGGACGAACTTCAACTCGGTCGGTGCCGTGAACAGTTGGAGCATCGGCGTGCCGTCCTCCGTGGTCATGCCGGGCGTCGCCGTCCCGTCCGACCACGCCCAGGTCACCGCGTACGGCAGCGGCCCCGGCTGGTGCCACCTCGCGCAGCCCTGGTCCCGCAGTGCGAGCACCGTGCAGCTCACCCCGCTCTGCTTCAACCCCGGCGGCGCGCCCGTCGCGGCGCCGTTCCTGCTGGCGTACACCTCGGCGTTCTGACCCGCTGACGGCCAGTGGCCCCGACACCGCCGCGCCCGGCGGTGTCGGGGCCACTGGCTAGGCTGGGAACCGACGTTGGTCGGTCCGAGGTGTGATGGGTGCGGGGGGCGCGGTGCTGCGGCGGACGGAATCGGGCGAGGACGCCTTCGCATGGCCGGCCGGGTGGGGGTCGCTGGTGGTGCCGAGGCGCGGGGGCGCGGCGGTGTCGCCCGCCGAGTGGCCCGGCGCCGGGGCGGTGGCGGCCGAGGACGCGCTGGTCGCCGAGCACCGCGAGTGGATCGAGCGGGTGTGCGCCTCCGCCCGCTCGGACGGGGCGCTGGTGCGCGCCGCCCGGGCGTACCTGGACGGCGCGGCGGACGCGCTGGGCGCGGCCTGCGTCGCGTCGATGCTGTCCCCGCTGTACGAGGAGGGCGCGGCGGGCGGGGCGCTCCTGGTCGACGCCTGGACGGCGCGGCACGGCCTGGTGTTCGCCGTCCGGGCCGCGGTCGCCTCGCTCGGGGTCGGGTACGCGCACGCGTGGCCGGGATGCGCCGCCGAGCGCCTCCTGCCGGGCAACCCCGCCTCGCCCGCGTTCGGCCGGGAGCCGGCGAAACTGCTGCGCTGGGCCCGGCACCTGCTCGCGGTCGCCACCGGGCCCGACCACCGGGCGGCCCGGGCGGCGGCCGGGGAGCTGCGCTCCGGCGGGCCGCTGCACCGGGCGGGCGCCGGGTACCTGTTCCCGGAGGTGCCCGGCTGGGTGGACGAGTGGATCGACGAGCTGCCGGCGGAACGGCAGGGCCGGTCGCTGTGGGCGCTGCTGCTGTCGGCGCTCGGCGAGCGCGCGCAGGTCGACCGGCTGGCCGCCCGGGTGGCCTGGTTCCCGTGGGACGCCGAGACGGCGGCGACCGTCGCGGACGGTCTGGGCACCGACGCGGTGCCGCTGCTCGCCAGGGCGCTGCGCCGGCTGGACTGCGGCGACGAGGCACGCCGACTCGCCGAGCTGCTCCTGGAGTTCCCGAGCGACGAGGCGGTGCGGGCCCTGCTGGAGCGGGCGGACGACAAGTCGGTGGCGCCGGTGCTGTGGGCGGCGGTGGAGCGCTATCCGGTGCGCGGGCTGCGCCTGCTGGCGGCGGCGGCACGGGACGGCGGGAGCACGGCCCGGCACCTGCTGGACCGCCGGCTGCGCGGCCTGGCCGCGCAGGCGGACCCGCTGCCGGTCCGGCTCGACCCGGCGACGGCGGCGTTCGTCCGCACGCTGCCCGCCGCGCGGCCGGCCGGCCCGTTCGCCGCCGAGCCGGACTGGCCCGCCGTGCTGGCGTCGCCGCCGTGGGAGCGGCCCCGGGCGACCGGACGGCCCCGGGCGACGGCCGGACCGGCCGCGCCGGCCGTGGACGAGTCGACCGTGGACGAGTCGACCGAGCTGCGCTGGCTGCCGGGCGAACGGGAGGCCTGGGCCGTGCCCGCCGAGCCCGACGAGGACGTGTGGAACCTCCCGGCGGACACCGACTGGGTGGCGGCCGCGTCGGACGCGTTCACCGGCGGCGGCATGTGGGCGGCCTGCCGGTGGCTGCGGCGGGCGCCGGTGCCGGCGCTCGCCCCGCTGCTGGTCCGCTGGCGGCCGGAACTGATCTACCAGGGCGTGGAGTTGCTCCGCCCGGTGCTCGCCGACTACGGCCGCTCGGCGGTGCCGGTGGTGCTGCACACCGCCCGGCTGCGGCCCGCGCAGACCGCGTCACTGCTGCTGCCGGTGCTGAACGTGGCGGCGGCCCGGCTGATGGCGGAGGGCCTGGTCACGCTCAAGTCGGTTCGCAGCACGGCCGGTTCGTGGTTCGCCCGGCACGGGGTGGCGGGCGCGCTGCTGCTCGTCCCGGACGCGGTGGGCGCCCCGGGCCGGGCCCGGACGGCAGCCGAACAGGCGCTCCGCCTGGTCGCCGCGCGGTCCGGCCCGGACCGGCTGACGGCGGCGGTCACCGAGCGGTACGGGGAGGGGGTGGCGCGAGCCGTCGCGGCCGTACTGGCGGTGGACCCCCTGGTGGCCGCGCTGCCCACCCGGCTCCCCGAACCACCCCACTGGCTCGACCCGACGCTGCTGCCGCCCCTACCGCTACGCGCCGCCGCGGGCACGGGCGCAGACGCAGACGCAGGCTCGGACTCGGACTCGGACTCGGACTCGGACTCGGACTCGGACTCGGACTCGGGGGACCGTCCCGCCGTGGGCGCGGTGCTGCCGGAGGCCGCCGTGCGCCGCGTCCTGACCATGCTGGCGCTGTCGAAGCCCGGCGCCCCCTACCCGGGGCTGGCGCTGGTCGCGCGGGAGTGTGCGCCGGGGGCGTGGGAGGCGTTCTGCTGGGCGGTGTTCGAGGAGTGGCGGCTGGCCGGGATGCCCGCCGCGGGGAGTTGGGCGCTGTCCCTGCTCGGCGAGTTCGGCGGTGACGACACGGCCCGACGGCTCGCCCCGGTGCTGCGGTCGTGGCCGGGCCAGCAGGCGAGCCGCCGGGCGGCGGAGGGCCTGGACGTGCTGGCGGCGATCGGCACCGACACCGCGCTGGCCCACCTGCACGACATCGCCCAGCGGGTGCGCTTCGCGGGGATCCGCGCCCGGGCCCGGGAGAAGGTCGCCGAGGTCGCCCTCCACCTGTGCCTGACGCCCGACCAGCTGGCCGACCGGCTGGTGCCCGACCTGGGCCTGGCCGCCGACGGCACGGCCCGGTTCGACTACGGGCCGCGGGAGTTCACCGTCGCCCTGGACGCGCACCTGCAGCCGTACGTGCTGGACGCGGCGGGCCGGCGGCGAGCGGCCCTGCCCGCGCCCGGCGAGCGGGACGATCCGGAGCTGGCCCCCGCCGCGCGCAAGCGGTACGCGGCGTTGAAGAAGGAGTTGCGCACCGTCGGGGCCGAGCAGATCGCCCGGCTCGAAGCCGCCATGGTCGAAGAACGGCCTTGGGGCGCGGACGAGTTCAGGTCGCTCTTCCTGGCTCACCCGCTGCTCGGCCGGCTCGGGCAGCAGCTGCTGTGGACCACCGGTCGCGGTGCCGCCCAGGCGGCGGGGGCGTTCCGGGTCGCCGAGGACCGCACCTTCGCCGACCTCGACGACAAGCCGTTCGAGCTGCCCGCCGACGCCGTCGTCCGCCTCGTCCACCCGGTCCGCCTCGGCGGCGACCTGGCCGGCTGGACGGAGCTCTTCACCGACTACCTGCTGGTCCAGCCGTTCTCCCAACTCGGGCGTCCGGTCAGGTCGTTGACGCCGGAGCAGGCGGCCGGACACCGCCTGCCGGGGTTCTCGGGGCGGCTCGTCGGCTACGAGGCGGCGCAGGAGCTGGTGCGGCGCGGTCGCGACTGGGTGCGCGGGCAGCCGGAGGCGGGTGCCAGCGGGTCGGCGGTCTACAAGCGGCTGTCGGACGGCCGGTACCTGAGCGTCGTCCTCGACCCGGGGTTGCACGGCGCCTCGGTGGCCGCCCGGCCCGACCAGACCGTGCGGGAGGTCTGGCTCGGCACCCGGCCCGGCGGGTACGTCCCGGGCGACGGGCACGAGCGGCCCTTCGCCGGGGTGGACGCCGTCGCCCTCTCCGAACTGCTCGTCGAACTGGAGGAGTTGACCGGCGCCACGGCCTGACCCACCCCGCCCCCACCCCGCCCCCCGCTCCCCCGTCCCGTCCTCCCCCGTCCCGCTCAGGACACCGCGGCCAGGAAGTCCAGCGCGGTCGAGACGTTCCGCGCGACCTCGACCGTGCTGTCCAGGACCAGCAGCTCCGGCCGGCCCGGCGGCGCGGGGGGCCAGGGCCGGTACTCCGCCCGCAGGCGCTGGACCGCGTCCCAACTCGGTTCCGGGAAGCTATCGATGCCGCGCTGGCGGCCCTCCAGCCGGGCCCGGTGCAGGGCCTGGTCCGGGCAGACCACCTCCAGGAACGCCACCGGCACGCCGTGCCGGGCCGCCAGCGCCCGCCACTGCCCGCGGGCCGCCTCCACCGCGTTGACGGCGTCGACGACGACGTGCCGGCCGAGCGCCAGCACTCCGTCCGCGACCGCCTCGGCCACCAGGTACGCGGCCAGGCCGGTCGGCTGGTCGGCCGCCACCCCGGCCCGGCGCATCGCCGCCTCGATCGGGTCGACCGACACCACCGGCGCGGACAGCCGCCGCGCCAGTGCTCCGCCGACCGTGCTCTTGCCCGCGCCGGGCAGGCCCGCCATCGCGATCAGCACCCGTCCGTCCCCCTCGTCCGCATCGTCACGGGCGCCCGAAGGCCCGTCCCTTCCCCGTGAAAGGCTTCCGCCCATGATGAAGCACCTCGGACGGGCCGGAGTCGCCGCACTGGCGATCGTCTCCGGATCCCTCCTCACGATCCCGTCGGCCCAGGCCGCCGCCCCCGCCGCACCGCCGCTGCGGGTGCTGCCCCTGGGCGACTCCATCACTGCGGGCGTCGGCGGTACGACCGGCGCGGGCTACCGCCTGCCGCTGTGGAACACCCTCGCGGGACAGTCCCGCTTCACCGCGGACTACGTCGGCTCGCAGAGCTTCGGCAACGTCGCCGACCCGGACAACGAGGGGCACAGCGGCGCCCGCGTCGCCGACATCCGCGCCGGCGTCGACGGCTGGCTCTCCGCGGCCGCCCCCGACGTCGTGCTGCTCCACATCGGCATCAACGACCTCGACCGCGATCCCGCCCGGAACACCCAGGCGTCGGCCGACCGGGCCGCCGCCGCGTTCGTCGACCTGGCCGACCGCATCTTCGCCGACCGTCCCGGTGTCACCCTCCTCGTCCAGGGCCTGATCCCCACCACGCCCGGCCTGCAGACCGCGGCCCAGGCCTACAACGCCGACATCAAGGCCCTGCAGTACGGGAGCCTGGCCGGGCGCAAGTTCCGCTACCTGGAGCCGCCGGCGCTGGCCGGCACCGAGATGAACGACCAGCTGCACCCGAACGACGCCGGTTACGCCCGGCTCGCCGGCGTGTTCTTCCAGGGCCTGGACCAGGCCGTCACGGACGGCCTGGCGCAGCGTCCTGCCGCGCACCGCGCGGGTTCGGAGGCGGGTTCCGGTCGGGTGCGGTGGGCGGACTTCGACGGTGACGGCCGGGCCGACTACGTCGTCGTCAACCCGGGCGGGGCGGTCAACGTCCTCCTGAACCGGGGCGGGGACGGGAACGGCGGCTGGCAGAACCTGGGCCAGGTCGCGTCCGGGCTGACCACCGACGCCTCCCGGGTGCGCTTCGCGGACTTCGACGGCGACGGCCGGGCCGACTACCTGATGATCAACGGCAACGGCTCGGTGACCGCCTACCTGAACCGGGGCGGGGACGGGAACGGCGGCTGGCAGATCCTGGGCCAGGTCGCGTCCGGGCTGACCACCGACGCCTCCCGGGTCCGGTTCACGGACGTCGACGGCGACGGCCGGGCCGACTACTGCGTCCTGGACGGCAACGGCGGGATCCGCACCTACCTCAACCGCGGGGGCGACACCTCGGGCGGCTGGAGGGACTACGGGCAGATCGCCACCGGCCTCACCGGCGACCTCGGCCGGATCCGCCTGGCCGACGTCGACGGCGAGGGCCGGGCCGACTACAACGTCATCCACCCGAACGGCTCCGTCACCACCTACCTCGACCGCGGCGGCGACGGCCACGGCGGCTGGAGCGACTACGGGCAGATCGCCACCGGCCTGACCACCAACCAGGACGCCGTCGTGCTGGCCGACGTCACCGGCGACGGCCGCGCCGACTACCTCGTCACCAACACCGACGGATCCGTCACCGCCTACGCCAACAACGGCGGCGACGGCCGGGGCGACTGGAGCGACCTCGGCCGCATCGCCACCGGCGTCTGAAGCCGGGGGTCCGCCCCCGCTCAACCCAGCCGGAGGGCGTAGACCGGCTCCTGGCCGAACCCGGTGAACCCGTTGCGGCGCAGGATCGGGCCGGACGTGTCCGGATTGGCCTTGACCAGGGCCATCCGGGCGCCGTTCGCCGCCGCGTACGAGAGGCGGGCGCCGAGCAGCGCCCGGTAGACGCCCCGTCCGCGCCAGGGCGGGGCGACCACGCCGCCGGTCAACCGGGCGACGCCGTCGACCAGTTCGAGGCTCGCCGCGCCCACGGGCGTGCCGTCCGCGTACGCGACGAGGGTGCCGCCGCGACCCGCCGGGACGCTCGCCGCGCCTCGGGCCGCCGCGCCCTCGCACCAGGCGGCGGACGGGAGTTCGCCGCCGAAGCCGGTGACCTCGACGGCCGCGGCGTCCCGCGCGGTGGCCGGGTCGCGCACCCAGCGCAGCTCGGTCGCCGGCCCGGGCGGGACGGGCGCCGGCGCGCCGCCGGACAGGTCGGTGGCCAGGAGTTCCAGCCCGAGCTTGATCCGCCCGCCGCGCGCGGCCAGCTCGGCGCCCAGCCCGGCCGGGTCGCCGATCAGCACCTGCCAGTCCAGCACCAGCGGCCCGAGCGTCCGGGCCAGCGCCAGCACGGCGTCCACGGCCTCGCCGAGCGGGCCGGCCGGGGTGAAGGAGACCACCGAGAGGTCGAAGGCGTACCGGTCCGGCAGCCGCAGCACGGTGCACGTCCCGTCCGTGAAGACCTCGGCGTCCTCCGGCGTCCACACCCAGGCCGCACCGGCGGCCGCGACCTCCGCCGCCGTCAGGTCCGTCGCCGGGTCCGCCGTGGAGTTCGCCGTCGGGTTCGTCTGCATCCGGTCAACCTAGCCGCCCGCACCGGCCACCCGTCCACCCCCTCCGCCGGTCCGGGCAGCGTGCTGCGCCCGGAGCCCCCCGTCCGGGCAAAATCGATCAGCACCCTCTCATTTTGGGGCGGTATCAGAAATTTACGAACGGACGTGCCGGTTCCGCAGCCGGGCTGTGTAGGTTTTCGATCGGTCCGGGCGGCCAAGTGCCTTACCCGGGACCGAAGTTGTTTCCATCAGAGCGCGGGCGTTCCCTCGTGGACGCCCCGCAGGACCGAAAGGGGGGGCTCCATGCCCGACGTCGACCTCGGGGTGGCGGACGACTGGGACGACGGCGACTTCCACGGCCGCGTCAAGCTGGTGCAGAGCCGGGGCCAGTCGAACCCGGCGAAGAAGGACGTGCTCGTCGGATCGCCGGTGAGCATCGAGCTCTCGGTGAACACGAACCTGTCCACCAGCCAGGAAGCCGACAAGATCTACTTCACCACCCACCACGGCAGCACGAAGAAGGTCGTCGCCGTGCTGGACTCCGACGGCAACCTCTCCATCGCCGGCAAGGTGTTCACCAACCAGGGGAACCTGACCTGATCAGACCGGGGCGCCGCCCCGGCCGCCCCCGCGCGCACCGACGCGGTGCGCGCGCCCGCGCCGGGTGGAGCAGACCGCCCACCCGGCCACGACCTTGTTTCCACTGGAGTGCGGGAGCGCCCTCGGCGGCTCCCGCAGAACGTAGGGGAGGACCTCCGTGCCCGACATCGACCTCGGCGTGGCGTCGGATGTGAAGACCGGCGACTACAACGGCCGGATCAAGCTGACGCAGAACCGGGTGGCCTCGAACCCGGCGAAGAAGGACGTGGTCATCAGTGGCCCGGAGAGCATCGAGCTCTCGGTGAACACGAACCTGTCCAGCAGCCAGGAGGCCGACAAGGTCTACTTCACCACCCACCACGGCAGCATCAAGATCCTCCTCGCCGTGCTGGACTCCGACGGCAACCTGAGCCTCGCCGGCCGGCTGAACACGGGGCAGACGAACCTGACCTACTAGGACGCGGCGCCGGGCGGGGAAACCGCCGACCCGGCCCCGAACTCGTTTCCACTGGAGTGCGGGAGCGCCCTCGGCGGCTCCCGCAGAACATAGGGGAGGACCTCCATGCCCGACATCGACCTCGGTCAGGCGACCGACGAGAACTACGAGGGCGACGGCAACGGCCGCGTCAAGCTCGTCCAGAACCGGGTCTACGACACCTCGCCCAAGCGGGACGTGCTCGTCAGCGGCCCCCAGAGCATCGAGCTGTCCATCAACACCAACCTGGAGGTGGACCGCACGAAGAACAAGTTCTACTTCACCACCCACTGGGGCGGCACGAAGAAGGTCATCGCGATCCTGGACTCGGACGGGAACCTGTACCTCGCCGGCGGCGTGACCCAGAGCCAGGGCGGCGGCCTGAGGTACTAGGCCCTCGCCCCTCCGCCGGGTCTCCCCCGGCCCCTCGGGGCCGGGCGGAGACCCGGCGTCGCGCGTCCGGCGGCACGCGAGGGGGGAGGACGCCGTAGTGATTCGTTACGTTGGGTGATCTTTCCTGGTGGTGGGCGCCCCCCGGGTGTGAAGGTGGGATGTGGAGCGGCTCCGTGGTGAGCTGGCGGAGTTGGTGGGTGAGGTGTTCGGGTCGTTGCCGCGGCGGACCAACGTCGATCATCGACGAAGGTCCCGGGCCACCGCTCGGGCGTCGCGGACATCTCGGGCTCAAGCTCGTCACACGGCCGGGGATCGCCGAGGCGGGTGTGCACCCTGGCGAGGCGAGCGGCTCGATGAATGCGTTGCCCCGCAAGGTGCGCCGGCGGTTGTTCCGGGACGGTGCCGGTCGTCCCGCGTCCGCGCTGCTCAGCACCGGGGACCATCCGCGCCCCGGAACACCGACTGCTCCCCTCCGGGCCGACGGACAGCGGATGGACGGTTCGGAGAGCAGCAGCACTCCGGGTGTCCGTACGGCCCGTGAAGCCCCGATCGCGCCCGCCACGGGCGACCGCCGCCGCGGGCCCGTCAAGGCCTTCCGGGACCGCGCCCCGCTCGGCGAGGACGAAGGCACCACCGGGTCGGCGGGCCCCAGTCGGTGGCGCGCCTTCGGCCAGGGCATGCTGACGAACCTGCTGAACCCAAAGGTGATCTTGTTCAACATCGCATTCCTGCCACAGTTCGTCCGTCCGGCCACGGGGCACGTCCCGGTGCAGTTCCTCCTCCTGGGCTTGACGATGGTCCTCATCGGCCTCGCCGTCGACACGTCGGTCGGGCTGCTGGCCGGACGACTTGCCGCGCTGCTGCGCCGCAGTGCCCGCACCGCTCGGGCGTTGAACGTCCTCAGTGGAAGGATCTTCGGCGGCTTGGCCGCGCGTCTCGTCGCCGCGCCGAAGTAGGCGGTTGTCGATCGGAGCGACCAAGGGCGGCGGTCGATGACGGACTGCCAGGAACCCTGCGCCCGAGGCAAGGGCTCTCCCTGATGCGCGGTCTCGGGCCCGGGGCCTAGCGTCCTGTCCGTCGAGTCGGCTCCGGCTGCCGA
The DNA here is from genome assembly GCF_055562955.1 of Kitasatospora sp. NPDC015121. Lineage (NCBI taxonomy): Bacteria > Bacillati > Actinomycetota > Actinomycetes > Kitasatosporales > Streptomycetaceae > Kitasatospora > Kitasatospora sp. NPDC015121. The sequence goes on from NZ_JBVHEH010000009.1 coordinate 70,703, forward strand.
AGGACCGTCCCTCCAGCCGGCCCTCATGCGGCGGGAGGGCGGTGATGTCCCGCAGGCCTCGGAACCGGTGATCACGGGCCGGGGCCGACCGGGGCGGTCCGGTCCTCGCTCCACGGCTTCGCGAGGTGTTCAACCGCCGGACACCGAACGGTCGCGGACATGACGGATGCGGCAGCGAGCTTCTTCCTCATCAGGGTAAACCGCTCATATCGGGAGAAAGCATGACGATACGTCTGGCCGTCCGCGTCTCAACCCTCGTCCTCTGCACCACACTGGCCGGCTCGCTCGCCCTCCCGGCGCAGGCCTCCGGGATCCCGGCCGTCCACGCGAAGGCCGAGACCGCGCCTCTGTTCGACGACGAGGCCGGCGGCAACGCGAACGCGGACGACCCGGCGATCTGGCGCAACGCCGCCGACCCGGGCCGCAGCCTGGTGATCGCCACGGCCAAGCAGGGCGGCCTGCGGGTCTACGACCTGGAGGCGCGGCAGGTGCAGTCGCTCCCCGCCCCGGCCGGGCCGAGCGCCGCCGACAAGCCCGGGCGGTTCAACAACGTCGACCTGGTGTGGGGCCTGAGGCTGGGCGGCGCCCCCGCCGACCTCGCGGTGGTCAGCGACCGCGGCAACGACCGGCTGCGGATCTACCGCATCGACCGCGACAAGCCCGGCGGTCCGCTCACCGACGTCACCGACCCGGGAGCGCGTCCGGTCTTCTCCGCCGACCAGGCCGAGATCAACAAGCAGAAGACCGCGTACGGTCTGGCCACCTGGACCGACCGCTCCACCGGGCGCTCCTACGCGCTGGTCAGCCAGCGCAACCGCACCCGGATCGCGATGCTGGAACTGATCGCCACCCCGGCCGGCACGGTGGACTACCGCCGGGTGCGCACTCTCGACCTGCCGTCCACCTTCCGGCTGCCCGACGGCACGACCTGGACGCCGTGCGCCGAACCCGGTGAACTGCCGCAGGTCGAGGGCATGGTCGTCGACCCGGCCGACGGCACCCTGTACGCGGGACAGGAGGACGTCGGCATCTGGCGCGTCGACGCCGGCCTGACCGGCACACCGGTCCTGGTCGACAAGGTGCGCGAGTACGGCGTGCCCGGCACCTACGACGACGCGACCGGGGAGTGCACCCCGGGCGCCGACCCCGGCTACGGCGGCAACCACCTCGCCGCCGACGTCGAGGGCCTGGCCCTGGTCACCGAGGCGGACGGTGACGGCTACCTGTTGGCTTCCAGCCAGGGCGACAACACCTTCGTCGCCTACGACCGCGAGCGCGACGACGACAACGAGTACGAGGGCGCCTTCCGTATCACCGCCGCCTCCACCACCCTCGACGGTTCCGAGGTCTGCGACGGCGCCGCCGCCCTCAACGCCCCCCTCGGCAGCCGCTACCCCCACGGCCTGCTCGTCGTCCAGGACGGCCAGGAGACCCCCGGCGACGACGACCGCGAGGCCACCGGCTTCAAGTTCGTGGACCTCGGCGACGTCCTCGACGCCATCGACTGATCCGGGAACACCGCGGACGCACGGTGGCGACACCGTGCGTCCGCCGTACCGCCGTCGGCCAGGCCCGCATCGCCTGGCCGCCGACCCGGGACGAGCACGTCGAGGAGGCAGTCGCCCGGCTGCGCCCGCTGCCGGGGAAACGGGCCGCAAGCGACCTGGTCGAACTGCTGATGCGGTTCCGCGTCCTCCTGGTGGGCGGTCATCTCGCCCCGGGCCTGCCGGGCACAGGCCGGGTGGCGGCCTTCCAGGCCGGGGCGAAAGCCGGCGTCGGCGCCGTGGGCGGTGTCCGCGACCAGCGCGGCGGGCCGCAGTCCCGTGCCGGCGGGTTCGTCGGGCTCGACGTGTGCCGGCCCTCCAGCAGCAACCCCCGCGGATGCGGTTCGCCCGTGGCCCGCTGATCAGTTCGAGTGGTCGGCGCGGGCGGAGCACCCGTGCGGGGGCGGCACGCGCGTGCGTGCCGCCCCCGCCGGTGGGTGCCGGGATTCAGTTGAGGGACAGGAAGGAGCCCGCCCCGTTGGCGTACTCGATCCAGGCGCCGGACCGGGCGTCCGCCGGGACGCCGGACCAGGCGGCGGTCAGGTCGGTCGGTACGCCGGGGGTCACGCGGGCCCGGTCGGGCGTGACCGTGACCTTGCCGGTGACGGGACTGTCCGCGGTGACGTGGTTCGCCTGGTAGGTGTACGGAGTGACGGTCTCGGCGTCGGCCCCGACCGCGACCAGGGACACGAAGATGGCGTCGACCGTGGGATGCGGCACGGTGATGGTGACCTTTCCGTCGCTGTCGGGGACGGCGACCTGGACGTCCTGGATGACTCCGCCGACCTTGCCGCCCCAGAGGACGCCGGTGATGGTGTCCGCCGCCGCGTCGAAGCGGACCGTGATCTGCGACGCCTTGGCGCCGGACGGGATCTCGGCGTCGTAGGAGAGCTGCTGCATCGAGGTCAGGGTGCCCTTGGTGACGGGTGAGGAGACCGGTCCGTAGGCGGTGGCCGTCAAGGTGCCGGTGGCCGGGGTGACCGAGAACCCGGTCGAGCCGCTGGACCCGGAGCCCTTGATCTCGGCGGGGGCGCGGACGGTCTGCGGGGTGACGACGATCGGGCTGCGGACGGTGATGCGGTCGGAGGTCCAGGTGAGGGACCCGGTGTCGACGCGTCCGGCGGGCGCGGTGGTGACGTCCAGGGTGACGGTGAAGGTGAGCTTCTGGCCGGGGTGGGTGAAGTGCAGGACGGGCGGGCTCACGGTGGTCCTGACGCCGGGGAGGTCCACGCGGGCACGGTAGGTGCCGGGCGTGGTCGCGGTGACGGTGCGGGTGACGGTCTGCTTGCCGAAGAGGTCGCCGACGGCTATGGACGGGTAGTTGAGGTCGCTCGGGTCGATGGCCTTGACGCCGGTTCCGGTGTGCACGCCGGAGCCTTCGAGGTAGGCGAGCCAGTCCCGCTCGCCCGAGTCGTAGACGAGTCCGGGCCGCAGCATGGCCCGTGCGTCCACCTCGCCGGCGCCCTGCGCGAAGGCGTCGCCGCCGTTCTTGCCGTCCGCGGTCCTCGTCGGCGTGGCGGTGGTCATCATGGCCGACTTGATGCTCATCGGGGACCAGGTGGGGTGCTCCGTGAGGTAGAGCGCCGCCAGGCCGGCGATGTGCGGGGTGGCCATGGACGTGCCGGAGTAGTAGTCGAAGTCGTGGCCGTTGTTGCCGTCCGGGGACACGGCCGCGAGGATCGTGGTGCCGGGCGCGGTGATGTCGGGCTTGAGCAGGTCGCCGTTGCCGACGAGCGAGGGGCCGCGCGAAGAGAAGCCGGCCACCTGCGGGTAGGCGTCGGAGGCGCCTCCCGCGGTGAGGGTGGCGGTGGCTCCGTCCGTGGCGGCGTAGGTGCGGACGGTGGCCGCGTCGGGGGCGTTGAGGTGGACGACCGGCAAGCTGTGGAGGTCGCCGTCCCTGCTCTCGTCGCCGGGGTTCACCAGGACGACGCCGATGCCGCCGGCCCGCCGGACCTCGGCGGACTTTTCGAGGCGGGAGTTGAAGCCCCGTTCGCAGACGACGATCTTCCCGGCCGCGCGGGCCGGGTCGAGGGAGTTCGACATGCAGTAGTCCGCGTAGACGTCCACGGTGTCGGAGACCCGGACCGCGGAGCCCCGGGCGAGCGGGGCGGGGCCGACCTGCCGGTGCACGGTCGTGCTGATGCCGGTGTGGCTCGCGCCGTTGCCGAGGGTCACCGTGCCGGTGTGCGACGCGATGGTGCCGGCGGCGACCGTCGTGGTCCAGGGCGCGGTGTTGTCGAGGCTGGACGGCTTCGGGCCGGAGTTGCCCGCGGCGGTGGCGACGAAGACCCCGGCCACGGCGGCGTTGCGGAGCGCGACCTGCGCCGGGTCGTCGTACCCGCTCTCGACCGTGCCGCCGAGCGAGTAGTTGATGACGTCCACGCCGTCGGCGACGGCCTGGTCGATGGCGGCGACGAGGTCGCTGGTCAGACCGCCGTCCGCCGTGCCGTCCTTGCTCTGCCAGAGGGCCTTGTAGACGGCGATGGCGGCTGCGGGGGCCACGCCGGAGACGGTGCCGAGGTCCTCGCCGTCGGCCTTGGCGCGGACGTCGGCGTTGCCGGCCGCGGTGGACGCCGTGTGGGTGCCGTGGCCCTGGCTGTCGCGCGGGGAGACGTATCCGGCCCGGTTGGACTCCGGTACGGCGTCGAACCAGGCGTCGCCGAAGTAGCGGGCGCTGATGACCTTCTCGTTGCAGGCCGCGGCGGTGAAGCGGTCGCCGGTCTGGCAGGTGCCCTTGAAGGTGCCGCCGTCCGCCTTGTGCATCACGGTGGTCGCGCCCACCCGGTAGGGGCGGTGGCGGTCCTTGTTGCCGGGCTTGCGGGAACTCAGGGCCGGGGCCTCGAAGGAGGGGTTCTCGGGCCAGATGCCCGTGTCGATGTCGCCGATGACGATGCCCTTGCCGGCTTCGGCCGTCCCGCCGAGGGCCTTCCACAGCCCGTCGCGGCCGGAGAGCCCGAGGAAGTCGGTGGAGCTCCGGTCGTCGGCGGCCCGGTGGAACCGGTCGGGGGCGATGTGCACGACGCTCCCGGTGCGGGCGAGGCGCACCAGTTGGCGGGCGTCGAGCCGGGCGCTGAAGGTGTTGGTGGTGACCGCGAAGTGCTGCCGGACGGTGGCACCGACCTCCTTGGCGACGCGGGTCTGCTGGTCCGTCAGGTGGGTGCGGTACCGCTTGGCGGCGGCCGATTCGACATCGAGCTTGCCGCCCCCGGCGGGTTTCGTGGCGGAGAGGTCGGCGACCCCGCCGTCGTAGGTGACCAGCGGCTCGTCGGCGAGGGTGACCAGGTAGGTGCCCGTCGCGGATTCGGCGATCGGAGCGGGATCGGGGGCGGGAGCGGCGGTGGCGGTCGTGGCGAGGGGGAGGCTGAGCGCGGCGAGGGCGGTGGTGAGCAAGGCGGCGAGGGCGGCTCGCCGGTTGCGCGACGTTCGTCGCGGTGGGAGTGACACGGACTCTCCTCATGGATTTCCACGCACGCCGGAGGGACGAGCGTGGATGCTCGTCTGCGGCCTGCGCTGGGGGTGGGAATCTCCGAACCGGCTGGCACCTGGGGTGACTGACAGGTGGTCCGGGACGAGTGAACGCCGCACGAATACCGGCTGTCCAGATAATGTGATGGCGTCTTTGGCGTGGTGACCAAACGCGCCAGGCGTGGGAGGACCGGTCGGCCCGCGACGGGGCATGGGCCTCTGGCGCTGTCCTCCCGGGTGGCGAGGAGGGGTGGTTGTGCTGGAAGCCGTGGGCGTGGGCCCGTTCGACGAGAGCGTGTACCGGGCGGTGTTGTCGGGACAGCAGTGCACGGTGGCCGAGCTCGCGGAGAGCACCGGCACCGGAGTGGCGCGCACCGGACAGGCGTTGAAGCGGCTGGCCGACCTCGGCCTCGTACGGCGGGTGGGCCGGGGCCGGTGGGAGGCGGTGAGCCCCCGGTCGGCGCTCTCGGCCCTGCTGCACCGGCGTCGGTCCGAGGCGGAGACGATGTACGCCGAAGTGGAGGCGGAACTGTCGGGTCTCCATCGCCTCTACCGGGCCCACCAGTTGACGTCGGACCCGGAAGCCCTGGTGGAGGTGGTCTCGGACCCGGAGGCGATCGCCCGGCGGATCGACGAGGTGAACCGGTCCGTCACCACCCATCTGTGGACGCTGGACAAGCCGCCGTACCTGGATGCGGTCGGTCAGCCGCACTTCCACGAGCAGGAGAAGACGACCACCCGCGAATGGGTGGAGCGCGGCGTGGACGTCCGGGGCGTGTACTGCCTGGAGTCGATCGCTCCGCCCGGCCGGATGGAGACCGTTCTGCGGCTCGCCGCCCTCGGCGAGAAGTCGCGGCTGCTGCGTCATCTGCCTTTCAAGGCGCGGATCGTGGACCGCAGGGTGGCGATGGTGCTGCTGACCGGTGGCAGCAAGGAATCCATCGTGCTCGTGCATCCGTCGGGCCTGCTGGACGGGCTGATCGAGCTGTTCGAGGTGTACTGGGAACGCGCCGAACCCCTGCTCGCCCATCAGGTGGAGGAGGCGGAGGAGGGGCCCAGCGAGGAGGATCTGGTGCTCGTGCGTCTGCTGCACGCCGGTTTCAAGGACCAGGCGATCGCCCGGCAGTTGGGGGTCAGCGTGCGCACGGCGACGCGGCGAGTGGCGGCTCTGATGGTCGCACTGGACGCCGGTACGCGGTTCCAGGCGGGGGTCCGGGCGCGGGAGCGCGGCTGGATCTGAGCCCGTCTGGGGCCGTCCGGCCCTCACCCTCTCGTGCGTCCGGTCCTTGGCAGCCCGCCCGTTCGGCCGGCGCGATGGCCGCTGCTGGTGGACCTGGTCCGGTACCCGGCCGGCCCCGGGATGGGGGGCCGGCCGCGGGGTGCCGGGGATGCCCGCGCACCTGTCACCTGGTCGGAGTCCGCGCCGTGGGGGTTGGCCGGCGCGGGCCTCCTGCCGGGGGTCACCCGGACGCCACGACGATGACAGGAGGGCGGTCCGCAGGCGATAGGCCGGGCGTCATCACGCACATGTCGAGCGTGGTTCACTCGATCCGCAAGGAGCAGTGGAGCTTTCAGCGCGTGACTCATGCGTGGCGCGCACGATTCGGGGAGTTGGCCGTGGACGCGATCGACCGTCATATCCTGACCGTCCTCCGCAAGGACGGGCGAGCGCCCGTGTCGGAGATCGCGCGTGCTGTGGGCCTCTCGGCGGCTCCGTGCGCGCGCCGCATCGAGCGCATGGAGAGGACGGGTGTGATCCGCGGCTACACCGCGGTCATCGAGGACAGCCGGGCGGGCATGCTTCAGGCGTTCATCGAGATCCGACTGCTCGGCGCCACCGACAGCGACGAGATCCAGGGCATCTCCGAGAGCATCCCGGAGATCGAGGAGAGCCACAGCATCGCCGGCACCTCCGACGCCCTGCTCAGGCTCCGGGTCCGGGACGTGAAGCACCTTCAGCAGGTGATCAACGCCGTACGCCGGACCGGCAAGGTGGAGGGCACCAGGACCTTCATCATCATGAACACCTGGACGCGGGTGACTGAGCAGGCGGGCACCCCGTAACCGCGAAACGGCATCACGCCCGAGCCTCGGGTGATGGCAGCTCGTCCGCGCGGGACTTCGGAGAGGAGTACGGCAACAGGGATCCGCTGACTGACGGGTCCTAGGCGGGCACCACCCGCAGGGCGCCCGGGTGGCGGCCGGTCAGGCGGTCGAGGGCGGCGGCGGTGGCCGGGTCGGCGGGCAGGTGGACCAGCAAGCGCTGGTCGTCGTCGGCGGGCAGGTGGAGGGTCTCGTACGCCAGCCGCAGCTCACCCGCCTCCGGGTGGTGCAGCCGTTCCGTCCCGGTGGCATCCGGCAGTCCGGGCAGGCTCGCCAGCCGGTCGGTGAACTCGGCGCCCGCCGCGAGGGCCAACTCGTCCATCAGGGCGGCCACTTGGAGGTCGGAGCGCCCGGGGCCCTGCTTGAGGGCGGCCACCTGCTGATCGGCCGTGCGCTCCCAGTCCGGGTAGGCGGTCCGGGCCCGGGGGTCGGCGAAGACGTAGCGGACCAGGCTCGGCCGCGCGCCGTCCAGCAGGCCGAGGGGTTCGGCCAGCCGCCGGTACGCGGCGGTGCAGGCGAGGATCTCGCCGAGCCGGTTGAGCACCAGCGCGGGGGCGGGTTCGAGGTGGTCGAGCAGCGCCCGCACGGCGGGGCGGACGGACCGGTTCGGCGCCGCGCCGCCGGTGCAGGTGAACCGGCCGCCCAGCGCCTTGCCCAGCCGGTGCAGGTGGACCCGCTCGGCGGTGCCCAGCCGCAGCGCGTCGGCCAGCGCGGAGAGCACCGGCACGGACGGGTGGCGGTCGCGCCCCTGCTCCAGCCGGGTCACGTACTCGACGCTCACCCCGGCCAGGGTGGCCAGCTCCGCCCGCCGCAGGCCGGGGGTGCGGCGGCGCGGGCCGGACGGCAGGCCCACCTCGGCCGGGGTGACGGCTTCGCGGCGGGTGCGCAGGAAGAGTCCCAACTCGTTGTCGCTCACCCGTCGAACGTAACAGCCCGGCCCGGTGCGGAGGGTGGCCCCCGCACTACCAGTCTCGGCGCGGCCTCCCCCGCCCCGCCGCGGCCCGCGAGCCTGGAGCGGTGCCGCCCCGACCGGGGGCGGCGTGCCGACAGCAGGAGTCCCGTGATGACCAGTCAGCCGCTCAACCTCGCCGTGATCGTCGCCAGCGTCCGGGAGGGCCGGTTCGGCCCGGTGGTCGCCCGCTGGTTCGTGGAGCGGGCGGAACTGCACGGCCGGTTCACCGTCGACCTGATCGACCTCGCCGACACGCCGGTCCCGCTCGAACTCCCGGCCGTCCCGCCGGCCCTGGAGCCGAACCCGCCCCGCACCCCGGCGATGCAGCGCCTCGCCGACCGCCTCGCCGCCGCCGACGCCGTGGTGGTGGTCACCCCCGACTACAACCGCAGCTTCCCCGCCTCGCTGAAGGCCGCCGTCGACTGGCACTACACCCAGTGGCAGGCCAAGCCGATCGGTTTCGTCGGTTACAGCGGTGCCAGCGGCGGCCTGCTCGCGATCGAACAGCTCCGGCAGGTCTTCAACGAGCTGCAGGCCCACACCGTCCGGGACTACGTCTCCTTCCCGCGCTACTACCAGCTCTTCGCCCCCGACGGCACCCTGCTCGACCCGGACGGCCCGGAGGCCGCCGCCAAGGCGGTGCTCGACCAGCTCGACTGGTGGGGTTCCGTCCTGCGCGACGCCCGCCGCGACCGCCCGTTCACCACGAGCTGACGCCCCGGGGCGGTACGCCGGAGCCCGCGGGGCGCGGGCGGGGCGTCGGCTCCGGCCGGTGGCCGACGCGCTGTCGGGGGCGGCGGGTAGCGTCGGGGCCCGGTGGACGGTCCGGCCGGGGCGGGGAGCCCGGGCGCGGGCGTCCGGCGGGGCTTGAGAGGATCGTTCCCGCCACACCGGCTGCCCTTCCGACCCCTGCCACCCCCGAGGACTGCGCGATGCCCGCTCCGACCGCCGCCGCCGACCGTTCCGTCCTGCAGCGGCCGCCCGCCGAGGTGCGGTTCGCGGCGGAGCTGGCGGCGCTGCGCGAACAGGACGCGGATCCGCGGCCGCCGGGCTGGGAGCTGAGCCTGCGGGCGGCGCGGCGGTTCGTGGTGGGGGACGAGCGGGCCGGGATCAGCCGGAAGTTCGTGGGGAACGCGGCGCTGGTGGAGCGGGCGCTGGTGACGCTGGCGACCGATCGCGGGCTGATGCTGGTGGGCGAGCCGGGGACGGCGAAGTCGCTGCTGTCGGAGCTGATCGCGGCGGCGGTCAGCGGGACGTCCACGCTGACGGTGCAGGGCGGCGCGGCGACCACCGAGGACCAGATCAAGTACGGCTGGAACTACGCGCTGCTGGTCTCGGAGGGCCCGTCGACGCGTTCGCTGGTGCCCGCGCCGATGCTGAAGGGGATGGCGCAGGGCAAGGTGGTGCGGTTCGAGGAGATCACCCGCTGCCCGCTGGAGGTGCAGGACTGCCTGCTCTCGCTGCTGTCCGAACGGGTGCTGGCGGTACCGGAGTTGGAGGGCCCGGACGGCATGGTGTTCGCCAGTGCCGGGTTCAACGTGATCGCCACCGCGAACACCCGGGACCGGGGCGTCAACGAGATGAGCGCCGCGCTCAAGCGCCGGTTCAATTTCGAGACGGTCTTCCCGATCGCCGACTTCGCCACCGAAGTCGCCCTGGTGGAGGCCGAGTCGACGGCGCTGCTGCGCCGTTCGGGCGTCGAGCCGGCCCCGGACCGGGACCTGCTGGAGGTGCTGGTGGCGACCTTCCGCGAGCTGCGCGCGCCGGACGGCGGCGCCGGCACCGGCGGGAGGGGCGGTTCCTCGGCGGTGCTGAGCACGGCCGAGGCGGTGTCGGTGGCGCACGCGGTGGGCGTGCGCGGCTGGTTCCTGCGCCAGGAGCCGGGCAGCGCCGCCGACCTGGTGACCTGCCTGGCCGGTACGGCGGCCAAGGACAGCCCGGACGACCTGGCCCGGCTGCGGCGCTTCCTGGAGCAGCAGGCCAGGCAGCGCCAGGGCGGCCGCTGGCGCGAACTGTACGACGCCCGGCACCTGTTGGCCGACTGATGGCCCGCCCCGCGCGCCGGACGGAGGCGGTCTTCCTCGGTGTCCGGCACCACTCGCCGGCCTGCGCGGCCCTGGTGGCGCGCACCGTCGCCGGGTTGCGGCCCGCGCACGTGCTGATCGAGGGCCCGGCGGACCTGAACCCGCGGCTGGACGAGCTGCTGCTCGGCCACGAGCTGCCGGTCGCGGTGTTCAGCCACTACCGGGACGAGGCGCGGACGGCGACGTCCTGGGCGCCGCTGTGCGCGTACTCGCCGGAGTGGGTGGCGCTGACCGAGGGCCGGGCGGCGGGCGCGCAGGTGCGCTTCGTCGACCTCCCGGCCTGGCACCCGGCGTTCACCGACCGGGACCGCCCGCTGGCGAACCGGTTCGCGGACGCCGAGGCCCGGTACGCGCAGGCCACCGCGCGGCTGTGCGAGGCGTTCGGCACGGACTCGCCGGACACCCTGTGGGACGGCCTGGTCGAGCTTCCGGACCCGGCCGGTCTGGCCGAACGGCTGGACGCCTACTTCGAGTTGGTGCGCGGGGACGCGGCCGCGGACGAGGGCGACGCGGCCCGCGAGGCGTACATGGCGCGCTGGGTGCGGGCCGCGCTGGCCCGCGGCGACGGGCCGGTGCTGGTGGTCACCGGCGGCTTCCACACGCCCGCGCTGCGGGCGCTGGTGGCGTCCGGCGGGTCGTCCGGCGGGTCGTCCGGCCGCTCGGAGCCCGAGCGGGAATCCGACTGGCCGGAGGTGCCGGAGCCGCCGGCGGGCGCGGTCGGCGGGAGCCACCTGGTGCCGTACTCCTTCGCGCAGTTGGACGCGTTCGGCGGCTACCAGTCCGGCATGCCCTCCCCCGGCTACTACCAACTGCTGTGGGAGCGCGGCCCGTCGGGCGCGGCGGACGGCCTGGTCGAGCGCGCGGTGCGGCGGCTGCGGGAGGCGAAGGTGCCGGTGTCGACGGCCGACCTGATCGCGGCCCGCACCCTCGCCGAGGGCCTGGCGGCGTTGCGCGGCCACCCGACCCGTTCGCGCGCCGACGTGCTGGACGGGCTGGTCTCCGGGCTGGTCGGCGAGGCGCTGGAGCAGCCGCTGCCCTGGCAGGAGCGGGGCCGTCCGGGCGCGGGCGGCGACCCGCTGGTCCGGGCGCTGGTCGCGGCCGGCACCGGCGACCGGCGCGGCCGGCTGCACCCGGACACGCCGGCGCCGCCGCTGGTGCACGACGTGGCGGCCGAACAGGCCGTCTGCGGGGTCGAGCCGGGTGCGGTGGCGACGGCCGACCTGACCGGCCCCGAGGGGCTGCGGCGCAGCCGCTTCCTGCACCGGCTGCGGGTGCTGGACGTGCCCGGGCACGTCCGGGCGAGCGGGCCGACCGGCGGCGGCGACCCGGTGTTCACCGAACGCTGGGAGCCCGCCCCGGGCGGCTGGGCGCACCGGCGCGACGCCGCGCTGATCGAGGCCGGCGCGTACGGGGCGCGGCTGCCCGAGGCGGCCGCCGTGGCCCTCGCCGGGCGGGCCCGGGCCGCCGACGCGGACCCGGCCGACCTCGCCGGGCTGCTGTTCGACGCCGTCCTGTGCGGCGTCGGCACGCTGGCCGGCGACCTGCTCGACACGCTCACCGAACGGATCGGCCGCTCCCCCGAACTCGGCGCGGTCGGCGAGGTGTTGGCCACCACCCTGGACCTGTGGCGGCACGACCGGGTGTACGGCGTGGCCGCCGACCCGCGACTGGCCGGGCTGGTCGACGCCGCCCTGCACCGCGTCCTGTGGCTCGCCGAGGGCCTGCACGGCGGCACCGGTGTCGACCGCGCCCGCCTGCGGGCCACCACCGCCGCCCGCGACGCCCTCCGCCACGCCGCCCCCGTCCTCACCGTCGCCCGCGCCGCCGCCCTCGCCACCGCCGGCCGGGTCGCCGCCGACCCCGCCGCGCCCCCCGACCTGCGCGGCGCGGCCCTCGGCCTCTGCTGGTCCCTGACCGCCGACGGAACGGCACCCCCGGCGGCGCGCGGGAGCGGCGCCGGCGCCGAGCCGCCCGCGACGGCGGGCGACGGCGGCGAAGCGCGTGCGTCCGGGCCCGTGCCCGGTCCTCGGCCCGTCGCGGTTTCGGCCGAGGCCGTCGCCCGGCAGGCGCGGGCGCTGGCGGGGCGGCCGGAGCGGCTGGGCGACTGGCTGTCGGGGGTGTTCGTGCTGGCGCGTGAGCAGCTGACCGGGCCGGCCCTGGACACGGTCGATGACACGTCACTGTTCGACTCCCTGGACGGGATCGTCACCGGTCTGCCGACCGCCGACTTCCTGTCCGGCCTGCCCGCGCTGCGCCAGGCGTTCGGCTACTTCCCGCCCCGCGAGCGCGAGCGGATCGCGGAGCGCCTGCTGGCCCGCCGAGGCCGTACCGGTTCGGCCCGCGCCCTGCTGCGGACCACCGCCGATCCGGCGCTGCTCGTCCGCGCCGCGCGCCTCGAACTGGCCGTCGCCGACCTGCTCTCCCACTACGGCCTGGCCCCGGACACCCCCGCCCAACCCGTCGACGCGCGCCCGATCCCGACCCCGTCCCAGTCCCCGTCCCAGCCCCCGTCCCCCGGCACCCACCTCCCCGACGAGGGCCTGGAGCGGTGGCGGCTGATCCTCGGCGCGGCCGCCGAGCGCTGCACCGGTGCGCTCGGCGAGCACGCGGCCGCGCAGGACGTCGCGTTGGAGTGGCTGTACGGGCGCGACCCGGAGGCGGGCCGGCGCGGGGTGCGCCGGACCGGCGGGGCGCGGCGGGGCGGCGGCGAGGCGTCCCGGGTGACGCCGGTGGACTGGCTGGAGGACGTGCACCGGCTGTTCCCGAAGGAGACCGTGGAGCGGCTGGAGCGGGACGCGGTGGAGCGCTACGGGATCGACGAGATCGTCACCGACCCGGAGGTGCTGTCCCGGGTCGAGCCGAGCCAGGCGCTGCTGCGTGCCGTGCTGCGCACCAAGCACCTGATGAACCCGGAACTCCTGCTGCTGGCCCGCCGGTTGGTGGAGGCGGTGGTGCGCGAGCTGCTGGACCGGCTGCGTCCGGAGGTGCGCCGGGCGTTCACCGGCGCGCGGGCGCCGGGCCGCAGCCGGATCCCGCTGGCCCGGGACTTCGACTTCCGTTCCACCGTGCGGGCGAACCTGGCGCACTACCAGCCGGACCGGCGGCGGCTGCTGATCGAGCGGCCGTACTTCCACACCCGGACGCGGCGCAGCCTGGAGCAGTGGCAACTGGTGCTGCTGGTCGACCAGTCGGGCTCGATGGCCGGGTCGGTGATCCACTCCGCGGTGACGGCGGCCTGCCTGTGGAACCTGCCGGGGCTGCGCACCCACCTGGTGGCGTTCGACACCTCGGTGGTGGACCTGACGGCGGACGTGACCGACCCGGTGGAGCTACTGATGCGGGTGCAGCTCGGCGGCGGCACGGACATCGCCCGGGCGGTGGACTACGGGGCCACGCTGCTGGACAACCCGAGGCGCGGCATCGTGGTGCTGGTGTCGGACTTCTACGAGGGCGGCGACCCCGGCCGACTGCTGCGCGGGGTGCGGGCGTTGGTGGAGCAGGGCACCACGGTGCTCGGGCTGGCGGCGTTGGACGAGGAGGCCGATCCGGTGTACGACCGCGAACTGACTTCCCGGCTGGCCGGGTTGGGGGCGCACGTGGGGGCGATGACACCGGGCGCGCTGGCCGCGTTCGTGGCGGAGAAGGTGGGCCGGTGAGCGCGCCCCGGGCGGACCTGCTGGCGCTGGACGCCGACACCCTGGCCGCGCTGGCCAACCGCGGCCTGGTGAAGCGGGCGGCCCGCGAACTGGAGGCGGGCACCGGCCCGTCGACGGAACTCGGCGCGGACGGCGAGGTGTCCGCGCTCTTCCCGGACGGCAGCCGGGCCGTCCTGCCGGCCGGCGTGCCGCTCGACGCGGGGACGTGCAGCTGTCCGGCGCCGGGCGTGTGCCGGCACCTGGTCGGGCTGGTCCTCGCCTACCAGGCGCGGCACGACGCTCCGGAGAGCGTCGGGGGCGCCTCCGAACGTCCTTGGTCTCCGGCCGAGTTCGACGACGCGGCGCTGCTGACGGCGTTCGGCCGGCCGGCCCTGTCGGCGGCCCGGCGGGCCTGGGAGCGGGGGGTGCGGGTGACGGTGCAGCGGATGGACGCCGACCACCCGGCGCCCTCGGTGGAGCTGCCCAGCTGCACCGTCCGCTTCCCCGTTCCGCACAGCCTGAACTTCGCGCTGAGCGGGGCGACTTCGGCCCGGCACGGCGAGCTGGTGACCCTCGCGGTGTGGGCGTTCCGGTCCGCCGACGCGGACGGCACCCCGTCCGGTGCGACCCGCACGGCCGGCGGCCCGGCCGCCCCGGTGGCCACCGCGACGGCCACGGCGGAGACCAGCACGGAGACCAGCGCGCCGACCACCCGGAAGAGCCCTCCGAAGAACCCCCCGAGGGGCACCTCGGACACCACCCCGAGGAGCGCCGCCACCCCGCCCCCGCTCGTCGCCGTCGCGGCGCTCGCCGAGGAGCTGCTGCGCACCGGCACCTCCCGGACCGGTCCGGTGCTGCTCGCCCAGCTGTCGCGCCTGGAGCGCGACCTGGCCGCCGTCTCGGCGCACTGGCCGGCCGCCGCGACGGCCGAGTTGCGGGTGCAGTTGGAGGCGTATGCGGCCCGGGACACCCGGCACGACCCGGACCGGGTGGCCGAGTTGCTGGCGGAGCTGTGCGCGCGGCACCGGGCGCCGGACCGGGCGCTGGCGCTGGGCACCGGGGAGAGCGCCGTCACCCAGCTGCGCCGGACCCGGCTGGTCGCGCTGGGCTGCCGGGTGTCCGGCCGGAGCGCGGCCGAGCGCGAGGTCGCGCTCTACTTCGCGCAGCCGGACGCCGGGATCGCCCTGGTGCTGCGCAGGGGCTGGACGCTGGCGGAGGGCCAGGACGGCACGGGGGCGGCGCTGGCGGCGCGGCGGCTGCTGGGCCACCCGGTGCGGGCGCTGGCGGGGGCGAACCTGGTCAGCGAGTCGGTGTCGCGCAGCGCCGGGCGGGCGGTGACGGTGGAGCGCGGCCGGATCGCGTCCACCAGCGTCACGCCGCTGGGCGACGCCTGGGCGTCGCTGCCCGCGCCGCTGCTGCTGCGCGACGCGGCGGCCCGGCTGCGCGCGCTGGGCGGGCGGCCGCCCCGGCTGGTGCGGCCCCGGATCGAGGCGGAGAACGCGCACGTGCTGGCCGTCGCGGAGGTCGGCCCGCTGGGCTACGACCCGGCCCGGCAGCGCCTGGAGGCGGTGGTGCGGGACGAGTCGGGGACGGCGGTGCTGGTCGCGGCCGAGCACGACGTGCTGTGTCCGGGCCGGGTCGACGCGCTGGCGGCGGCCCTGGAGTCGGGCACGGTGTCGCACGTCAGCGGCCTGCTGCGGCAGGAGGCGGGCCGTCCGGCGCTCGATCCGCTGGCGGTGCGCGGCGCGGCCGGCCTGGTCCTCCCGGACCTGGCGGCCGAGACCGACCCGCACCCGTTCGCCGCCCTGCCGCCGGCCGGCGCCGACCCGCTGACGGAGGCGTTGGCCGCCGCCCGCACCGCGCTGGCCGAACTCGCCCGCACCGGACTGGACTCGGCGCTCCCGCACCGGCTCGCCCCGCCCGCCGCCCTGCTGCGCCGCACCGGCCTGCGCAGCTCGGCCGCGCTGCTGGACGCGCTGGCCGCCGACCCGGTGCCCGCGCGCTGGGCGGACGCCGCGATCCACCTGCTGACCGCCCTCGACCTGCACCAGGAGGAGGCAACCGGACCCCGGGCCCCGGCGTCCTCCCCTCCGGCGGGCGGGTAGTACAGTCCGCCCGGTCGATCACGGGAGGGGAATCGATGACTCTGCGACGCCGCCGTCAGGTCTCCTGGCTGATGCGGGGGTTGGCCCTGCTCGCGATCCTGCTCTACCTGCCGGGCCAGTACGCGGCCCGGCCGGGCGGACTGGTGGTGGTCGAGCGCCTGCTCGACCACCCGGTGTGGATGATCGGGGCGGCGGTCGTGCTGACCGTGGCCTCGGTGGTGGTCGAGTTCGAGTTCCGCACCACGTTCTCGCAGGTCAGCTGCGCCTTCGCGCTGGTGGCGCTGGTCGCCCTCGGCGCGCCGGTCGTCTTCGCGGCGGTGGTGTTCGGCGGGGACGGCCGGCCGGTGGAGCGCAAGGTCAACCCCGACCACCCGGACCGGGCGGTGACCGTGACCGACGTCGCCTTCTCGATCGACCCGGTCTACCGCCTGGAACTGGTGGCCGGCAGCGGCTGGTCCGCCCGGCACTGGGACCTGGGCGACTGGGGGGAGCGCGAGCCGCGCGGCTACTACCGGAGCATCGAGTGGACCGGCCGGGACCGGATCACGGTGACCTCGGAGGACGAGGTCACGGTCTTCGTCCTCGACCCGGCCACCGGCCGCCCGGGCGCCCCGCAGGTCACGAAGCGCTGAACGCCCGGGACCGGGGCCCGGGTTCAGTACCGGGCGGTGGCGTCGGGGAGGTGGCAGCGGGCGGCGGAGTCGTCGGCCGCGTGGCCGGCCTCGACCCGGTAGGCGCCGCTGTCGGGGGCGTACCCGGCGAAGCTGACGGTCAGCAGGCCGGGGTGGCCGTCGACGGTGCGGGTGAAGCAGAGGCCGCCGTCCGGTTCGTCCGCGGCGGGCTCGTACCGCCAGCCGTCGGCGGCGGCCGCGGCGCGGTAGTGCTCGCGCACCCGCTCGCGCGGGCCGGCGCCGGTGTAGGCGCCGGCGGCGTACACCCAGGGGATGCCGGAGTGGTCGTCGAAGCAACCGGACTCGGTGACCGGGCCGCCCCCGCCCCCGCCGGTGGGTGCGCCCACCGGGGTGGCCCCGGCCGGCAGGCCGAGCGCGGTCACGGCGCGCTCCAGGCCGCGCACCCGGTCGCCGGTGCCCCGGCAGCTGTGCCCGGGGGCGAACTCGTCGAAGGCCCCGAACGCGCACCCGCCCGCCGCCATGACCGCGATCACCGTGACCGCCCCCCACCGCACGACCCACTTCACCGGCCCGCTCCCTTCCTTACGTCCGTCCGTCCGTCCTCGGAACGCTCACCGCCCGGCCGCCCCGGGCGCGGCGGACCCGCTCCGTCGGGCGGGCGGTGCGCACCGGGTCTCGGGGTCGTACGCGCTGTGGCTGACGGTCACCTGGTAGACGTCGGGGCCGGGGGCGTGTTCGGGCGCGAAGTGCACCACCAGCAGGGTGGGGTGGCCCTCGACCTCGCGGGAGAAGCAGAGGCTGCCGTCGGGGCGGTCGGCCCGGTCCTCGTCGAGCCGCCAGCCGTCGGCCCCGGCGGCGGCGCGGTAGAAGTCCGCGACCTCGGCGCGCGGACCGGGGTGGCGGTAGAGCCGGGCGGCGTGCACCCAGGGGGTGTCGAGGGAGTCGCCGCCCACGCAGGCGGTGTCGACCGGCCGGGCGGCCCGGCCGGAGCCGGGCTCCCAGTCCACCGGCGCCGTCCCGGGCGGCGCGGCCCGGCCGATCGCGAGGCCCTCCAGGACGGGCAGCCGGTCCCGACTCCCGGCGCAGGTCCCCTTGACCTCGAACTCCTCCCCCAGCAGGGGGTTGCACCCGGACGCGGCCAGCACCGCGAGTGCGGCGAGCGTCGGACCCGCGAGCCGTCCCACCACTGGGCACCCCCTCGTCAACTGGAATGATCATCATCCCGGAAGCCCGCAGCCTACCGAAACCCCGGACCGGAGCCGCACCCGGAAGAAATCCGGAAACTCCCGCCCTCCCCTGTCGATCCGCGCCCGCGCCGTTC
Organism: Kitasatospora sp. NPDC015121; assembly: GCF_055562955.1. Classification (NCBI taxonomy): domain Bacteria; kingdom Bacillati; phylum Actinomycetota; class Actinomycetes; order Kitasatosporales; family Streptomycetaceae; genus Kitasatospora; species Kitasatospora sp. NPDC015121. The sequence goes on from NZ_JBVHEH010000009.1 coordinate 88,544, forward strand.
GACCTTGGGATAGAGAAGGGTCGGAACCCCATCCCGACCCACCACGCACTCACCACCAACCACTCACCACCAACCACTCACCACGGACGAGGAGTACGGCGATGGCCAAGTACATGCTGATCATGCGGGCGACCGACGAGACCCTGGAGAAGATGATGCAGACGCCCTTCGAGGAGATGCTGGAGACGGTGGGCCGGTTCAACGAGGAGCTGATCCGGGCGGGCGTGCTGATCGCCGCCGAGGGCCTGGACGACGCCTCCCAGGGCGTGGTGGTCGACTTCGCCGGCGAGGAGCCGGTGGTCACGGACGGCCCGTACGGCGAGACGAAGGAGCTGTTCGGCGGGTTCTACCTGATCGACGTCGCCTCGAAGGAGGAGGCCGTCGAGTGGGCCAAGCGGCTCCCGGCGCTGCCCGGTTCGAAGTGCGAGGTCCGCCGGGTGCCGGGGATCGACGAGTTCCCACAGGACAACGAGTGGGTCGCGCTGGAGCGCGCCTGGCGCGAGCGGACCGGCCAGCTCTGATGCCTGCGACCGACGATCCGCAGGACGCTCCGCCGGACCAGGACCCCCCGCGGGGCGGCGGCCCGGACGGCGAGCCGGGCGGCGGCCCGGGCGCCGGGGCGGTCAGCGAGCCGGCCCGGCGGGCCGTCGCGGCGGTCTGGCGGATCGAGTCCGCCCGGATCGTCGGGGCGCTGGCCCGCTACACCGGCGACTTCGCGCTGGCCGAGGACGTCGCGCAGGAGGCACTGGCCGAGGCGCTGGTCTCCTGGTCGCGCGACGGCGCGCCCGCGAACCCGGTGGGCTGGCTGCTGGCGACCGCGCGGCGGCGGGCGATCGACGCCTTCCGCCGCCGCGCGGCGCTGGACCAGCGCTACGCCCTGCTGGCCGGGCGGCTGGCCGAGGGCGGGGCCGTCACGGGCGCGGCGGCGCCGGAGGCGGACCGGCCGGACGCGCTGCCCTGGGACCCGGACCGGATCGACGACGACGTGCTGGCGCTGGTGTTCACCGCCTGCCACCCGGTGCTCGCCCCGGAGGCCCGGGTCGCGCTCACCCTGCGGGTGGTGGCGGGCCTGTCCAGCGAGGAGATCGCCCGCGCCTTCCTGGTGCCGGTGCCGACCGTGCAGGCCCGGATCACCCGGGCGAAGAAGACCATCGCGGCCGCCCGCGTCCCGTTCGAGCTGCCGCCCGCCGAGGAGCGCCGGGCCCGGCTGGGCGCGGTGCTGAGCGTGCTGTACGTGGTGTTCACGGAGGGCGCGACGGCGACGGCGGGCGCGGACCTGCTGCGCCCCGACCTCGCCTACGAGGCCGTCCGGCTGGCCCGGACGCTGGCCGCGCTGCTGCCCGGCGAGCCCGAACCGCACGGCCTGCTGGCCCTGTTCGAGCTGACGGCGGCCCGTTTCCCGGCCCGCACCGGGCCGGACGGCGAGGCGGTGCTGCTGGAGGACCAGGACCGCACCCGGTGGGACCGCGCCGCGATCCGCCGGGGCCTGGCCGCCCTCGGCCGGGCCGGTTCGGCCGGCCGGGGCCTCGGGCCGTACGGGCTGCAGGCGGCGATCGCGGCCTGCCACGCGGGGGCGCCGTCGGTCGCGGAGACCGACTGGGAGCGGATCGTGCTGCTGTACGAGGCGCTCGGCCGGGTCGCGCCGTCCCCCGTGGTGGAGCTGAACCGGGCGGTCGCGGTCGCGATGGCGAGCGGCCCGGCCGAGGGGCTGGCCGTCGTGGACGAGCTGCTCGCCGCGGGCCGGCTGCCGGGCTCCCACCTGCTGCCGGGCGTCCGCGGCGAGCTGCTGTCCCGCCTGGGCCGGACCGTCGAGGCCCGCGCCGAGCTCGAACTGGCCGCCCGCCTGTGCCGCAACGCCCCGGAGCGGGCCGTCCTGCTCCGCAAGGCGGCCGCGCTGGAGTGACGGGGCGTCCGGGCCGGGGAGGGCGAGCGGCCGTCCGTCGGGGGCCCGGGGTGGCGCCGCCGCGGCGGCAGGACCGGCGCGGGCGGGGCGTCCGACCTCAGTGGACCAGCGGGGCGGTCCAGTTGAGGAGGGTGCCGCCGGTGGGCGGGGCGGTGACGGTGAGGGCGCCGCCGAGGGTGCGGGCGCGCTCCTCCAGGTTGCGCAGGCCGCTGCGGCGGCCCTGGGCGGGGATGCCGACGCCGTCGTCCTGGACGGTGAGGGCGACCTGGCCGCCGGCCGCCTGCAGGGTGACCTCGACCCGGCCGGCCCGGGCGTGCCGGGCGGCGTTGCTGAGCGCCTCGCCGAGGACGGCCACCAGGTGGTCGGCGACGGCGGGCGGCACGTCGGTGTCGAGCAGTCCCTCCATGCTGAGCCGGGGCGCGAAGCCGAGGGTGGCCTGGGCCTCCTCGACCACGTGCACGGCTCGGGCCCGCAGGCCCTGCCCGGCGCCGGCCTCGCGGACCCGCAGGCCGAAGATCGTCGAGCGGATGATCTTGATGGTCTCGTCCAGGTCGCCGACCGCCCGCAGCACCCGGTCGGACGCCCCGGGGTGGTCGATGAACCGGGACGCGCTCTGCAGCGTCATGCCGGTCGCGAACAGCCGCTGGATGGCCAGGTCGTGCAGGTCGCGGGCGATCCGGTCGCGGTCCTCCAGGACGGCCAACTGCTCGGCGTCGCGCCGCCGTTCGGCCAGCTCCAGGGCGAGCGCGGCCTGGTCGGCGAAGCCCAGCAGCGGGTCGATCTCGCGCTCGGTGAACTCGGGCTCGCCGCTGCCGCGCACCAGCAGCAGCACCCCCTCGGTGTGGCCCTCGGCCCGCCCGAGCGGCACCGCGACGGCCGGGCCCATGCCCTCGAAGCGCGGCACGCAGCCCGGGTAGCGCGGGTCCTGCGCCAGGTCGGGCGAGGTCACCGGGAAGCCGGTCTCGCACGCCGCGCCGGAGATCGTGCCCTCCAGCTCGACGCCCACCCCGACCCGCCCGTTGACGTCCCCGCCGAGCGCCAACTCGACCCGCAGGCCGCTGCCGTCGGGCAGCGCGGTCAGCACGTCGGCGAGCTTCGCGCCGGAGATGTCGCAGGCCCGCTGGGCGATCAGCTCCACCACCTGGGTGCGCGAACTCCCTGACAGCAGACGGCGGTTGATCTCGGCGGTGGCGGTCAGCCAGCGCTGCCGGCGCTGCGCCTCCTCGTACAGCCGGGCGTTGTCGATGGCGACCCCGGCGGCCACCGCGAGGGTGGCGATCACCGACTCGTCGTCGTCGTCGAAGCCGGCCGCGCCGCGCTTGTCGGTCAGGTAGATGTTGCCGAACACCTCGTCGCGGACCCGGACCGGCAGGCCCAGGAAGGTGCGCATCTCGGGGTGGTGGGCGGGGCAGCCGGTGGACGCCGGGTGCTGCTTGAGGTCCGCCAGGCGCAACGGCTGCGGGTGCCGGATGAGTTCGCCGAGCAGGCCCTTCCCGGTGGGGTAGGGGCCGATCAGGGCGATCTCCTCCTCGGTCAGGCCGACGGTGATGAACTGCGAGAGGGTGTCGCCGTCCGGGCCGATGATGCCGAGCGCCGCGTACTGGGCGTCGGCGAGGACGGCCGCGGCCTCCACGATCCGGCGCAGCACCTGGGTCAGCTCCAGCTCCCGGCCGACCGACAGGACGGCCTCCAGCAGGCTGTGCACCCGGTCGCGGGTGCCCCGGGCCACGTCGATCCGGGCCTGCAGCTCGGCCAACAGCTCGTCCAGCCGAAGCTGTGGGAGCCGCGACCGCGGTTCCTCCTCGCGCACCGCGCTCCTCCTCGTCCGGGTCTCCGCCGCCGATTCTCGCAGACGTCCGGGGCCGGGTGGACCCACGGGGTGCGGATGCGGTAGGCCGGAACCGGCAGGTCATGACGGGCGGACAGCGGGCCGCGGGCTGGCCCGGCGGCAGCCCGGTGGGGGCCCGGCGCGGCGGCGGTCCGGCCCCGCTCAGCGGCGGGCGGTGCGCAGCACGAGCGCGGCGAGCGCCTCGGGTGCGCCCGGCTGGTGGCGGACGCCGGGGAAGGCGTTGACGTCGACGGCGACCGGTCCGTCCGGGCCGGGCAGCAGGTCGACGCCGTACACCTGGAGGCCGAAGGCGGGCCCGGCGGCGAGGGCGACGGCGCGCTCCCGCTCGTCGGGCCGCCAGGGGCGGCGCGCGGGGGCGCCGTCGGCGAGTTCGGAGCGGCGCTGCTCGGCGAAGACCCGGCCGCCGACCACCCACACCTTGCGGTCCCAGCCGTCGCCGTCGACCGGCCGCTGGGTGAGCACCGGCTCGCCCGGCCGGAGTGCGGCGAGCGCGCGCCACTGCGCGGCGGTGTCGGCCCGGGCCACCAGGTCGTCCTTGCGGCTGTGCAGGCTCTTCACCACCACCGGCCCGTCCCAGCCGAGTTCGCCGAGGACGCCGCGCCCGAGGGTGGGTGCGAAGGGCAGTCCGGCGGCGAGCGCGGTGCGTTCCATCCAGTCGCGGTCCTGGCAGCGCCCGGTCGCCTCCGGGGAGTTGAGCACGGCCGCGCCCGACTGCCGGTAGGCGGCGGCGCGTTGCAGCGCCTCCGGGCCGCGGGCCTTGAGCAGCACCACGTCGGCCGGTTCGCCGTCCGGGACGAACAGGTGCCCGTCCGCCTCCAGCAGGGCGCGCGCGCCGGCGAGCAGCGGGTGGTCCGGCTCGCGGGCGACCAGCGCGACCCGTACGGCGGCGCGCGCCCCGGTCACCGGCCGGCCCGGGCGTCGCTGAGCAGGTGGCCCGCGGCGGGCGTCGGCCAGGAGGAGCCGGTGCGGGCGAGGCGGACCACCGCGTCGGCCACCCGCTCGACGGCGCGCGGGACCTGGCGGAAGCTCGGGAAGTCGTTGATGTCGACGACCACCGGGCCGTCTGGGCCGATCAGCACGTCCAGCCCGTACAGGTCGAGGCCGAACACCTCGCCGACCTGCGCGGCCAGCGCGGCGACCTCGCGCGGGACCGGCACCGGCCGCTCCACCGCCGGGTGGTGCGGGTGCAGCGGCGAGGTGCGCAGGGTGGCGTGGAACTCGCCGCCCGCGCAGTACACCTTCAGGTCGCAGCCGTCGTTGGGCACGTACGGCTGCGCGATCAGCAGCCCGCCGTCCACCGGGGCGGCCAACTCGGCGAGCTGCTCCGGGCGTCGGACCAGGTGCACGGCGCGGCCCGAGGAGCCGTCGGCGGGCTTGACCACCAGCGGGTAGCGGCGCGCGGCGATCGCGGCGAACGCGGCCGGGTCGGCGGCGGCCCAGGTCCGCGGCATCGGCAGGCCGTGCAGCGCGGCGACCACGGCGGCCTGCGCCTTGTCCCGCACCGGACGGATCGCCCGGGCGTCGTTGACGGTGGTCAGGCCGGCCGCCGCGGCGGACTCCAGCAGGCCCAGGCCCGGGCCGCCGGAGACGGTCTTCAGCACCCACGCGTCGTGCTTGCCCGCGCGCACCAGCTTGGCGAGGTCGAGCAGGTCGGCGCCCGGCCGCAGCACGTCCACCCGGTGGCCGACGGCCCGCAGGTGGTCGACCACCGCCAGCGGCATGCCGTCGTTGCGGTAGTGCTCCTCCACCAGGAAGCAGAACCTCATGTGGCCCACGTGCCCCCACCCCATTCCGACTGTCCCCTCCGCCCCCGCCGGACTCCCCCGGGGCGGATCGCATCCGACCACCCTGCCATGGATCATCCGCCGGATTTCACCCAGGGTGTCCAGGAACGGATACAGCCGCGTCACAGGTGGGTTGCCGCCCGTCTGGAACCGCTCGCCCCGGGCATGACGTTCTCATGACGCCCCCTTGGCACACTCTTTGAGGAGGACCGTGTGCACCCGCAGCTGCGACCGCACGCCCGGCACGACCTGACCGACCGTCCCGCCCCGGCCCGGCTGGCCTACCCGGTGGACGACGTGCTGGTGGTCTCCGGCCTGCCCGGCAGCGGCAAGAGCACCCTGATCCGGCGCTGCGCCCGCGTCCGGGTGATCGACTCCCAGCACACCCGGGCCGCCTTCGCCCGCGCCCTGCCCGGCGTCCCGTACGCGCTCTACCGGCCGCTGGTCCGGGCCGCCCACTACCTGGGGCTGCGCGCGGCGGTGCGGGCCGGCGGGCCGCTGGTCGTGCACGACTGCGGCACCCTCCCGTGGGTCCGCCGGGCGCTGGCCCGCGCCGCCGCCCGGCAGGGCCGCCGCCTGCACCTGCTGCTGCTCGACGCCAGCCCCGCCGAGGCCGTCGACGGCCAGCGCCGCCGGGGCCGCCGGGTCTCCCGGTACGCCTTCGCCCGCCACCGCCGCGCCTGGGCCGCCCTGCGCGCCCTGGCCACCGCGGACGGCCCGCTGCCGCCCGACCTGGCGTCCGCCGTCCTACTCCCGCGCGAAGCCGCGGCCCGCCTCGCCGCGATCGACTTCGCGCCCGTCCCACCGGTCCCCGCGGTGCCGGTCCCCGCAGTGCCGGCCCCCGCGGTGCCGGTCCCCGTTCCCCGGCGGGCAGCCGCGGCGCCGGTTGCGGCGAACGGCTGAGCCACCCCGCGCGTCGCCCGCGCTCGCCCGCGCCCGTGGCTACTCTCCGGCCATGGCCACCCCCGCGCACCACCCGCCCCGCCGCGACCCGCTCGCGCCGGCCCCGGCGCAGCCGGACGCCCTGACCCAGCCGCACGCCCCGGCGCAGCCGGACGCCCCGACCCGGGACCGGGCCGGGACCCGGCCGCAGGCCGAACCGCCGCCGGACGGGGGGCCGCGGGGCCCGGAGGTGCGGCGGGTGGCGGACCGGCTGTCGGCGCGGTTCCGGGTGCCGGTCGAGCCGCAGTACGAGCCGTCCGGGGGGCGGTGGACGCTGCGCTGGTACGACGGGCCGACGGTGGAGGCGGTGCGGTGCGCGCTGGGACGGCTGCTCCCGGACGGGACGGCGGCGGCGCGCTTCGCGGTGCGGCGGGACCTGACGACCCGGGCGCTGGTGCTGGCGGCGATCCGGGAGACCCGGGCGGGGGCGATGCACCGGGCGGTGGGGAGTTGGGGGCAGCGCTACCACCTGGAGCAGTTGCTGGCCGGGCGGGAGGACCCGGACCGGCCGGACGGGCCGCGGGAGGCGGCGATGCTGGAGCGGCTGCTGGCGGCGGCGACGGCCGAGTCGGTGCGGGGCCTGGCGGCGCCGGACCTGTCCCGGGCGTTCGACCTGGTGGCGCGGGACGGGGTGGCCTGGCTGCTGCCCGACCACCGCCTGGCCGGGCCGAACGACCGGGACGGGCTGGCACTGAGTCCGCTGGAGTACCTGACGTCCCGTTACGCCACCGGGGTGCACCGCACCGCGTGGGAGACCGCGCTGGCCGTGCTGCCGCTGCGGACGGCGGTGGCCGCCGCGCACGGGGACCCGCGGCCGGAGCCGGACGCCGCCCGGGCGGCCCTCGCACTGCTGCCCGCACTGCGCGCCCAGCTCTCGGCGGAACTCGACGCGATCGGCGACCGCCTGGCCGCCGCCGTCACCCCCGCCGACCCGGCCGGCCCCGTCACCCCCGCCGACCCGGCCGACCGCGCGGTCCCCGAGGTCCCCGAGGTTCCCGGGGTCCCCGGGGTCCCCGCCACCGACTGGTGATCCGGGGCGTGGATTCGCCGCGAGTCGGGTGCGAGTGGTCCTGACCGCCTGGCGGCGGGCGGCACCGCTTCGGCGAATTCGGGGTGCCGCTCGATGACGGCGGGGCGGTGGTGCGCGAGTCCCCCGGAAACGGGACCCCACGGCCCTTTCCGTCGACCGCGGACCGGTCCGGATTCCCGCCGTCCGGGCGACGCTCCCGCCGTGTTCCGAACCGTCCGGGTACGGCCAAACCCCTTGTCGCCAGCATGAGTTGACTACCAGTGGGACAGGAGTGGCGCGATCCCGGCGGCCGGGTGCGCCGGGCCGGGAATTCACCCCTCCCCCTTTTTCCCGAAGGCGTTTCACGGCGCCGCCGGGGGAGATAGCGTGCTGTCGTCCGACGGCACCTTGGGGGGTGGAATGGGCAGCAGGAGTCTGGGCGCGTCGATTCACGCGAGGCACGCGCACGTCCTCGACATCACCATGACCGGCACGAAGCGCACGACGAGGATGATGACCTACCCGATCCCGGTGGAGCGGCCGCCCCGGGGGGCGGTGCGTGCGGTCCTCGTCTGCGAGAACTGTGACCGGAGGGTTCCGTACCGGATCCTGGGCACCCGGCCCACTCGGGTGCGGCGGGCGCTGTGGCTGCTGTTGGCCCTGGCCGGGGCGGCCGCCATCTACTTCTGCGTGTTCCGGGTGGGCCAGACGCTGGAGGCGCTCGGCGGCTCGACCGCCGCGGTGGTCGTCGACCTCGTCTGCGCGGCGGCCGGACTCTACGCGCTGGTCGGGGGCGTCTCCCGGTGGTGGCGGGAGGACGGGGTCACGATCACGAAGTCGAAGGCCGGGGACCGCGAACACCGGGTGCACCGCTGACGCCCGGACCGTCCACCGTCCCTCCGGGCAACGTGTCGAGCCCCATTCTGCCTGTTCAGGACCGCTTCCGGTAGGACCGAGCGCACATCCGTCCTCCCTTGTCCGTCCCGCCCCGCGGGCCGCAGACTCGTCCGCATTCCCCCTTGGACGAGAGCGATGGGAGTCGTGTGTCCTCACGCGTGGAGAAGTCGGACCATGTGGACCCCGAACTGGCTTTGCGGGCACGGGTGTTGCTGGCGGGCAGCGAACCGCCGACGCCGTGGCAGGCGTACCGGGCGCACGGGCTGCCGGCCCGGGTGAACCCGGCGGCGCACCTGCCGAGACTGGCGCTGGCGGCGATCGGACTGACCGGCCACTACCCGGTGTTGCTCCGCCCCGACCTGCAACGGAAGCTGCTGGACGAGGCGTTGGCGGTCGCGGCGGCGATCGCGCCGGACGACCCGTTCCGGCCGGAGGCGCTGCGGCGGATCCGCGAGGCGTACGGGAAGCGGGCCGACGCGCTCGGCATCCCGCTTCCCGCAGAGTGGAGTTGACGGACCGTCAGAGTTCCGCGTCGCGGGCCAGCAGGGCGGCCTGGACGCGGTTCTCGCAGCCCAGTTTGGCGAGGATCCGACTGACGTAGGTCTTCACGGTGGCCTCGCTCATCCGCAGCCGGGTGCCGGTGTCGGCGTTGGAGAGCCCTTCGCCGAGGAGTTCGACCACGGCGCGTTCGCGCGCGGTGAGCACGGCCAGCCGTCGTCTGGCCTGTTCGCCGCGCGCGGCGGCGGGGCCTTCGGCGAGGGTGTCGACGATGTGCCGGGTGGCGGCCGGGGAGAGGAAGGCGTGCCCGGTGGCGGCGGCCCGAACGGCCTGGATGAGTTCGCCGGGGGCGGTGTCCTTGAGCAGGAACCCGGCGCCGCCGGAGGTGATCGCGCGCAGGACGTTCTCGCGTTCGCCGAAGGTGGTGAGCACGATGGCCCGGGTGCCGGGGGCGGCCCGGGGCAGTTCGGCGAGCGCGCTCAACCCGTCCATGACCGGCATCCGGATGTCCAGCAGCAGGACGTCGGCGGCGAGTTCGCGGGCCAGCCGGAGCGCCTGGGCACCGTCGGGGGCCTCGCCGACCACCTCGACGTCCTCGGCGGAGGTGAGGATCATCCGGATGCCGGCCCTGATCAGCGGCTCGTCGTCGGCCACCAGCACTCGGATCACCGCACGCACCCTTCGTTCCCGGTCCGGTCACACCTTGCCATGGAAGTGCTGCTTCTCCACCAGCAGGCCGTCCTTGAAGCAGAACCGCAGCACGTCCTGGCTGCTGTCCGAGTAGGTCTGGCGGTCGCTGGCGAACCAGCGGCAGTGCGCGCCCTCGGGGACCGGCGGGCCGAGCTTGCGAAAGTCGCCGGTGAGGAAGTCGCTGCCGACGGGGAGGCGTTCGTTGACGGACTGCTCGCTCTGGCCGACCTCGATCGAGTCGTAGAGCTTCAGCGGGACGGTGGCGTCGCGCAGCGAGCCGACGAACATGATGGCGCCGACCACGGCGACGGCGGCGACCGCCCCCAGCACGCCCAGCGCGCCGAGCGCGCAGCCGACGGCGGGGCTGCGGCGGCGCTTCTCCGGTTCGGCGGTGGCGTCGGCGAGCAGGGCGAGTTCCTCGTCCTCGGGGACGGCGGCGCGGGCGCCCTCGGAGGTGTACGGCAGCACGCCGGCCAGCCGGAAGCCGCCGTCCGGGAGCGGGCCGCTGTGCACCATGCCGCCGAGCAGCCGGGCCCGTTCGCGCAGGCCGGTCAGGCCCTGGCCGCCGGAGACCGCGGCCGCGCCGTCCCCGCCGGGGCCGTTGGCGACCTCCACCACCAGCGCGTCGGGCTCGTAGCGGACGGTCAGCGTGATCTCCGCGCCCCGGGCGTGCTTGTGCGCGTTGGTGAGGCCTTCCTGGGCGATCCGGTACGCGGCGTGGCCGGTGGCGGCGGCGAGCGGGCGGGGGGTGCCCTGGTGGCGCAGCGCGATCGGGGTGCCGGCCGCGCCGGAGGCCTCGGCGAGGCGGTCGATCGCGTCGACGCCGCCGGGGGCGGTGGCGGTGTCCTCGCGGAGCAGGCCGACCACCTCGCGCAGTTCGCGCATCGCGCCGGTGGCGGCCTGGCGCAGCACGGCGACGGCTTCGCGCTGCTGCCCGCCGAGGGTGCGGTCGACCTCCAGGGCACCGGTGTGCACGGCGATCAGGGCGAGTTGGTGGCCGAGGCTGTCGTGCATGTCCTGGGCGATCCGGTGGCGTTCGCGCAGCCGGGCCTGGCGGGCGATCATGACGCGTTCGCGGAGCAGTTGCGCGTTGCGTTCGCGCAGGCTGTCGAGCAGGGCGACGCGCTGGGACCGGTAGCGTCCGATGACGGCGGGCAGCACGCCGATCAGCAGGTAGCCGGCGATGCACAGGCCGAGCAGGACGGTCAACGGCAGGTGGTCGCGGTGCCGGTTCTGCAGGAAGCCGACGCCGAACAGGGCCAGGAAGCCGAGCGCCAGCACGGCGGGGACCCGCCAGGGCCGGTTCAGCCGGCGGCCGGCCGAGTACCCGGCGGTGACCAGCAGCGGCAGGAACCCGAGCGGGCCGCCCATCCCGGCCGCCGCCAGCACCAGCACCGGCCCGGGCAGCCCGCGCCGCAGCGCGTACAGCACCGCGCTGAGCCCGACCACCAGCGCGGACGGCCACCCGCCGTTGTCCGCGGCCTGCAGCAGCCCGGCGAGCCCGCACACCAGCAGGCCGCCCAGCACCTCCCGCACGGCCGTCCGCCACCGCCAGGGCCCCGGGAACGCCCGGCCGATCCACGTCCGCATCCTCACGCCCCGACCCTAGCTACCTCCCCTGCCGCCCCGATGCCGCCGAAAGTCGACGCCGCGCACCGACCTTCGTCGCCGGGAGGGCTCGGACGGGCGGGGCGGACGGTGCGGGACCGGCCGGTGGCGGCGGCCAGCAGGGCGACCTGTTCGGCGACGGTGAGGGCTTCGCCACCGGTGAGGGTGTGGTGGGCGCCCCGGCGGCCGGTTCGTTCAGGTCGCCGACGGCGCGTTCGACCCGGGCGGGCAGATCGGCGGCCCGGACGTCCCGCGCGCGGACCAGTTCGCGGCCGACGGTCCCCGTCGCTCCACGGCCGCACCCCGGGCGAGACCGACCGCCGCCTGCTGGAGGGGCGGGTCGCCGCCGAGCTGCTCACCCCGCGGTGACGTCCGGGGCGTCCGGAGCGTCCGGGCGGTGGACGGTGAGGTCGCCGTAGCGGGCCAGGGCGGTGGAGGGGTCCTCGGGGGCCGGGCGCAGGACGGCGTCCAGGAAGGCGAGGGTGGCGCCGGCGGTCAGCCGGGGGCTCGCGGTGCGGCCCAGGGTGCCGACGACGGTGGGCACCGGCGGCAGGTAGAGCGGGGCGTCGGTGAAGCTGAAGTGGGCGGCGCCGGGGACGGTGACCCGGTAGCCGGGCGCGGTGTCGGCGGCCAGCGCCTCGGTGAGGCGGGGCAGGTAGCGCGGGTCGGTGCCCGGGCCGGGCTCCTGGGTGAGTGCGAGCACCGGGCGGTGCAGGAGGGGGTCGGCCGGGCCGTGCGGGAAGCCGTCCAGGTCGACGACGGCGGCGAACCGGGCGTCCTGCCGGGCGGCCTGGAGCGCGGCGGCGCCGCCCATCGAGTGTCCGGCGACGGCGGCCCGGCCGGTGTCGATCCGTCCGGCCAGCGGGTCGGGGCCGGCGTCCAGCGCGGTCAGTTCGGTGAGGGCGAACCGCAGGTCGGCGGCGCGGACGGCGGTCCACTCGGCGGCGAGCCGCTCGTCCGCGTCACGGTCGCCGCTGGAGGTGGTCGCGGTGCGGACGGTCCGGCCGTCGTCGAGCAGCACGGCGGCGCTGTCGTACGGGTGGTCCAGGCCCGCCACCAGGTAGCCGTGGGAGGCCAACTCCTCGGCCCAGGCGGTGTTCTGGGTGCGCGCTCCGCCCGATCCCGGCGAGAACAGCACCAGCGGGAACCGGCCGCCCCCGTCGGCCGGCGCGGCGTCCGGGACGGCCCGGCTCCGGGCGTCCGCCGCGTCGTCGAGCAGGAACCCGGGCAGCCCGACCCCGCCCGCCAGCGCGTCGGCCACCGCGCGGGCCTCCGCCGCCGTCCGCCCGAGGTAGCGGGCCCGCGTCGCGCCCTCGGGCGACTTCCGTGCCGGGTACCAGAGTTGGACGACGACGGTGCGCCGGTCGGCCGGGTCGGCGGTGAAGGTCTCCGGGCGCTCCGGGTCGGTCCACTGCACCACCCGGGTGCCGACCGCGAACGGACCCGACGGCGCCGGGAACGCCGGCGCGACGAACGCCCAGGCCGCCACCGGCCCGGCCGCCACCAGCCCCGCGCAGGCCGCCGTCCCGGGCAGCGCCAGCCACCAGCGGGCCCGCCACCCCGGGCGGCCCGGGCGGCGCCGGGAGCGCAGCGGCGGCGCGAGGACGAACGGCAGCGCGAGCGCGCCGCCCGCCAGCACCGGCAGCAGCTGCCAGCGCACCCCGAGCACGCCCAGCAGCGCCGCCGTCGCGACGAACGCCCCCGCCGCCGCGACGGCGGCCCTCGGGCGGGCGGCGGGCGGCAGCCAGCGCACCGCGAGCAGCGCGCCGGCGGCGAGGACGGCCAGGTACTCCGGGAGGGACATCGACGGTCCCGTGAGGATCTCGGTCACGTCGCCATCCTCGGAGCGGCACCCCGTCCGGCACATCGGCCGCCGGTCGCCACCGCGCTGCCACCCCGGTCGCACCCCGCCCCGCCCGCCGGGCGCCCGCGTTGCGACCCCGGACGGTACCCGGCCTCCTCCTGCGGTCGTACCCGCGCCCTCCCCCGTCCCCCGCCGGGACCATGCGCGCCGCCGCGCGGCCGGGCTAGCGTGAACGGCACCGCACCCGCCGACCGCACCCACCTACCCACTTGCACCCACCCACTGCACCCGCCGACCGACCGCACCGACCGACCCACCGGAACAGGACCGCGCGATGACCGAAGCCGCCGCCGGAGCGGGCCCCGCCCCGTTCCCGGGTGCCGTCCCGCGCCGTCTGCCGCCCGCCGTGCGGGAGTGGCTGCCGCCGCTGTTCCTGCCGCCGCTGCTGCTGCACGCGGCGGCCACCCGCCCGGCGGCGGGGCTGCCGCTCGCGGCGGCGCTCACCGTCGCGCTGGTGCTACCGCTGGCGTGGCGGCGGCGGGCGCCGAGGGCGGTGTTCGGGGCGGTGGCGGGGGCGGCACTGGTGCAGTGGCTGGCGGGCGTCCAACTCCCGGCGGACGCGGCCCTGTTGGTGGCGCTGTACGCGGTGGCGGCGCGGACCGGGCGGCGGACGACGCTGCTGGCCGGGGCCGTCGCGGTGGCGGGAGCGCTGCTGGCCTGCCTGCGCTGGGCGGGCCCGGGCGCGTTCCCGGCGACGTTCGTCGCGCTGACCGCGGCGCTGGTGACGGCCGCCGCGCTGGGCACCGGCGCCCGCACCGGCCGCGCCCACCTGGCGGTGCTGGCGGAGCGGGCCGCGCACCTGGAGCAGCGCCAGGAGCAGCGGGCCCGGCTGGCCGTCGCCGAGGAGCGGGCCCGGATCGCCCGGGAGGTGCACGACATCGTCACCCACAACCTGTCGGTGATGGTCGCGCTGGCCGACGCCGCCGTGCACGCCCGGGAGCACGCGCCGGACCGGGCCGCCACCGCGATGCTCGGCGTCTCCGAGACCGGGCGGCAGGCGCTGGCCGACATGCGGCGCTCGCTCGGCCTGCTGCGCGCCGACGCCCCGGACCCGGACGAGGAGTTCCGGCCGCTGCCCGGCGTCGCGGAACTCGCGGACCTGGCCGAGCGGATGCGGGCCGCCGGGCTGCCGACCCGGGTGGACGTCCGGGGGGAGCCCGGCCGGCTGCCCGCGACCGCCCAGTTGACCGTCTACCGGCTGGTGCAGGAGGCCCTGACCAACACCTTCAAGCACGCCCCGGCGGGCACCCGGGCCGAGGTCCGGATCGTCTGCTCGGCCCGGGCCGTCACGGTCGACGTGACCGACGACAACCCTGCCGCGGCCGGGGCCCGCACCCGCGCCGGAGCCACGGGCGGGGCCGGCCACGGCCTGCCCGGCATGCGCGAACGCGCCGCCGCCTACGGCGGCACGCTGCGGGCCGGGCCGCTCCCGGGCGGCGGCTGGGGCGTGCACGCCCGGCTCCGGCTGGACGGCGCGGCGGCGGTGTCCGGATGACGGCCGTCCGGGTCCTGGTCGCCGACGACGAGGCGCTGCTGCGGCTGGCCTTCGACACCATCCTGGGCGCCCAGCCCGACATCGTGCCGGTCGGCGGGGCCGCGGACGGCGCCGAGGCGGTCCGGCTGGCCCGGGAGCTGCGTCCCGACGTGGTCCTGATGGACGTCCGGATGCCCGGGACGGACGGGATCGAGGCGACCCGGCGGATCGTCCGGGAGGTCCCCGGCACCAAGGTGCTCATCCTGACCACCTTCGACCTGGACGAGTACGCGTTCGCCGGCCTGGCCGCCGGGGCCTCCGGCTTCCTGCTGAAGAACACCCGGCCCGAGCAGCTGCTCGCCGCGATCCGCGACGTCGCCGCGGGCGACGCCGTCCTCTCCCCCCGGATCACCCGCCGCCTGCTGGAGGACTTCCGCCCGCGCCTCCCGGCCCCCGCCACCCCCGACCAGCGCGCCCGCCGGACCCTGCTGGCCCGCCTCAGCCCCCGCGAGCGCGAGGTCCTCGTCCAGGTCGGCCGCGGCCGCTCCAACGCCGAGATCGCCGCCGCCCTCCACCTCGCCGAGGCGACCGTGAAGTCCCACCTGGGCCGCATCCTGCCGAAGCTCGGACTGCGCGACCGGGTCCAGGCCGTCGTCCTCGCCCACGAGAGCGGCCTGGTCCCCCCGGAAGGAACGTGACGCTCCATCACTTCCGCTGCCGCGTGGGAGCGGTGGGAGTGGCCACCCGGTGAAACCCCCGCCCCCAGCGGATTCTCCGGTATTCGATGACCATTCGATGACTCTTCGACGAGCCGTCCGCACGGGCACCTTCCGTCGGCGAACCATCGCCGGGACCCCTCCCAACTGGTCTTCAGACGGCTTGTCACCTTTGTCGTTCCTTTGTCGCTTATGACATTGCGGATCATGGCAAACCTTTCCAAAAATCCATCCTGGGAAGACCGTTCGCACGATGACTCCCCTCTGCGGCCGCTGCGATAGTCGGCGGCGAACCAGCGGGACCGCTGGTGACGGACTGCCAGAGCGCAGTGCATCGACGACAGAGGTGTGACTCACCGGATGCTCCCCCTCATCAACCGCCTCAGGCCCCAGGGACCTGACGGCGCACCACCGCCGAGCGGACCGAATCCTCCGGGGCGCCGGCTGCCGGCCCTCTTCGCCGCGGCCCTCGTCTCGTCCCTGATAGCCGCGCCCGTCCAGGCGGTCGCCGCCCCGGGCGGCCCCAAGGCGCCCGCGGCGCCGCAGGCGGTGTCCGTCCGGAACGGGACGACGCTCAAGCCGCGGCAGATCGGGACGAAGGACGAGACGCGGCGTCCCTTCGCACCCACGGCGGTGACCTGGCCGCACGAGGCGGAGGGACGCGCCGGCGTCCCGGCCGCCGCGGACGCGCGCTCCGAGGGGCCGCGGACCGCCGTCCCCGGCACGCCCGTGTGGGTCCAGGCGGGGAAGGCCGCCGACGGGGCCGCCCGGGCGGCGGCGGACGTGCACGTCCGGGTCCTCGGCCAGGACGGGTCCGCGGCCCTGGGCGTCTCCGGCGTGGTGCTCAGCGTCGACGGCGCCGCCCGGGGGACCCGGGTGGGCCTGGACTACTCCGCCTTCGCCCAGGTCTACGGCGGCAACTACGCCTCCCGCCTGCGCCTGGTCTCGCTGCCCGCCTGTGCCCTGACCACGCCCGACGTCGCGGCCTGCCGCGTGCAGACCCCCCTGGCCACCGAGGCCGACCCGGTCGGCAGGTCGGTCTCGGCGGTGCTTCCCGCCGGCCCCGACGTCCCGGACTCCGGGACGGTGCGGGCGGCCGCGACGCGCGACGCGCAGGTGGTTCCGGCGACCTGGTCCGGCGTCCCCACGACGGCCGTCCGGGCCTCGACGGCCCAGGCCGCGTCCGTGATCGCCGCCACCGACTCGACCGGGCAGGAGGGCAGCGCGGCCGGCAGCTACGGAGTGGACTCGCTGAGCCCCAACGGCACCTGGGCCGGCGGCGGTTCCAGCGGTTCCTTCACCTACGGCTACCCCGTGGCCGCACCGAACTCCTCCACCACGCTGGTCCCGAAGGTCTCCCTGGGCTACGACTCGGGCGCGGTCGACGGGCAGACCGCCTCGTCCCAGGCCCAGTCGTCCTGGGTCGGCGACGGCTGGGGGACGCCGGACTCCTTCGTCGAGCAGACCTTCACGCCGTGCGCCGACGATCCGGAGGGCACCGCCTCCCCCGTCTCGACGAACGACGAGTGCTACGCGGGGCAGGTCCTCACCCTGTCGCTGAACGGCTCCTCCACCCCGCTCGTCTACGACGCCGCCAAGGGCACCTACACCCCGAGCGACGACAACGGCGAGAAGGTCACCCACGTGACCGGTTCCGGCAACGGCTCCGGCACCTACAACACTGACTACTGGACCGTCACCGACCGCACCGGCACGGTGTACCAGTTCGGGCGCAACCAGCTGCCGGGCTGGTCGGCGGGCAAGGGCGCGACCAACTCGGTGGACAGCGTCCCCGTGTACTCGGCGCACCCGGGCGACCCCTGCTACAAGGCGGCCGGGTTCACGTCCTCCGTGTGCACCACGGCCTACAAGTGGCACCTGGACTACGTGAAGGACGTCCGCGGCCAGGCCATGGCGTACTACTACGACCAGGACACCAACCACTACGGCCAGGACCTGGGGGCCACCAACGCCCCGTACGTCCGCGACTCCCACCTGGCCCGGATCGACTACGGCTTCCTCGACGGCGGCGCCTACGGCACCGTCCCCGACCGGATCGTCTTCACCGCCGCGCCCCGCTGCGTCGCGGCGACCTGCCACCCGCTGTCCGCCGCGACGGCGGCCGCCGAGTACCCGGACGTCCCGTTCGACCTGGTCTGCGCGGCCGGGGCCACCTGCACCTCCTACGGGCCGGGGTTCTTCTCGACGGTCCGCCTCTCCGCCATCACCACCCAGCAGTACTCGGCGGGCACGTCCTCCTACCTGCCGGTCGACACCTACGACCTGGTCCAGAGCGAGCCCGCCACCGGTGACGGCACCTCGCCGACCCTGTGGCTCTCCTCGGTCACCCGCACCGGCAGCGACGCGGGCGGCGGCGGCCCCGGCGGCCCGGTCACCATGCCCGCGGTGACCTTCACCGGCCAGTCCCTGCAGAACCGGGTCGACACCGCCAACTACCCCGGCCTGTACCGCTACCGCCTCTCCTCGGTCACCACCGAGCTCGGCGAGGTCATCGGCGTCACCTACGGCCTGCCCGCCCCCTGCACCCCGGCCTCGGTCGCGAACCGGGACCCGGCCACCAACACCGGCTCCTGCTTCCCGGTGTACTGGACCCCGAAGTTCTACAGCGCCCCGGTCCGGGACTGGTTCGAGAAGTACGCCGTGACCCAGGTCCTGGAGAGCGACCGGACCGGCGGCGCCCCGGCGAAGGAGACCGACTACGCCTACGGCGGCGGCGCGGCCTGGCACTACGACGACAACGAGGTCGTCAAGGCCAAGTACCGGACCTGGGGCCAGTTCCGCGGCTACGCGCAGGTGACCACCACGTCCGGCAACGGCGTCAACGACCCCCGGACCAGGAGCACCACCGGCTACTACCGCGGCATGGACGGCGACTACCTCACGCCCTCCACGAAGCGGTCGGTGAACGTCACCGACTCCCAGGGCGGCGTCCACCCGGACAGCGCGCAACTGAACGGCGACGTCCTCGAGTCCACCGCCTACCTCGGTGACGGTGGCGCGGTCGACCACACCACCGTCACCTCCTACTGGGTCTCCGCCCCCGCCGCCACGCGCACCCGCGGCGGCCTACCGGACCTGACCGCCACCACCACCCGGATCGCGGAGAGCTTCACCGCCCAGGCCCTCACCGACGGCGGCACCACCCGCTGGCGCCGGACCGAGAGCGACAGCAGTTACAACACCGACCGTGCCGACGTGAACTTCGGCCTGCTGAAAGCCAGTTACACCCACACCGTGCCGGTCGACACCGCTTACGACCAGTGCGCCACCTCCACGTACGCGCCGGCCAACACCGCGCTCAACCTGGTCGGCCTGCTCGCCTCCGCCGAGACCGACTCGGTGGCCTGCTCCGGTTTCACCGAGGGTTCCGTCGCGTCCGTCCCGTCCGGGTTCAACACCCTCGGCGCGCCGGCCGCGGTGAACCGGCCGGCGCAGGTGGAGACCGCGACCCGCACGTTCTACGACGACCCGGCCTTCGCCACCGGCTTCCCGCAGTCCGCCGCGCCCACCCGCGGCGACGTGACCATGGTCCGCAAGGCCAGTGACCACACCGGGGGCGCCTTCACCTGGCAGACCGTCAAGCGCGGCACCTACGACGCGTACGGGCGCCCCGCGAAGAGCTACGACGGCAACGGCAACCTGACGTCGACGGCCTACACCGTCGACGCGGTCGGCCTGACCACGGGCGCCACCGTCACCAACGCCAAGTCCCAGTCCAGCCGGCTGACCTACGCCACCGGCCGCGGCCTGACCCTGAACAGCACCGACGCCAACGGCGTGGTGACCACCGCGCGGTACGACGCCATCGGCCGGGTCACCGGCATCTGGCTCGACTCGCGGACCACCTCGGCGCCGGCCAACGACGTCTACACCTACACCGTCTCCGGCTCGGGCCCGTCGGGCACCTCCACCCAGAAGCTCAACGACTCCCTGGGCTACGTGACCTCGTACACGGTCTACGACTCCCTCGGCCGGGTGCGCCAGACCCAGGCGCCGACGCCGCAGGGCGGGCGGATGATCACCGAGTCGTTCTTCGACTCGCACGGCTGGGTCCGCAAGCGGAACGACGCGTACTGGGACAAGGACAACGCGCCCTCGCTCACCGTCGCCTCGTTCCAGGACTCCCAGATCCCCAGCCAGGACGTCTACACCCACGACGGCCTCGGCCGCACCGTGGTCGACGACTCCCTGCAGTACTCGGC
Organism: Kitasatospora sp. NPDC015121; assembly: GCF_055562955.1. Classification (NCBI taxonomy): domain Bacteria; kingdom Bacillati; phylum Actinomycetota; class Actinomycetes; order Kitasatosporales; family Streptomycetaceae; genus Kitasatospora; species Kitasatospora sp. NPDC015121. The sequence continues at coordinate 108,001 of NZ_JBVHEH010000009.1, forward strand.
CGTCAAGCAGACCACCACCACGGTCCGCACCGGCGACACCACCACCGTCCTCCCGCCGACCGGCGGGGTGGTCCGGAGCACCACCACCGACCCGCTCGGCCGCACCACCGGCCTGACCGAGTACGCCACCGCGCCGACCCTGACCACCCCGGCCGACCCCTTCACCGGGATCTGGTACACGACCGGGGGCACCGCCGCGAGCACCACCGCCTACGGCTACGACGGCCACGGCCGGCAGAACAGCACCAGCAACGCCGGTTCCACCTGGACCACCACCTACAACCTGCTCGGCCAGGTCACCGCGAAGCACGACCCGGACGCCGGCACCAGCACCGTGCTCTACGACGCGGCCGGCAACGTCGCCCAGACCACCGACGCCCGCGGCGCCACCGTCTCCTACGCCTACGACGCCCTGAACCGCGCCACGGCGCAGTACGCCGCCGCCGTCACGGCCCAGACCACCGCGAACGAGACCGCGTCCTGGGTCTACGACAACGACGACAACGCCGTCCCCGGCACCGGTGACCCCCACCCCGTGGGCCACGCCACCACCGCCACGGCGTACGACAACGGCAACGCGTACGTCACGCAGTCGCTCGGCTTCAACGTCTTCGGCGAGTCCCTGGGCGACACCGTCACCATCCCCTCGACGGCCCAGGGCAGCGTCCTCGGCCGCAGCTACACCTTCAAGCACTCCTACACCAGCACCACCGGCCTGCTCTCCAGCGACACCTACCCCCTGGGCGGCGGGCTGCCCGCCGAGACCGTCCACCACACCTACAGCACCGCCCTCGACCTGCCCGCCGGCCTCGGCTCCGTCGGCTACGGCTACGCCCAGGACGTCACCTACGACGCCTACGGCCGGGTCAACCAGGAGACCCTGGGCGGCGACAGCGGCCTCGCGTACGTCTCGGACAGCTACGACGTCCACACCGGTGCGCTCAAGGACCAACTGGTCTCCCGCGCCACCACCGGGGCCCCCGCCCCGGTCGACGAGCAGGCCTACGCCTACGACCCGGCCGGCAACCTGACCGAGCAGGACAGCACCCGGCTGGGGGCCGGCACCCCGTCCGAGAGCCAGTGCTACCGGTACGACACCCAGGACCGGCTGAGCAGCGCCTGGACAGCGGTCTGGGCCGGCACCGGCACCTGCGGGACCGCGCCGACCGGCGCGGCCCACGATCAGGTCGGCGACGCCCTCGGCACGGCCAGCGCCTACTGGACCAGCTGGACCTTCACCCCCAGCGGCCAGCGCGCCACCCAGACCCGGCACGACCTCACCGGCGGCGCCGACACCACCACCACCTCCACCTACGACGGCAACGGAGCCCACCAGCCCCACACCCTCACCGGTGACACCGGCACCGCCCCGACCGCGGGCGACACCTACGCCTACGACGCGGCGGGCAACATGACCGCCCGCACCACCCCGGCGAACGGCAGCCAGTCCCTCAGCTGGGACACCCTGGGCCGGCTCCGGGCCATCACCACCCCCACCGCCGGCGTCTCCTACCTCTACGACGCGGACGGCGGCCTGCTCCTCAAGGCGGGCCCGGGCAGGACCACGCTCTACCTGCCGGGCGAGCAGATCACCCTCGACACCGCCGGCAACACCACGAGCGGCGTCCGGTACATGTCCCTGCCGGGCGGCGGCACCGCCGTGCGCACCGGCACCGGCACCAACTACGGCTTCGAGCTCCCCGACCCCCACGGCACCGCGGGGCTCGCCCTCGACCACACCGGCCAGACCCCCACCTGGCGCCAGTTCACCCCCTACGGCGCCCCCCGCGGCACCACCAGCACCTGGCTCGACGACCGGGGCTTCCTGAACGCCCCCGCCGACACCACCACCGGCCTCACCTCGTTGGGAGCCCGCCAGTACGACCCGAACACCGCCGCCTTCATCAGCGTCGACCCGCTCTTCGCCGCGACGGACACCCAGCAGCTCAACGGGTACTCCTACGCGGGCAACAACCCCGTCGGCAGCAGTGACCCCAGCGGCCTGAGCCGCAACTGCTACCAGGACGACGGCAACCTCTGCGGCGGCGGCTCCCCCGCCCGCACCTCGGTCCCCTGCGACCACGTCCCCTCCGGCGCGAACGTCCCCTGCGACGGCCACCCGGGCTCCACGCCCACCGGCACCAGCGGTGCCTCGGTGCCCGTCTTCACGCCGATCACCCCCACGGTCGTCGTCAACGGCGACGACAAGCTGCTGGACAAGCTCTCCTCGGCACTGGCCGCGGAGGTGAAGAAGCACTACGCCTGGACGAAGAGCGACTGGGTGCCCACGCCGGAGCAGGAGGACAGCCTCTGGTACGACATGTGCAAGGACAACAAGGGGCTCTGCAGCCAGGGCGTCATCGACGCCGTCAAGCAGGCGCACTTCGAGAACTCCGACGGCGGACACACCGGACTGATGTTCTCCGCCTGCGAGTTCTCGGGCACGGGCTGCGGTGACGACTTCGGCGGAGCCTTGGTCGAGGCCAGTGGCACGATCGCGTTCGACGGTGCCGGGTGGACCAAGGCCCCCTTCAAGTTCGGCGTCGTCACCGGGGCCGACGAGCTCACGGTCTTCACCGGCTGCAACAGTTTCGCGGCCGGCACAAAGGTCCCCATGGCGGACGGGCACGCCGAGGACATCGACCGGATCGAGGTCGGCGACACCGTCGCGAACGACGCCCCGGGCGAGAACGGCGGCCGAGGGCCGGGCCACAAGGTGACGCAGGTCCACGTGACCCGGACCGACCGGGACTACACCGACGTCACCGTCTCCGACGGCACGACCACCGAGACCGTCGTCGGAACCGCCCACCACCTCTACTGGGACGTCACCTCCAACCGCTGGAGCGAGGCCGACCACCTGGTGGTCGGGCACGCGCTGCAGAGCCCCGGCGGCCGGACGGTCACGGTCGTGGGCCTGCGCTCGTACACGGCGTCGATGGTGACGTACAACCTCACGGTGGACGGCGTGCACACGTACTACGTGACGGCCGGCGGGATCCCGGTGCTCGTCCACAACGGAGGGTGCGGGAACGGCGACACCCCCGAGGGGAGCATGACGCTCTACCGCTTCGGGACCGGTCCGGAGACGACCGAGGAGCTGGGCAAGTCCGCGGCCGCCGCGGCGGGGACCGTCGACGCCGCGGCGGAGGACGGGGCGAACTTCCCGCACGGGATCTCGACCTCCAGCGTCATCCGCTCCAGGGTCAAGGCGACGGGTGAGTACCGGACCACCACCGTGCAGCAGTTGCTGGACGCGGGTTTCGCCGTCGTGAAGACCGGGAAGGGCCCGAGCCACTACACGGTGGTGCTCCCGCAGCCGGTGACCGAAGAGGTCACGGCCAGGCTGAACGGAGTCCTGGAGGAGCCTGTCGAATGACGTCGGACCGGAACACCGAGCTCGCGGCGGAGATCGCCGACACCTCGTCGGACCTCGCCGCGCGCGTCCGGGCCACCCGCCGGCTGGCCCTCGTCGCTCCGGAGGAGGCGCTGCAGGCGCTCCTGCGCGTGACGGCGGACGAGGACGAGACCCCGGAGGCCCTGGCGGCGATGGGTGTCGAACTGGCCGCGGTCGCCGACTCCCACCGCGACCCGACCGAGTTCGAGCTCCGCGACATGCTGGAGCCCGCCATGACCGCCTACTGCGCGGCCCCCTGACCAGGAGCCCGCCCCACGAACGGCCCACCGGCCCCACCGGTGGGCCGTTCCGGCGTTCCCGCCCCCACTCGGGCCACTCACTCCTGCCGCAGGCGCGCGACCAGCACCGCCACGTCGTCCGCCCGGTGGCCGTCGTGGCGGGCCTGGCCGAGGAGGAGGTCGGCGAGGGGTTCGAGGTCGGGGGCGGTGGCGTGGGCGAGGGCGGTGCGGAGGCGGTCGATGCCCTCGGTGATCGTCGCGGTGGCGGATTCGACCAGGCCGTCGGTGTAGAGGACGAGGGTGGCCCCCGGCGGCAGCCGGGTCTCGGTGGCGGGGAAGTCGAGGTCGGCGTCGATGCCGAGCAGCGGGCCGGTGTCCAGGTCGAGCACGGTGGTGCGGCCGTCGGCCTCGCGCAGCAGTGGCGGGGGGTGGCCGGCCCGGACGGCGCGCAGGGTGCGGGTGGCGGGGTGCAGGCGCAGCAGGCAGCAGGAGGCGAGCAGGCCGGCGTCGAGGTCGACGAGGAGCCGGTTGGTGCGCCGGGCGACGGTCTCGACGGGATCGTCCCCGCTGGCGAACGCCCTTACCGCGCTGCGTAGTTGGCCCATGAGGGCGGCGGCCTTGACGCTGTGGCCCTCGACGTCGCCGATGATCAGGACGACGCCGCCGTCGGGGGTGGGCAGCAGGTCGTACCAGTCGCCGCCGATGTCCATGCCGCGGGTGCCGGGCAGGTAGCGGGCGGTGGCGTCGAGGCCGGGGACGGCGGGCAGCCGGTGCGGGAGGAGGGCCTGTTGCAGGCCGCGGGCGACGGCGGACTCGGCGTCGTAGAGGCGGGCGCGTTCGAGGGCCTGGGCGATCAGGCCGCCGAGGGCGGTGAGGACGGAGCGGTCCTCGGCGGTGAAGGCCCGGGGGCGGTCGAAGCCGAGGATGAGGCTGCCGACGGGGTGGCCGGAGGCGATCAGCGGAAGGAACGCCCAGGCGCCCATCTCGTCGCGCGGGATGTCGGGGTAGGCGGCGGAGAGTTCGCGCGCGGTCTCGAAGAAGACCGGCGCACCGGTGGTGAAGACCTCGGTGCCGGGCAGCCGGGCGCGGATCGGGGTGCCTTCGAAGGGGGCGAGGAAGCCCTCGGGGTAGCCGGTCTCGGTGACCAGGTGCATGCGCCCGTCGGCGGCCAGGTAGAGGGCGAGTTCCTGGCCGCCGAAGCCGGGCAGGATCTGGTCGGTGACGGCGTCGGCGACCTCGCGGACGGTCACCGCCTCGGTGAGCGCGGAGGCGAGTTGCAGCAGGTGGTAGACGCCGCCGAGGGCCGCAGGGGTGGGTGGCGGGGCTTCGGGCAGGGTGGTGCCGGCGTCGGGGGCGGCGGGGACGATCCGGCCGGTGAGGCCGTGCGCGTCGGGGTAGAGCGAGACGGCCAGCCAGTGGCCGGGCGGGCGGCGGGCGAGGAACGCGGTGGGCTGCTGGGAGAGCATCGCGGAGCGGTAGCGGTCCTCGTAGGCGGGGTCGCCGAGCCAGGGCAGCGCGTCCCAGGGGCGGCGGCCGAGCAGGTCGGCGCGGGTGGCGTGGAGCAGCAGTTCGGCGCTGCGGTTGAGGTAGCCGATCCGGCCGTCGGGGTCGAGCGCGAAGACACCGTCGCGCAGGCGTTCCACGGCGGCGGTGGCGGCCGTGGCGGCGGCGGTGTCGAGGACGGCGACGACCGGCCGCCCGGGTCCAGTGCCGGGGTGCCCGTACAGGTCGAGCGGCCGGGTGCCGCCGTCGGGGTCGCGCAGGCGGACGCTCCGGGTGAAGGGCGGGCCGTGCCGGAGGGCGTCGCGCAGCGCGGCGGCGTCCTCGGGGACGAGCCGCTCCAGCAGGCCGCCGTCGTCCCCGTCCCCGCCGCCGTCTCCGTCCCCGCCACCGTCTCCGTCCCCGTCCCCGTCCCCGCTCGCGCCGAGGATCCCGCGCAGCCGTCCGTCGGCGGTGCCGCGGCCGGTGGCGGCGTCCCAGTCGAGGAAGCCGAGGCGGACGGCGTCGCCCCCGGGCGGCGGCAGCGGCACCACGACGGGCCGGCCCTCGCCGTCGACCCGGTCGCCGTACGGGAGCAGGCCGGCGGCGAGCCGGTTGCCGGCGGCGCGCAGCTGGCGGCGGGTGGTGGCGGGCGGGGTGCTGCCGTCGGCGGGCCAGAGGACGGCGATCACGCCGAAGGTGCGGCCGCCGGCGGTGACGGGGGTGGTGGCGGAGGCGTGCGCGTAGGGGAGGCCGACGGCGAGGCGGGGGTAGCGGCGCATGGTCCGGTCGGCGTCGGCGAGCACGATGGTCCGGCCGGCCCGGTAGGAGTCGGCGACCGGCAGGGGCGCGGCGACGGCGATCCGCCGGAACGGTTCGAGCAGGCTGAGCGGGATGCCGACGACGGCGGCGACGACCAGCGAGCGGCGGTCGGCGGAGTGCAGGTAGAGCACGCCCCCGTACGCGGCGGTGGCCCGGACGGCGCGCTGCAGGCCGTCGGCGAGCAGCGGCTCGACGGCGGCGTCCCGGCGCGGGGTGGCGTCCCGGCCCGGGGCGGCGGTGTCGCGGGCCGGGGCAGCGGTGTCGCGGGCCGGGCCGGCGCCGTCTCGGGGCGGGTTCGGGCCGGTTCGGGGTGGCGGGCCGGCGGGGTCCGCCGGGGGTCCCGGGCGCATGTTCTTCTCTGTACGCCGCCGGTCGGGGCGCGTCAACCGGGGGACGGGTGGGTCGAACGGGCGACGGGTGCGGGCCGTCCGGGTGGCGCGTGACGGCGCGTCGGTAGGACAAGTACGACAAGGGGATCATCGGCCGGTATGTCGACGCCTTTCCCCGCGCCCCCCGGCCCCCACCACCCCCGCCCCGACCGCCGGCACCGCCGGGGCCTGGCCGCCCTCACCGCGCTCGCCACCCTCGCCGTCGGCTGCTCCACACTGGGCGGCTCCCGGGACCACGACCCCGCCCGCGCCTCCGTCCCGGCCGCCCCGCCCGCCGCGGCCGCCCCCGCCGAAGCCCAGGCCGCCCCCGCCGCCCAAGCCGCTGCACAAGCCGCACAGGCCGCGCAGGCCGCACTCGCGGCGATGCCCGCCGCCCGCCCGCAGGCCGCCGCCGGGCAGGAGCTGAACGGCAGGGTTTCCGCCGCCGAGCGCGAGGCCCTCGCCCGGCAGGCGCTGGCCGCCGCGCAGCGCTGGGACCTGGCCGCGCTGCCGCTGCGTCCGCCCGCCCCGCCGGCCGTCAAGCCCGAGCTGGCCGACGGCCCCGGCGTCACGCGCGCGCCGGGGCTGCCGCCGGTGGTCCGCCGCGTCCCGACCGGCGACAAGGTGATCTTCCTGACCGTGGACGACGGCGCCGAGAAGGACCCCCGGTTCGCCGCGATGGCCGCCGAGCTGGGCGTCCCGATGACGGCGTTCCTCTCCGACTACCTGGCCCGCTCCGACTACGGCTACTTCCGCGCCCTGCAGGCGAACGGCGTCGGCATCGACAACCACACCCTCACCCACCCCGACCTGCGCCGCCTGGACCCGGACGCCCTGCGGCGCGAGATCTGCGGCCAGCAGGACCGCCTCCAGCAGGAGACCGGCACCCGCCCCCGGCTGTTCCGCCCCCCGTACGGCGAGTACACCGAGGCCGCCCTGCGCACCGCCGCCTCCTGCGGGATCACCGCCGTCCCGCTGTGGAACGAGGAGGCCTTCCCGGACCACCTGGAGTGGCGCTACGCCGACCAGAGGTTCCACCCCGGCGACATCGTCCTCACCCACTTCCGCGCCCCCGCCGCCGACTGGAAGGGCACCATGCCCGACATGCTGCGCCGCGTGGTCGACGCCGCCACCGCCCAGGGCTTCGCCGTCGCCCGGCTGGAGGACTACCTCTGAGGCGGCGGCGCGGCGGTCGCCGTCCGGGTTCCGCTACCCGTCGCCCTCCGCGCGCCGCTCCGCCTCCGTCCGCTGCCGCTGCTCCGGCCACCGCGTCCGCCCGGCCTCCCCCGCCCGCTCCGGGCGTTCCGGGCGTTCCGGGTGTTCCGGGTGTTCCGGGTACCCCGGGCGTTCCTCCGGGGCGGCCGAGACCGGGAGGCGGGGCAGGGCGTACGGGTGGTGCTCGCGCAGGAACGCGACCAGGTGCTCGCGGAGCTCGCAGCGCAGTTCGAAGGCGTCGGCGCCGTTGGCGGCGGTGGCCAGGGCGCGGACCACCAGGGTGGTGGGGGTGGTGTCGACGACCTGCAGGGCGCTGCCCTCGCCGTCCCAGTGCGGGTTCTTGGCCAGGTAGGCGTCGAACTCGGCGCGCAGCAGGTCGACGGGCGTGCGGTGGTCGAGGTGCAGCAGCGCGGTGCCGGTGATCCGCTCGGAGCGGCGCGACCAGTTCTCGAACGGGCGGCCGGCGAAGTAGGACATCGGCATCACGATCCGGCGCTGGTCCCAGGTGGCGATCACCACGGCGGTCAGGGTGATCTCCTCGACGGTGCCCCACTCGCCGCCGACCACCACCACGTCGCCGATCCGGGCCAGGTCGCCGAAGGCCATCTGGATGCCCGCGAACAGGTTCGACAGCGCGCTCTGCGCGGCGATGCCCGCGACCACGCCGACCAGCCCGGCCGAGGCCAGCAGGCTGGTGCCGACCACCCGCACCGCAGGGAAGGTCATCAGCATCGCGGCCAGCGCCAGCACCGCGATCGCCGCCTGCAGGATCCGCCCCAGCAGCCCGGCCTGGGTGCGGGCCCGACCGGCCCAGGCCGGGTCCCGGCGCCGCACCGCGAGCCGCACCGCCCCGTCCAGCACCAGTCCGGCGGCCCGCGCCGCCAGCCAGCCGCACGCCCCGATGGTGGCCAGCACCAGCAGGTGCCCGACCCCCTCCGGTGCCCGGACCCACGGCCAGGCGGCCAGCAGCAGTCCGCAGCCGGCCACCGCGAGGATCGGCTTCCGGCACCCGCGCAGCACCTGCGGCACCGTCCCGGCGCGGGCGGGCAGCCGGTGCGCGACCGGCTCGACCAGCCGGTCGACCCCGTACAGCACCAGCCCCACCGCCGCTCCGGTCGCCACCAGCCGCACCGCGCTCCACCACCACACCCGCCCTGCCTCCTCGTGCGCTCGACTCCGGATCCCCCGCCGCCTTTCCGCGCGGTCCGCGTTCACACCCGCCTGCGGGGCATACGCACGGTCGCCACCGGAGCGTCGAGGGAGGAGCCGCCCGCCATGAACCCCGTCGAACGCGTCCTGCGCGCCGCCGACCGCGCCCAGCAGCGCCACCGCCTGCCGGCCTTCGTCGTGGGGGTGGTGAAGAAGTACGGCGACGACCGGGGCGGGCTGCTGGCCGCGCTGATCACCTACTACGGCTTCGTGTCGCTGATCCCGCTGCTGCTCCTGCTCTCCACCGCGCTCGGTTTCGTCCTGCACGGGCACCCGGACGCGCAGCGCGCGGTGGTCGACTCGGCGCTCGCCGAGTTCCCGATCATCGGCGACCAGCTGCGCGGGAACGTGCACTCGGTGCAGGGCAGCGGTCTGGCGCTGGTGGTCGGCGTGGCGGGGCTGCTGTACGGGGCGCTCGGCATCGCGCAGGTGCTGCAGCACGCGATGGCGGAGGTGTGGAACATCCCCGGGGTGCGGCGTCCGGGCTACTGGCCCCGGCTGGGCCGGAGCCTGGCGCTGTTCGGGGTGCTGGGCACCGGGCTGCTGCTGAGCACGGCCTCGGCGGCGCTGGTGGGCGCCGCGCTGGGCGGTCCGGCGGCGCGGGTCGGCGGGCTGCTGCTGTCGGCCGTCCTCAACTCGCTGCTGTTCCTGGCCTGTCTGCGGATCCTCACCCCGAAGGAGGTGCCGGCCCGCGCCATGCTGCCCGGCAGCCTGCTCGCGGGACCGCTGTTCACCCTCCTGCAGGCCTTCGGCGCCGCTCTGGTGGCCCACCAACTACGGCACGCCACCGCCGTCTACGGCTTCTTCGCGACGGTGATCGGCCTGCTCTCCTGGATCTACCTGGCCGCCCAGGTCACCGTGTACGCCGCCGAGTCCAACACCGTCCTCGCCCGCCGCCTGTGGCCCCGCTCCCTGCTCCAGCCGCCGCTGACCGGCCCGGACGAGCGGGTCCTGGCGGACATCGCCCGCCAGGAGGAGCGCCGCCCCGAGCAGCGCGTCGACGTCGGCTTCGAGGACCCGCCAGCGGACGAGGACCGGACGGACGGCGACCGGACGGACGAGGACCCGCCGCCGGGCCGGGACCGCCGCGCCGGCTCGTGAGGTCCGGTCACCCTCCTTCGCCCGCACGGCACTTGCCCGCCGGTCTCGGTACGACCGTCACACGAACCGATCATCCCTGACTGTCCATGATGCGGATGCCCCGGTCGGCGGGCGGGCCGGCGTGGTCGACTGGACGCGCCCCCACTCCTCGCGCCCCAAGGAGCCCGTCATGCTGTTCGCGCTGCCCTCGTTGGACGGACTGGAGTTCGCCCCGGTCGCCCGCCCCGAGCAGGGCGAGGTCGACCCGGGCACCCGGTTCGCGTACCACGAGGACGACGGCCTGGTGTGGGCCGACTACCGGGGCGGCGAGGTGGTGCACGGCCACCTGGTCGGCACCCGCACCGGGGACACCGTCGAGTTCCGCTACGTCCAGCTGAACCGGGCCGGCGAGACCAACTCCGGCCGCTGCGTCAGCGTCCTGACCCGGCTCCCGGACGGCCGGCTGCGGCTGGACGAGACCTGGAACTGGGAGTCCCGCCCCGGCTCGGGCACCAGCGCGGTCGAGGAGGTCCTGCCGTACTGACCGGTCGCCCCGGCCCGGGGGGGGCGCCCGGAAGGACCCCGGCGCCCCCTGCCGGCCCCGGGCCCACCGGCGCGGGGTGCTGTCGGTGGCCGGCGCTAGCGTCCGTGCCATGACTGCTGATCGCGAGACCCATGCCCCGCTGGTGTTCCTGGAGTACGACCACCGGCCCGGTTCGTACGGACTGATGCTGACGGACGACCGGATGGTCGAGGTCGACGAGGTGTTCGAGGCGGCGGGGCAGCAGAACGGCGGCTACGGCTGGGAGGCGGTGGCGCGCTCCGCGGTCCGCTCCCGGGCGCCGCACCTGGAGGGCCGGTTCGGGTACGACCCGGAGGCCGGCATGTTCGTCGCCTACGGGGACGACGCGGCGGCGCTGCGCGAGCTCGGCGCGCTGCTCGCGGAGGCGTTCCGCGACCGGGCGGCGCTGCGCGGACTGCTCGACGCCGCCGACCCCGACTGGTTCGACTGACCGCCCGTCCGCCCGCCGCGCGCGCGGACGCCGACGGCCGCCCCTCCCGACATGAGGGGCGGCCGTCGGCGTCGTGCGTGCGGTCCGGTCCTACCGGAGCCTGATCGGGCTGATCAGACGGAGAGGACCTGGCCCGGGTAGATGACATCGGCGGAGGCGCCGATGGTCTGGGCGTTGGCGCTGAACAGCGCGTCCACGGTGGTGCCGTTGGCGGCCGCGATGGCGCCCAGGGTGTCACCGGCCTTGACGGTGTAGCTGCCGCCACCGGTGTGGGTGGTGGCGCTCTTCTTCCAGGACTGGCGGCCCTGGTCGGCGGAGGCGGAGTCACCGGTGTTGGTGGAGGCGGAGTCGGTCTGGGTGGTGGCCGGCTTCGTGGACTTGGTGCTGGTGTTGCTGCTCGCGGTGCTGCTGTTCGCGGTGGTGGAGCTGCTGGAGGTGTCGACCTTGGCGGCCGCGCCGCCCTGGGTCAGACCCGCCTGCACGGAGCACACCGGCCAGGCGCCCGGGCCCTGGGAAGCCAGGACCTTCTCGGCGATCTCGATCTGCTGCGCCTTGGTGGCCTGGTTGGCCTGCGGGGCGTAGGCGGTGCCGCCGAAGGCGGCCCAGGTGGAGGAGGTGAACTGCAGGCCACCGTAGAAGCCGTTGCCGGTGTTGATCGACCAGTTGCCGGTCGACTCGCACTGGGCGACCTTGTCCCAGGTGGACACGTCCGCGGCCGAGGCCGAGGTCGCCGTCACGAGGCCGGCCACCGGGAGAGCGGCCACCGCGGCGCCCACGACGATGGCGCCACGGACGCGGTTGCGCTTCCGGTTGCCCTGGTCGGCGGTGGTGGCGGTCTTGGTGGCGGCAGTCTCGTTACGGAAGATCATGCGATTCCTTTCGGATGCCCCGGGCAGGCAAGGCGGAACCAGGGGCCCGGAAGGGCCTTCGGTCTCTCGCGCTTGTGGATCGGACGGGGCGGTCGATGTCCGACCCGCTCTCCGTCGCGGTCACCCTGCCCGTCGGGCGGCTGGTCTGCCGCACCGGGGCGTTGGTTTCGGGTGATCCCGGGTAGTGCGCCCTGCACTGGTTACGAAGCTACGGGCGATCCGACGGAACTCCAAGCATTCCAAGGTTTACGCAGGTCAGCGCCTGGTTACCGCCGGTACAGCGGCTTCCGGCGGGCGGTCGGGCCGCGATTTTCCGGGCCCGGCCGCCGACCGGTGTGACCGGCCTCACCGGTTTTGACCCCCTCCGGCCGGGGAACCGCGCACCCTCCGTGGCCTCCCGCTGACGGCGCGCCGACTGTCCAGCGATCCGCCTATGGGACGGGCCACAGCGGCCACCCACCGTCCACCGCACCGTCACCCCGCGTGGCCGAACTCGCCCTCCGGGGGCGCGCGTTCAGGAGAGGGCGGTGAGCACCCGCGGCCCGTCCTCGGTGATCGCGACCGTGTGCTCGGAGTGGGCGCCGCGCGAGCCGTCCGCCGAGCGCAGCGTCCAGCCGTCCGCGTCGACCCGCAGCTTCGCCGAGCCGGCGCACCACCACGGCTCCAGCGCGAGGGTCAGGCCGGGGCGCAGTTCGAGGCCGCGCCCGGGGCGGCCGAGGTTCGCGACGTGCGGCTCCTCGTGCATGGTGCGGCCCAGGCCGTGCCCGCCGAAGTCGCCGTTGATCCGGTAGCCCGCGCCCTGGCCGACCCCGGCGATGGCGGCCGAGATGTCGCCGATCCGGTTGCCGGGGACGGCGGCGGCGATCGCCGCGTCCAGCGCGGTCCGGGTGGACTCGGCGAGCCGGACGTCCTGCTCGTCCGGGGTGCCGACGATGACGGTGACCGCCGAGTCGGCCACCCAGCCGTCGATCGACACCGCGAAGTCCAGGCTCAGCACGTCACCGTCCCGCAGGACGTAGGGGTGCGGCTGCCCGTGCAGCACCGCGTCGTTCACCGACAGGCAGATCACGTTCCGGAACGGGCCGCGGCCGAAGGACGGCGCGTAGTCCCAGTAGCAGGACTCGGCGCCCCGGTCGGCCACCAGCGTGCGGGCCCGCAGCTCCAGGTCCATCACGTCCCGCCCGACCTCGGCGAGCGCCGACAGCTCGGCCAGCGTCTGGGCGACGAACCGGCCGGTGACGGCCATCTTCTCGATCGCCTGCGGGGTCTTCAGCTCGATCACGGCACAACTCCCTGCCCGGGCGGCCGCCCGGCCGCCCGGTCGTGAGGACTGCCGGTATTTCAATACCGGCGGTGGACAGCGACACGCTAGCAGCATTCCGGTATTCAAATACCGCGACGGTGCCGGAGGACCGGCGACACCGACGAGCGCCGATGGCCACCGGTGCGACGGCGGCCGCGGGAGTGGGGGCCTCACGCCCCGGGCGACACGTCCCCGGCCTGGCGCCGGCGCTGGCGGTGCTTGCGCATGGACACCTGCGAGCCGCAGCCCGTACTGCAGTACAGCCCGCCCCCGTTGCGGGTGCGGTCGAGGAAGGCGAAGTGGCACGGCGGGTTCCGGCACGCCTTGATCCGCCCCCAGTCGCCGCCCTGCGCGAACGTCGTCACCGCGGCCAGCACCGTGCCGAACACCCGCGGCACCCCCGCCTGCGGCGAGGCCAGCTCCGCCAGCGCCTCCGGGCCGGTGGCGGCCGGGGCCTCGTCCGCCTCCCCGTGCAGCTTCGCGCCGAGCGGAGACGGGTACTCGGCCTGGTCGGCGACGTACGCCCGGGGCCGCTCCCCCGCGGCCCGGACGATCGCGGGGGTCCCGTCGCGGGCCGGCTTCCCCGGGCCCGGGGGCGGCTCAGCGGGCGGCATCGAGCAGCACCTCCACCGCAGCCCGGGCCTGGCGGGCCGGGGCGGGGTCGCCGCCGATCGCGGCGGTCACGATGGCGCCCTCGGCGAGCAGCCGCACCGGCGCCGGGTCGGCCAGGCCGGCCGCCCGGGCCCACCCGTCGAGCAGCGCGTGGAAGGCGTCCTTGTGCGCCCGGACCTCGGCGAGCACCGCCGGGGAGGCCGGGCCCAGCTCGCCGAAGGCGTTGATCCAGGCGCAGCCCCGGTAGCCGGGCTCCGCGAACCACTCCCCCAGCCAGTCGAACGCGGCCAGCAGCCGCGCCCGGGGCTCCGCCGCCCGCTCGGCGGCGGCGACCAGCCGGGCCCGCCAGCGCAGGTCGCGGCGGCGCAGCACGGCCACCACCAGGTCGTCCTTCGCCGGGTGCAGGCGGTAGATCCGCTTCAGCGGCAGGCCCGAGGCGGCCCGCACCTCGTCCATGCCGACGGCGCGGAACCCCTTCTCGTAGAACAGCGCCTCGGCGGCGTCGAGCAGGGCCTCGCCGTCCTGGCGGGTCTGCTGCTCGGTGAGCGGGGCGGGCATCGGCGGCTCCGGCGGGTCGGCCCTTGACGTGGAGAACGGTCGTTCCCTAGCGTAGGCCCCGCCGCGCTGGAGAACGAGCGTTCCCCAGATCCTTCCGCCCTCCGGAGGCCACCGTGTCCGAGGACCGCCCGCCCTACCCGCCCTTCACCCGCGCCACCGCCCTCGCCAAGGTCCAGGCCGCCGAGGACGCCTGGAACACCCGCGACCCCGAACGCGTCGCCCTCGCCTACACGCCCGACACGGTCTGGCGCAACCGCGACACCTTCCTCACCGGCCGCGCCGAGGTCACCGCCTTCCTCGCCGCCAAGTGGCGGCGCGAGCACGAGTACGCCCTGCGCAAGAACCTCTGGGCCTTCGAGGACGACCGGATCGCCGTCCGCTTCCAGTACGAGTGGCACGACGCGGACGGCCAGTGGTGGCGCAGCTACGGCAACGAGCTGTGGGAGTTCGACGCGCACGGCCTGATGCGGCGCCGCGAGGCCAGCATCGACGACGTCCGCATCACCGCCGCCGAGCGGCGCATCCACGGTCCCCGGCCGACGGCGGACCCCGGCGGTCCCGACCTGCCGCTGCGCTGAGCCGGGACCGCCCTCGCGGGCCGGGGCCCGGTGCGGCGGGAGGGGACCCGGTAGCGTGTCCGCATGGTGCGAGTCCCCCTGACCCCCGAGCAGATCGAGGCCGGCCGCCGCCTGGGCACGCTGTTCCGCGAGACCCGGGCCGGCCGCGACCCCGCCACCGTCGCGCAGAGCGCCGGCATCTCCCCCGAGACGCTCCGCAAGATCGAGATGGGCCGGCTGCCCAGCCCCGGCTTCGGCACCGTCGTCGGCCTGTGCGCCGCGCTCGACCTGCCGCTGGACACCGCGGCCCGGGTCTGGCTCGGCAGCGAGAGTTCGGCCCTGCTGTAGCGCGCCCGGCAGGGGCCCGGCCGAGTTCGCCTAGCGGTGGGCCAGGATCGCGTAGCGCTCGTCGTGCACCGGGCCGCCCCAGAGGGCCGGGTCGGAGGCGAGCGGGTGGACGCGGAGGTCGCGGGTGAGGGGGCGGAGGGCGGCGGCGAGGGTCTCGGCGGGGACGCCGCCGGCCCAGGGGAGGCCCTCGGCGCCGGGGGCGTACGGCTCGACCGGGGCGTCGGCTTCGCGCCAGCGGCCCTCGACGAGCAGCAGCCGGCCGCCGGGGCGCGGGCGGGCGGTCCATTCGCGGAGGGCGGCGGGCGGGTCCGGCAGCGTCCAGACCAGGTGGCGGCAGAGCACCGCGTCGTAGCGTTCGCTACCGGTCGGGGGCCGGCTCGCGTCGCCGACCAGGAAGCGCCCGCCCAGCCCGGCGGCGGCGAACTTCTCCCGGGCGCGCTCGACCATCGCGGGGGCGAGGTCGACGCCGGTGACCCGGTGCCCGGCCTCCGCGAGGAGCCGCGCGAGCGAGCCCGTGCCGCAGCCGACGTCGAGCACGTCGAGCCCCTCGCCGGGCAGCCATCCGGCGAGGCGGCGGCGCCAGGCCTCCCGGACGGCGGGGTCGCGCAGGCCGTGGTCGGGTTCCTGGTCGAAGGCGGGGGCGGCGTCGTTCCAGTAGGCGGCGATGGGGGTGAGCGGCTGGTCCATCCGCACACGGTGCCATCCGACACCGACACCGACACCGACACCGGCGCCGACACCGAGCCCGGCGCCGAGACCGAGCCCGAGATCGCCGCCGGCACCGCCACCACCACCGCGCCCGGCGACTCGTCGCGGATCGGCAGGGCGCACCCGACGGTCACGGCGGCCCCTCCGCACGGCGCACGGCGCGGGGGGCGGGTGCGCCCGGGGCTCAGCCAAAGGCGAGGCGCAGCGCGAAGAGGGCGACCAGGCCGTAGCCGGCCGCGTAGGTGAGGCGGCGGGGGCCGGGGCCGAGGCGGGCGCCGGCCAGGGCGCCGGTGGCGGCGAGCAGGTGCTGCCAGGCGAGGGAGGCCAGGAAGACGCCCGCCGCGAAGGGGGTGGCGTCGCCGTGGGAGGTGGCTCCCCGGGCGGCGACCAGGGCGGTGAAGTAGAGGGCGGTGGTCGGGTTGACGGCCGTGAGCAGGGCGAAGCGGGCGAAGGAGCGCAGCGCTCCGCCCGTCCGGGCGGGCTCCGGTCCTCCGGTGAGGGCGGGGGCGGGGCGGCGCAGGCCGAGCAGGCCGTGGACGGCGATCGCGCCGAGCAGCAGCGCGGAGGCGGCGCGCACCGTGCCCTCGTGTCCGGCGAGCAGGGCGGCGACCCGCGGGCCGGCCAGCACGGCGAGGGCCGCGTACGCCCCGTCGACGGCGGCCACGGCGGTGGCGGCGCCCGCGGCGGGGGCCCAGCCCCGGCGGCCCTCCTGGAGCAGCAGCACGCCGATCGCGCCGAGCGGCACCGCCACTCCGAGTCCCGCCAGCGCGCCCGCGACCACCGTCTCCGTCATTCCGCCACGATGCCGGGCGGGCCGGGTCCGGCGCACCGGGTTTTCCCGCCCGGGCGGGGCCGGTTCAGCGGCGTCCGGTGCCGCCGCGCCGGCGGTGGGCGGCGCGGACGGCGTGCACCGAGCGGTAGGAGAGGACGGCGAGGGTCGACTCGGCGGAGAGCACGGCGGCCGTGCTGCGCCAGGAGCCGATCGACAGGACGGACAGCGCGGAGCCGATCGAGCCGACCGAGAACGCGGATCCGACCGAGCCCACCGACAGGAACGAGCCGACCGAGCCGACGGACAGGAACGAGCCCGTCGAGCCGAGCGAGAACCCGCGGGCCGCCGCCGCCCGCAGCCAGGGTCGGGGTGACCGAGTGCCCATCCGTCCGCCTCCTTCTCCGGTGTGCCGGTGCGCCGGTGCTCCGGCATCCCGATGCTCCGGTGTTCTACCCGCTCCGGCCTCCCGGCGCGCCGGGAACGGCCGGTCTCCCGCCGCACCCGCCCTGACCGGCCACGGTCAGGTTCGGACCGCCCGGCCGCGCGCGGGAACTGACGAGGCGTCACTTCTTCCGCACCGTACGTCCCGGGTCGGGGAGCGGTGTGAGATCCGCCACGGCGCAGGCGATTGCGTGGACGCGTCCGGGTGCGGCAGTGTGAATCGACGTCAGGCCCCGCGTACGGCCCTGAACGCCCGACAACTCCGGTCGGCGGGCGGACCACTGAACGACCGCAGCGCCGTACGCCGCTCGATCGCGCCGTTCCCGCCGGGCCCGCCCGGACGGACGGCCGAGCCAGCGCCTCCGGTGACCAGTGCGCGACGGAGGCCAGTGCCCGGGGCAGATGTGCGCCCGTACGGTCACCTCGCCGGGCGATGCCGGAAGGAAAGCATGTGACTCGGATCTCGGTCCGGGGTGTCGCTGTCGTCTCCGCCACCGCGGTGACCGCCGTCGGCGCCGTCGTCGGCGCGGCCGCGGGCAGCGAGGAGAAGCCCGTCCGGACGGTCGACGTCGCGAGCGCCACCCTGTTCGCGGACGCGCCCACCGGCGAGCGGGCCCAGCACGTCAGCGACGGCATCGGTCACCAGGCCGACGCCCAGCAGGCCGCCGCCGACGCCGCCGCGAAGAAGGCCGCCGAGGAGGCCGCCCGGCTGCAGGCCGCGGCGGACGCCCAGGCGAAGGCCGACGCGGAGCAGGCCGCCCAGCGGGCGGCCGCCGAGGAGGCCGCCGCGAAGCAGGCCGAGGCCGACGCCGCCGCGCAGAAGGCCGCGGCGGACGCGAAGAAGGCCGCCGAGGCGAAGAAGGCCAAGGAGGCCAAGCAGGCGGCCAACCAGGCCGCGTCGGTCAGCGCGCTGGCCTCGGTCCCGGCCGGTTCGGTCCAGGACACCGCCCGGCAGATCATCGGCAGCGACGCCCAGTTCCAGTGCTTCAGCCAGATCGTGCAGCGCGAGAGCGGCTGGAACTACACCGCGTCCAACAAGTCGTCCGGCGCCTACGGCCTGGTCCAGGCGCTGCCCGGCTCGAAGATGGCCTCGGCCGGCGCGGACTGGCGCACCAACCCCGCCACCCAGATCAAGTGGGGCCTGAACTACATGAACAGCCGCTACGGCAGCCCCTGCGGCGCCTGGTCGTTCTGGCAGTCCCACCACTGGTACTGATCCCGGCCGCCCCGCCGGAGCGGGTCCGCGCAGGCCGCGCGGACCCGCTCCGGCGTTCCCGCCCGCGGCCGCCCGCTCTATGCTTCGGGTCGGCCGGGGACGGCCCGGGAGGTCCGGGGCGTCCGGGAGGTTCCCGCCGCTTTTGCGTTATCCGCCGCTGCCCGGCGGATCTCCGAGGGTGTGAGGGCAGGACGCGAGAACACGAGGACGGGCCGGGCAGTGGACAGTGGACGGGCGGCGGCGCTGGTCGGGCGGGCGCAGCGCGGTGACCGGCAGGCGGTGGCGGAGCTGGTCGGCGGGCACCTGCCGCTGGTGTACAACGTCGTGGGCCGGGCGCTGTCCGGGCACCCGGACACCGACGACGTGGTGCAGGAGACCATGCTGCGGGCGGTCGACGGCCTGGCCGGGCTGCGCGACCCGGAGGCCTTCCGGAGCTGGCTGGTCGCGATCGCGCTGAACCAGGCCCGCCGGCGGCTGCGGGAGGCGCAGGCGCTGGACGCGCTGCCGGACCCGGCGGCGGTCGCCGACCCGGGGGCGGACTTCGTCGGGTTGACGATCGTCCGGCTCGGCCTGTCCGAGCAGCGCCGCGAGGTCGCGGAGGCGACCCGCTGGCTGGACCCGGACGACCGCGAGCTGCTGGCGCTGTGGTGGCTGGAGGCCGCGGGCGAGCTCTCCCGGGCCGAACTGGCGGCCGCGCTGGAGGTGACCCCGCAGCACGCGGCGGTCCGGGTGCAGCGGATGAAGGGGCAGCTGCAGGCCGCCCGGGTGGTGGTCCGGGCGCTGGCGGCCGTCCCCGGCTGCCCGTGGCTGGCCGAGGCCGCCGCCGGCTGGGACGGCGTGCCCGGCGCCCTGTGGCGCAAGCGGATCGGCCGGCACGTCCGGGAGTGCGCGGTCTGCGACGAGCAGCGCCGCGGCCTGGTCCCGGCCGAGGGCCTGCTGGCGGGCCTGGCCATGGTCCCGGTGCCGTCCGGTGCCGGGTACGAGGGCCTGCCGACCGCGGGCACCACGTCCGCCGCGCCGCCGCGTCCGGTCTCGCACCGGCGGGGCGGTTCGCGCCGGGCGGGGGCGCGGCGCGGTCACCGGCGGGCGCGGCGGCGCGGGCCCGGGGCGGCGGTGCTGGGCGGCGGGGTGGTGGCCGCGGTGGCGGTGGTGGCCGGGCTGCTGGTGGTGGTCGGCGACTCGGACGCGCCCCTGGCGGCGGCGGGTCCGGCCGAGGCGCAGCCGTCGGCTCCCTCGTCCGCGCTGCCGCTGGTCGACCCGACGGGCGCCACCGCCCCGGCCCCGGCCCCGTCGGCCGTGCCGTCCCCGAGCCCGTCCCCGACCCCCGCGGCGTCCTCCGCCGTCCCCTCCCCCTCCCGTACGTCCCCGTCCCCGCCTCCGCCCAGGTCCCCGTCCGCCGCTCCGTCCTCCGCTGCCGCTTCCGCTTCGAAGCGCTCGGCGGATCTCGCGCAGCAGGTCCTCGACCTGGTCAACTCCCAGCGCGCGCAGGCGGGTTGCGGGCCGGTGGCGGCCGACGCGAAGTTGGCGGCGGCGGCGCTGGGGCACTCCGAGGACATGGCGGCGCGCAACTTCTTCGACCACACCAATCCGGACGGCGCCGGTCCGCAGCAGCGGATCGACGCCGTCGGGTACGCGTGGAGCGGTTGGGGTGAGAACATCGCGCGCGGTCAGAAGGACGCGGCCGCGGTGATGGACAGCTGGATGAACAGCCCGGGGCACCGGGCGAACATCCTCAACTGCAAGTTCACCGAGCTGGGTGTGGGGGTCCACCCGGGCAGTGGTGGGCCCTGGTGGACGCAGGACTTCGGTACGCCGCGCTGACGCCGTCGCCGTCGACGGCGCCGTCCGCCCGGCGGGCTCCCGCCCTCCGCTCCCGGCCGCGCGGGTCAGTCGCCGGTGGTGGCGCGGGTGCCCTCCCGGGGGCGGGGGACGGCGTCGGCGGCGTCCCCGTTCAGGACGGCCTCGCGCAGGTCGGCGAGCGCCTCGTCGACGGAGTCGTGCACGTCGAAGATCCGCTCGATGCCGAACAGCTGGAGGATCTTGCGGGTGTGGACCTCGGGTCCGGGCAGGACCAGTCGCAGCTGCCCGTCCCGGGAGGACAGCATGCGGCGGGTGGCCACCAGGACGGCGAAGCCGGTGGAATCGCAGAAGTCGACCCGGCTGATGTCGACGACCATCCGCAGGCAGCCGTCGGTGACCAGCCGCTGGAGGCGCTCCCGGAGGGCCGCGACGCCGCTGATGTCCACCTCGCCCGCCACTTGGACGACCGTCCAGCCGTATCGCTCCCCGTAGCTCACGCTCAGTGCCACTCTGTTGCCTTTCTCTGGGGCCGCCTCGGGTAAGCGGCCCCTGCCCGTTTAATCCAGCCGCAACCCTGTTCCAGGTGACGATTTAGCGGCTGGGAGGAGTAATTTCCGCGAAATGTCATGCCCAGGGTCCGCTCGACGGTCGAATTCGCTGCCCGACCAGACGATCTGCACAGGATTTCCTCCGGTTGGCGGTACCGGCCGTCCGCGCCGCCCGCTCCACCGGAACGCGCACCGGCCGGGACGCGCGCCGGCCGGGACGCGCCCGCCGACGGCGGGTGCCAGGCTGGGAGGGAGCGTCCCGCGCACCCCGGCGAAGGGAGAACGCCGTGATCACCACCGACTTCGTCCCCGGCTCACCCTGCTGGCTGGACCTCGGCGCACCCGACGTGTCCGCCGCCGCCGCCTTCTACGGCCCGGTCCTGGACTGGCGGTTCGAACGGCCCGGGGGCGCGGACGACTTCCTGCTCGCCACCACCGACGGCCGCACCGCCGCCGGCCTCGGCCCGCTCACCGAGCGCGGCGCCCGCTCCGCCTGGATGCCGTACTTCTTCACCCCGGACGTGCACGAGACCGCCGCCTCCGTCCTGCGGGCCGGCGGCACCGTCCGGGTCGAACCCCGCGACGTCCCGGGCTGGGCCCCGATGGCCCAGTTCACCGACCCCCAGGGCGGCCGGTTCGCCGTCTGCACCCCCGGCCCGGCCGGCGGTCTCGCCGCCACCGACCGCCCCGGCGCGCTCTGCTGGACCGAGCTCTACACCACCGACGCCGGCGCCGCCCTCGCCTTCTACGAGGCGGTCTTCGGCTGGCAGCACGAGTCCACCCCGATGCCCGGCGCCGCCTCCACCGCCTACACCGTCCTCACCCCCGCCGGCCTGCCCGCCGACCGCATGCACGGCGGCCTCCTCCAGGTCACCCCCGCCGCCCTCACCCTCTCCCGCGGCGCCCCCGCCTGGCACCCCGTCTTCGCCGTCCCCGACTGCGACGCCGCCGCCGCCACCGTCCGGGACCTCGGCGGCCTCGTCGTCATGCCCCCGGAGACCGCCCCGGGCATCGGCCGGATGTCCGTCTGCACCGACCCGTCCGGTGCGGACTTCGTCCTGATGACGCCGACCCCGGCACCGGCGGGGCCCTGAGCGGACCGCCCGGGCGGGCCCTCCGGGGCCGGCACCGCCGCCCCGGCCCGTGCGGCCCCGGCCCGGGCCGCACGGGCGGTCAGTGGGCGCCGCCCGCGGGGGCGGGTGCGCGGTCGGCGCGGGTGCCCGGGACGGCGGCGGTGCGCAGGATCCCGGCGGTGGCGGCGGTGGCGGCGCAGAGCAGGGTGAGCAGCAGGAAGGCGTGGTTGAGGGCGGTGAGGTGGGTGAGCCAGCCGATCACGGCGGGGCCGGCCAGCATGCCGAGGTAGCCGAGTCCGGCGACCCGGGAGACGTTGGCGCCCGCGGCGGCCGGGTCGGCGTGGCCGGCGGCGCTGAGCAGCTGCGGGACGCAGCCGGACAGGCCCAGGCCGAACAGCGCCCAGCCGGCGAACGCGGCCCACACCCACGGGGTGAGCGCGGCGACCGTGATGCCGAGGGCGGCGGTGGCCGCGCCGTGCCGCAGCACGGCCGTCGGGCCGTACCGGGCGGCGGCCCGGTCGGCGAGCAGGCGGCCGGTGGTCATCGCGGCGGCGTAGGTGCCGTAGGCGAACGCGGCGGTGGACGCGGGCGCGCCGAGGACGTCCTTGAGGTGCAGGGCGCTCCAGTCGTTGGCGGCGCCCTCGCCGAGCATCACCATCAGCGCCAGCGCGGCGAGGATCCGGATCCGCCGGCGGACCTCGGCGCCGTCGGCGGCGGCGCCACCGCCCGCTCCGGCGGGCCGGTCGACGGCGGCCGCCCGGTCGGCGGGGGCTGCCCGGTCGGCCGGGGTTCCGGTGGCGGGCACGGCGCTCCCGGCGTCGGGCAGCAGGGCGCGGGCGGTGAGCAGGGCGGTGGCGAGGCCGAGCGCGGCGAGGACGGCGAGCGCGGCCGTCGGCCCGACCCCGGCGGCGGTGGCGGCGGCGGCCGCGCCGGCGGCGAGCACGCCGCCGACCGAGAAGGTGGCGTGGAAGCCCGACATGACCGGCCGCCCGTACGCCTGCTCGACGTGGACGGCGTGCGCGTTCATGCTCACGTCCAGGCAGCCGTTGGCGAAGCCGAAGACCAGCAGCGCGCCCGCCAGCGTCCACGGGTCCGGGGCGAGGCCGGGCAGCACCAGGGCGGCGGCGCACAGCGCGCCGGAGGCGGGGACGACGGTGCGGGCGCCGAGCCGGTCGGTCAGGCGGCCGGCGGCCCGCATGCCGAGGAACGCGCCGAGGCCGAGCAGGACGAGCAGGCCGCCGAGCGCGGCGTGGCCGATCCCGACCCGGGCCTCGACGGCGGGGATGTGCACGACCCAGGCGCCCGTCAGGGTTCCGCACAGGACGAAGTAGACGTAGGTCGCCACGCGGGCGGCCCGGAGCGAGCGATCCATGCCATCGACCATAACGAACATTTTCCCTGTGCGAAACCCGCCTATCGAACAGATTGCCTGTGCGCTTCGGGGTGCGGTTGAATGCCGGTATGAACACCGCGGAGCGCCACACCCTGATCGCCCAGACCGTCCGCGACGCGGGCAGCGCCACCGTCCTGGAACTCGCCCGCCTCACCGGCGCCTCCGAGATGACCGTCCGCCGCGACCTCGACGCCCTCGCCGCCCAGGGCGCCCTGGAACGCTTCCGCGGCGGCGCCCGCACCCTGCTGCTGCGCGGCGAGGAGCCCCCCTTCGCGCTGCGCGCCCGCGAGGCCGTCGACGCCAAGCGCCGGATCGCCGCCGGGGTCGCCGCGCTGGTCGCCGACGGCGAGAGCGTCCTGCTCGACAGCGGCACCACCTGCCTGGAGGTGGCCCGCCTGCTGCGCGAACGCCCCGTCACCGTCATGCCGCTGTCGCTGCCCGCCGTCCACGTGCTCGGCGACACCCCCGGGCCGGCCACCCTGCTCGTCCCCGGCGGTCGCCCGCGGGCCGCCGAGGGCGCCCTCACCGGCCCGCTCGCCCTCGCCTCGATCAACGCGCTGCGCTTCGACACCGCCGTCCTGGGCTGCTGCGCCCTCAGCGCCGCCGACGGCCTGACCGCCTACGACCTCGACGACGCCGCGGTGAAGCAGACCGCCATGGCCGCCGCCCGCCGCACCCTGGTGGCCGCCGACGGCGGCAAGCTGGGCCGCACCGCCTTCGCCCGGGTCGCCCCCGCCGCGCGCCTGCACACCCTGGTCACCGACACCGACGCCCCCGCCGACGAGCTCACCGCCTTCGAGGCCGCCGGCACCACCGTCGTCCGGGTCTGAAACGGCACCCGGCGGCCGGGTCTGGGCGGCGCCCGGCGGACCCTCACTTGCCCAGTGCGGTCCGCAGCCGGTGGCCGGTCGCCTCCGGGGCGATGATCGGGTCGGGGTAGTCCGCGGGGCGGAGCGCGGACTGCCAGGGGCGGTGGACGTCCCGGGCGGGCAGGTGGGCGAGTTCGGGGAGCCAGCGGCGGACGTAGGCGCCCTCGGGGTCGTGCCGGTCGGCCTGGACCAGCGGGTTGAGGACGCGGTTGGGCCGGGTGTCGGTGCCGGTGCCCGCGGTCCACTGCCAGTTGAGCTGGTTGTTGGCGAGGTCGCCGTCGACGAGGTGGTGCAGGAAGTGCGCGGCGCCGGGCCGCCAGTCGTGGTGCAGGGACTTGCTGAGGAAGCTCGCGGTGAGGAGCCGGGCGCGGTTGTGCATCCAGCCGGTCTCGGCGAGCTGGCGCATCGCCGCGTCGATGATCGGGAAGCCGGTGCGGCCGTCGCGCCAGGCGGCGAACTCGTCCGGGTCGTCGTGCCAGGGGACGGGGCGCGGGCGGTAGTCGGCGTGGGCGGCGGCGGGGCGGGCGGCGAGGACCTGGTGGTGGAAGTCGCGCCAGACCAGTTGGCGGACGAAGGCCTCGGCGCCGGGGCCGCCGCGCCGTTCGGCGAGGTGGGCGAGCTCGTTGGCGGAGAGGCAGCCGAAGTGCAGGTAGGGCGAGAGGTGCGAGGTGGCGTCGGCGGCGAGGGCGTCGTGCAGGTCGGCGTAGTCGTCGGCGCGCCAGTGCCGCCAGGTGCGGCGGGCCGCGTCCTCGCCGGGGTCGGGGAGGACCCGGGCGGTGGGGGTCGCGGCGGGCGGCGGGGCGCTCGGCAGGCCCTCGGGGGTGCGCAGGGCGTGCGGCGCGGGCAGCGGGGCGCGGCGGGGGACCTGCTGCCAGGCCCGCAGGTAGGGCGTGAAGACGGCGTAGTGGTCGCGTCCGGCGGGACGGACCGCGCCCGCCGGGACGGCGGTGAGCGAGGCGTCGTGCACGTGCAGCCGTCCGCCGAGGGCCTCGCGCAGCCGCTGTTCGCGGCGGCGGGCGTAGGCGCTGACCCCGGCGGCGACGTGGACGGTGGTGGCGCCCGTCTCGGCGGCGAGCTTCGCGGTCTGCTCGGCGGTGTCGCCGTCGCGGACGGTGAGGCGGCTGCCGGCCCGGCGCAGCGCGGCGTCGAGCTCGGTGAGGCAGCCGGCCAGGAACGCGACCCGGTTGGGGGCGGCGAAGCCGACGGCGGCGACCGCCGGGTCGGTGACGAACAGCGGGACGACCTGCTCGGCCCGGGTGTGGGCGGCGTGCAGGGCGGGGTTGTCGTGCAGGCGCAGGTCCTGGGTGAACAGGACGATGGCGAGTGTCATGGCGCTGGTTTCCGTACGGGTGCCTCGCGGTGTCGGCCCGGGGTCCGGTCGACACCTGGGTGGTCTGCGGCGGGGACGGGCGCCCCTGCCGACTGGTTCGGAGCCGGCCCGGCCCCGGATGGGTGGGCGGCCCGGGTCGGCGCCGGTCCGGTCCGGGCCGGGTGCCGCGTCGGTCCGGGTGCCGCGTCGGTCCGGCGCCCTAGGGTGTTCCGGACGGACGAGGGGGAGGCGGCGGGATGACGTACGGGCAAGGGGAGTTCCGGGACTTCGAGGAGTTCTTCCGCACCGCGACCGGCCACCGCCCGTACGCCTACCAGCGGGAACTGGCGGAGCGCGGCCTGCCGCGTTCGCTGCGGGTGCCGTCGGGGGGTGGGAAGAGCGCGGCGGCGGTGCTGGCCTGGCTGTACCGGCGGACGGTGTCCGCGCCGGGGGCGACGCCGAGGCGGCTGGTGTACGCGCTGCCGCAGGGCAGCCTCGCGGACTGGACGCACGCCCGGACCGGCGAGTGGCTGCACCGCCTGGGCCTGGCCGGCGGGGTGGACCTGCACCTGCTGGCCGGGCCGGACGCGCAGGACGGCGCCTGGCGGCGGCGGCCGGAGCGGACGGCGATCCTGGTCGGCACGCGCGACGTGCTGCTGAGCCGGGCGCTGATGCGCGGCCTCGCGGACGCCCGGGCGATGGCGCCGGTGTCGTTCGCGCTGCTCAACAACGACGCGCACTGGGTGTTCGACGAGGCGCACCTGCTCGGCCCGGGGCTGGCGACCGGCGAGCGGCTCCAGGAGCTGCGCGAGCGGCTGGGCACGACCGCGCCGACCGGCAGCACCTGGCTGTCGGCGGTCGGCGACGGCGCCGCTCCCCCGCCGGACGGGCCCCGGCCGGACACCGCCCGGCGCCGCGTCCGCCGGGTGGCCGCCGACCCCGGGCGGTACCTGCCCGACCTGGTCGCGGCGCTGCTCGCCGCCCACCGGCCCGGCACCCGGAGCATCGCCGCCGTGAACTCCCCGCAGCGGGCCCGCGCCCTGCGCGACGCGCTGCGCGCGGCGGCCCCGGAGCAGCCGGTCGTCCTGCTCCACCCTTACCTGCGTTCGGACGAACGGCGGTCCCTGGTACGGGAGTTGCCGGACGACGGGTTCCTGGTCGCGACCCGGGCGCTGGACGCCGGCTCCGACCTGTCCGCCCGGGTGGTGCTGACCGAGCTCGCGCCGTGGAGCGCCCTGGTCCAGCGGGCCGGGCGCTGCAACCGGCACGGCGAACTCCCGGACGGCGGCGAGTTGTTGTGGTGCGTGCCGCCGGAGGAGACCGGTGCCGAGCCGGGGGTCGCGCGCTGGCTTGCGGCGCACGAGGGGGTGGCCGTCGGCGCCGGGGAGCTGTTCGGGGCCGGGATCGCGCCGGCCCCCGTCCGCTCCCCCGCGCTGGGCCGGGCCGAACTCGCGGCGCTGTTCGACACCTCGCGCGGAGCCCGGCCCGCCGACTCGAGCCCGTGGCTGCACGCCGACGCCGACCGCACGGCCTTCGTCGCCTGGCGCGTTTGGGCGGACGGGGTGCCCGCGCCGGACGAGCCGGAGCCGGGGCGGGCCGAGCAGTGCGAGGCGCCGCTGGACGAGGTGCCGGACGGCGCCTGGCTGCGGGACCGGACCGACGGGCAGTGGCGGCCGGCCGGCCCCGACGACCTGCGGGCCGGCCTGCTGCTGACCCTCGACTCGGCGCGCGGCGGGCACCTGCCGGGCGCGGGCTGGTCGCCGGACAGCGGGGCACCGGTGCCGTCGTCGTTCACCGGCCGGGCGCCCGCCACGACCGGGTGCACCGCCTGGGTGGGCCTGGACCAGCACCTGCGGGAGACCGAGGAGGAGGCCCGTGCGCTGACCGCCGCGCTGCCCGGCCTGTCCGGCCTGCAGCGGGCGGCGGTGGCGCTGGCGGCCCGGCTGCACGACCTCGGCAAGTGCCACCCCGTGTTCCAGGACAAGCTGCGCGGCGGTGGTGGCGGCGAGCCGCCGAGCGGCCTGCTGGCCAAGTCCAAGGCCCCCTGGAGCACCGGGGTTTCGGCCCGCCCGCACTTCCGGCACGAGCTGGTCAGCGCGCTCCTGCTGCTGGGCGGCGACCACTGGCACCCCGCGGAGCCGGCCGCGGCGGTGGACCCGGCGCTGGTGGCCTACCTGGTGGCGGCGCACCACGGCCGGGTCCGGGTCGCGGTCAGCCCGGAGCCCGGCGAACCGGCCGGGACCCTGCTCGGCGTCCGCGACGGCGACCGCACGCCGCCGGTCCCGGTCTCCACCGGCGAGCACTTCCCCGCCCTCCCGCTCGACACCGCCCCGTTCCGCCCCGGCGGCTGTTGGACGCCGACGGTCGCGGCTCTGTGCGCCGACCCCGCCCTGGGCCCGTTCCGCCTCGCCCACCTGGAGTGCCTGGTCCGCACCGCCGACTGGCGCTCCAGCGCCCGCCACGACGGCCCGGTCTGACCCGGGCCGGTGCGGCGGGGGGCCGGGGGCTCCCCGCCGCACCGGCGGGGCCGGTCAGACGTACGCCAGGCTGACCTGGTCCTTGAAGACCACCCAGTGCTGGCCCGGGTCGTTCGCGTCGCACGGCTTGGTGCCGACGTTCGGCGTGCCCCAGGCGTTGGCGAGGCAGTAGCCGGGGGCGTAGGTCAGCGCGATCTGCTGGCCGGAGACGCTGAAGTACTGGCCGAGGTCGGTCGGGTCGCACGGCTTGGTGCCGACGTTCGGGGTGCTCCAGGCGTTGGCGAGACAGTACGCGGGGGCGTTGGTGAGCGCGATCTGCTGGCCGGTCAGGGTGAAGTGCTGGCCCTTGTCGTTGGCGTCGCACGGCTTGGTGCCGACACTGGCGGTGCCCCAGGCGTTGGCCAGGCAGTACACGCCCGGGTGCGGCGCGGGAGCGGCCGCCGCCTGCCCGGCCGGGAGGAAGGAGGCGGTGAGGGCCAGCGCGGTCAGGCCGAGGGTCCGGCGGAGTGCGAATGCCATCGGGAAGGGGTCCGTTCTCGCTCCGGTCGCACGCTTCGCATGCCGACCGTCGTCTGCTGTGGCGGCTCGTGGGTGAGCGCACCGCCATTGATAGCAGCAGAGTGCTACCGAATGACTACTCAGCGCAGCGATCCTCACCCGTACGGCGGCGGACCTGGGGAGGACCGGAGGAGTTCCGGGAGAGGTTCGGAGAACACCGGAGCGGGACGCCCGGCCCGGGAGCGGCCCGCCCGTAGGGCGGACTCCGGTGGTGGCGCGGGCGGTCGGGGTGCCGGCGGGAGCACGTCGTCGACCCGGCGGCCCGGCCGCCCGCCGGGTTGGTCGAGCACGCCGAACGGCGGCTCGAACAGTCGGAGGAGACCGGGCGGGACGGCACCCGGTGGCGGGAGGACGCGCACCGGGCCCGGCCGCCGGAGGCCGGGGGGGCGACCCGGACGGCGCAACCATCCGATGATCCATTCGTTGGTCCGTCCGACGTACGGGGGCTTTCTTCCCGCGCCTTGGAGGGGCCGATGGATCTCAAGACGCTGCCGCGGCCCGGGACGGCTGCTCCCGGGGGACGGCCGGACTCCGCGGAGGCCGTGCTGGTGCGGCACTACCGGCGGCTGGTGTGCCTGGCGTACCTGATCCTGCCGGCCGACCGGGGGCGGCACGCCCGGGTGCTGGCGGCGCACGGGGTGGTGCAGCGCGCGCTGCCGGTGCGCGCCGGGCGCACGGTGGGCCCGGCCGGCACGCCGGGCACGGACGCGGCGGACGGGTACCCGGCGGTGCGGATCCGGGTGGTGCGGGCGGCGGTGCGGTGGCGACGCCGACCGGGAGCGCTGCTCCCCCGGGTGTGGGGGGTGCGGCTGTTCACGCCCCCGACCGAGGCGGACGCCGAACTGGACGCCCGGCTGGCCGAGTTGACGGCACCGGCCCGGGCCGGATTCGCGCTCCGGGCACTGGACGGCCTGAGCGGGCCGGAGGCCGCCGAGGTGCTCGCCTGGGCCGGGGTGGAGACGCCCGCCGAGTCCGCCCGGGCCGGCTCCGCGCTGCTGCGCGCCCTGGGCACGCCCGCCTGGTCCGACCTCCCGCCGGGCTACGACGCGTGCGCGGTGCACCTGCAGCCGGGCGACCTGCTGCGACGGCGCCGGCTGACGGTGCTGGCCTCGGCGGTGGCGGTGGCGGTCACCGCCGCGACCGTCCCGCTGCTCGCCGCGTCCGGCGCCGACCGTCCGGCCGCGCCGCCGTCCGCCGCCGGGGCGGTCCCGGTCGAGCGGAGCGCCGACGACCTGTGGCGGCGGACCGCGAAGCTGGGCCTGGACGTCTGGCCCGCCCGCGGCGGGCTCCGGGACGACCGGGCCCTGGTCGGACGCGCGGTCGATGCCTGGCGGCAGGCCGGACCGGCCACCGCGACCGAACCGGGCGGCCGCCCCGGGCCGCCCGCCGCCGCGCCCCGGCTGCTGTACGCGGGACGGCTGGACGGCGCCTCGGTGGTGCTGCTCGCGGACGGCCGGACCCTGGCCCGCTACACCGAGGACCCCGCCAGCGGGCCGGCCCCGGCCCTGGTGCTGGCCGCCGCCGGGGACAGCGACGTGACCGCCGGGGCCGCCGCCGTCCTGCGCCGCGACGCGCGCGGCGCCCGCTACCTGCTGGCCCCCTGGATCGCCGCCGCCGCGACCCGGCGCCTGGACCGGCCGGACGAGGCGGAGCGCCCGCTCGCCTTCCCCGACGGGGTGACCGACCCCGTCCCCGGCACGGCCGCGCCCGGCTGCCCCGGACCGGTGCTGCAACTGCGCTCCGACCCGGCGGTGGCCGAGCAGCACGCCTTCCTGCTCGCCGACCTCGGCGGCCTCACCCCCGCCCACCTCACCTACACCCCGCCCCCGGACGCCTCCGCCCCGGCCCGACCGCCCCGCGAGGCGGTCGGCCCGCAGGCCCTGCGCCGCTGGGCCGCCGGCGCCTGCGCCGTTCCCGAAGCCGGGCCCGGCGTACGGCAGTTGAACCTGTGGGAGTTCGCCGACCAGAAGCTCCCGCAGAACGCCGGCGAGCTGGCCTGGGCCTGCCTGCGGGCCGACCACTGGGACGGCTCGGGCAGCGCGGCCGCGGCGGTCCTGCCCCCGAACGGGGCACCCGCGGAGCGGCTCGCGCACGCGGACGGCCGGGCCTGCAGCCGCTACGAGCAGGACACCGTCGCGCAGTACCGCTGGCGCGCCCCGAACGGCACCCCCTACCTGCTGGTCGCCGCCAGCCGCCGGGTCTCCCGCCTGATCGTCACCACCCCCGCCCGCAGGCTCGACCAGCCCGCCCCCGCCACCCGCACCCTCGCCCTCGACAACCCGGGCCCCGACCCCAGCACCGTCGAGGCCGTCACCGCCTCCGGCACCCGCCTGGGCCCGATCCGCTGAGCGGCGCCCCGCCGGTGGCGTCCCTCGGCGCGCGGCCTCGGCGCGCGGGGCTTCAGTGTGCGGGGCTTCAGCGTGCGGGGCTTCAGTGCACGGCACCTCGGCGTGCGGAGCTTCAGTGTGCGGGGCGCAGTTCGCGGAAGGTGAAGGTCTCCGGGCCCGGGCCGTGCTCGCGGAGGGTGGCGATCCTGGCCATCGCCTCGGCGACGTCGGGGCGGTGGCCGGCCGGGACCCACCAGAGGGCCTGGTGGGCGGCGGTCGGCGGCTGGAACCAGTCGCGGCGGCGGGCCAGGACCCGCAGGTGGTCGCTGCGGTAGACGTACGCGTGGAGCGCCTCGGCGCTCTCCCAGACCGAGCAGTTGATCTGCAGCAGGTCGTCGTCCGCGTCGGGGCGCAGGCCGGTCGCGTCGGCGCCCGCGTCGTCGACCAGCCGCCAGACGAAGCCGGGGCTGCGTTCGGCGAGCGCGTTGATCCCGGCCAGTTGGTCGACGAACCCGGCGAGGGCGGGGCTGTCCAGCGGGGCGACGGTGCGGCCGATGTTGACCTGGGCGAGGTGGGTGCCGACGGGCTGAAGGAGCGTCATGCGGCAAGCATGGCCCGATCCGCCTTCTAACGTCAATCGTTATTGTTTTTAGAGAACGAGACGCAGCAGCCGTCCGCCCCCGGGTCCATCGCGGGCGTCCACCCGTCGCCCGCCAGGCCCTCCAGCAGGGCCAGGTTCATCCCGCACACCAGGGCCGGGAACTCGTCCGCCAGCGCGTGGAACGGGCAGTTGCGCAGCCGCAGCACCTCGCCGTCCCGGTACGGCGCGTAGCCGCGTTCGCGCAGCGCGCCCGGCAGGTCCGCGTCCGGGTCCCGCTCCTGGTCCCGGACGCCCGCCGCGCGGGCCGCGGCCTGCAACTGGCGGTCGAGGCCCGCGTGTTCGACCACCTCGGCGAGGAGCCGGCCGGCCGTGCCGTAGGAGCGGGGCGGGAGGGCCACGGCGATCTCGACGGCGGCCCGGCGGTACAGCTTGGCGGGACGGCCCGCGCCGGGGCCGGTGCGGCCGGAGAGGCGGCGGTAGGTGACCTCCAACAGGCCGGCCTCGACCAGCTTGTCGAGGTGGTGGGCGGCGAGCGTGCGGGAGACGCCGGCCGCGGCGGCGGCCGCGTCCCGCCCGACCTCCTCCGGCGCGTCGGCCACGTGCCGGTAGAGGGCGCGCCGCACCGGGTCGGCGAGGGCGCCCAGGGCCTCGATCGAGGAGTCCTCAGCAGTCATCCGCCGAGTCTATGACCGGCCGGCCGCCCCGGCGGCGGGGCAGCGGCGGAACCGGTGGCCGGCCGCCCCTGGCGGACCGAACCCGCCACCGGGGCGGTGGTGTTGCGCCACGCTGCCGGATCGGCAGCCATCGCCTTCTACACCTCTGTAGAGTGTTCTCGACCGCCACAGCCGGGCCGTTCGGGCACCCCTCACCCGTCGCCCCCGCCGACCGGACTCGAAGGAGGCCCGCAGTGCTCCCTCCGCAACTGCAGACCGAACCCGCCTGGTCCCCGCCGGAGCAGGACGTCCACCCCGCCTACCAGCCGGTGGAGGTGCGCCTCGACGGCACCGACACCTGGGTCCTGGGCCGGATCAACGCCTGGTGGCACTCCCCCGACGGCGACCCCTGGTGCCGCCTGCGCCTGCTCGGCGCGGGCACCGACCCCGCGTGGCGGCGCTACGACCCCGAACAGATCCTGCTGCTGCCCGTCCACGGCACCTGAACCACCGCACGGGCCACCCGGAACCGCCCCGGGGACGACCGCTCGGCGCCGGGCGTCGCACCGGCGCGGGGCCGGTGCGGTCAGCCGCCGAACAGGACCGGGCCCAGCACGGAGGGGCGGAACAGCAGGGTCGGCGGCTCCACCATGGCGGCGACCTGGTGGAAGGCCTCGGTGATCCGGGCGTCGGTGACGGCGCGCTCCAGGACGCGGTCCAACAGCCGCTGCTGGATGCGGACCTGGAGTCCGGAGGGGCCACCGGTGGTGCCGGCGAAGCGGACGTCCTCACCGGCCGCCATCTGCCACGGGTTGCGGGTGACGCCGGCCACCGCGTCGCGGGTCTCGCGGACGGCGGCGTGGCCGAGGTCGCCGTGCTTGCGGACGGCCTCGCGCAGGGCGAGGGCGCCGAGCGAGGCGACGGTCATGCCCTGGCCGTAGACCGGATTGAAGGTGCAGGAGGAGTCGCCGAGGGCGAGGAAGCCGTGCGGCGCCGAGCGTTCGTAGTGCCGCCACACGCTCGGCCCGGGGACGAAGCCGCGGGCCGGGCCGGTGGCCTTGGCGCCGACGATCGCCTCGGCGATGCCGGAGTCGCGGAGCAGGCCGAGCTGCTTCTCGAACTCCTCGGGCTGGATGGAGGGTTCGAAGCCGCGCATGCCGCCCATGCCGACGATCCAGCGGTCGCCCTCGACCGGCAGCAGGACGCCGAAGCGGCCCTGCTCGGGGGCCCTGCTCTGCAGGTAGAGGGCCGATCCGGCGTCGGCGTCGGCGGGCCGGTGGTAGAACCGGGTGGCGTAGGAGACGCCGGCGTCGACCCGTTCGCGCGGGACGGCCGGGGCGCCGATCAGCGAGAGCCAGCGGGCCGCGCGGGTGGAGCGCCCGGCGGCGTCCACCACCAGCTCGGCGGAGAGTTCGCCGTCCGCCGCGCCGCTCCCGCCCGCGCCGCGGCCGCTGAGCTGCACGCCGGTGACGGCGTGCCGGTCGCCGAGCAGGCCGGTGACCTCGGCGCCGGTGCGGAACTCGATGTTCGGCGCGGTGCGGACCCGCTGGAGCACCGCGTGGTCGATCAGCGGACGGCTGCAGGTGAGCACCGCGAGGTCGGCCTCGCTCCGGTACGGGGCGAGCCAGCCGGCGGCGGTGAGCCAGCGCAGGCCGTCGGCGAGCGGGACGCGGGTGGCGCCGGCCGCCAGGAGTTCGGCGAGGACCCCGGGCAGCAACTCGTCCAGGGTGCGCTGGCCGGCCTCCAGCAGCAGGTGGCCGTGCTTGGCCTGCGGGACGCCGGGGCGGAAGTCGACACCGTCCGGGTAGCGGTCGCGCTCGACCACCACGACCCGTTCCGCGACCTCGTGCAGTGCCCAGGCCGCCAGGCACCCCGCCAGCCCGCCGCCGATCACCACTGCCGTGCCGCGGTCGCCGGCCGCGCTCCCCCTAGAACTCATGTCCGTACAGTAAGGGAAGCGGCGCTCACAGTCACCGGATCCCCGCACTTCAACCGCCGGACCCGCACGTTCGAACACCGCGCCCCGGGACGGTTTCACCGCTTGCGCCCGGTACCGCCCGGGTTGTCCGGGCGGCACCGGGTTCCGGAGCCGGACTCCGTCACCGGGCTCCGGGCACGGACTCCGGGACCGGAGCGGTCAGCGGCCGAACAGGACCCGGCCGAGGACGGAGGGGCGGAACATCAGGGTGGGCGGCGCCACCAGCGAGGCGACCTGGAGGAACGCGTCGGCGACCCGGCCGTCGGTGGCGGCGCGGGCCAGCACCCGGTCCATCAGCCGCTGCTGGAGCCGGACCGGGAGGCCGGAGGGGCCGCCGACGGTGGCGGGGAAGCGGACGTCCTCGCCGGCCGCCATCTCCCAGGAACCCTTGGTGGCGGCCGCGATGGCGTCCCGGGTCTCCCGGATGACGGCCTCGCCGAGGCCCTCATGCTTCCGGGCGGCCTCGCGCAGGGCGCGGGCGGCGATCGAGGCGACCGTCATGCCCTGGCCGTAGACCGGGTTGAAGGCGCAGGAGGAGTCGCCGATGGCCAGGAAGCCGCGCAGCGCGGAGCGTTCGTAGTGCCGCCACACGCTCGGCCCGGGGGCGAAGCCGCGGACCGGGCCGATCGGTTCGGCGCCGGCGATCGCCTCGGCGATGCCGGGGTGGCGCAGCCCGCCGAACTGCTCCTCGAACTCCCCCGGCTTGGTCGAGGGTTCGAAGCCCCGCATGGCGCCCATGCCGACCATCCAGCGGTTGCCCTCGATCGGCATCAGCAGGCCGAGCCGGCCCTGGTCGGGGGCCTTGCACTGGATGTAGTAGGCCAGGTCGTCGGGGGTGCCGGCGGGCCGGTGGTAGAACCGGGTGGCGTAGGAGATGCCGGGGTCGATGCTCTCGTCCGGGACGGCCGGGGCGCCGAGCGCGGCGAGCCACCTGGGGGCCCGGGTGGTGCGCCCGGAGGCGTCGACGACCAGTTCGGCGGCGAGCTCGGTCTCCGGTTCGCCGCCCTCGCCCCGGCCGACCAGCCGTACGCCGGTGACGGCGCCGCCGTCACCGAGCAGGCCGGTGACCTCGGTGGCGGTGCGGAACTCGACGTTCGGCACCGCCCGGACCCGCCGGAGCACCGCGTGGTCGATCAGCGGACGGCTACAGATCAGCACCGCGAGGTCGCTCTCGTGCCGGGCCAGCCAGCCCGCGGCGGTGAGCCAGCTGACCCCACCGAGCAGGATCCGGTTGGCACCGTCCGCGACGAGTTCGTCGACGAGGCCGGGCATCAGCTCGTTCAAGGTCCGCTGCCCGGCCTCCAGCAGCAGGTGGCTGTGCCTGGCCTGCGGCACACCGGCCCGGAAGTCGACACCGTCCGGGTAGCGGTCGCGCTCGACCACCACGACCCGTTCCGCGACCCCGTGCAACGCCCAGGCCGCCAGACACCCGGCCAGTCCCCCACCGATCACCACTGCCGTACCGCGGCCCTCGGCCGCCCCACCCGTGGAATTCATGCCCGTACGGTAGGGGTATGAACATCTAGTCGTCACCAGTCGTGCACGATTCGGCCGCTCTTCTTGCACCTGTCAATTCCCCTACACCCCAGGGGGTTTACCACTTGCGGCCGATACGGCCCGATTGGCGCCGATCGGCCTGTCCGCTTCCGGCCGCCCGCCGCCCGCCGCCCGCCGCCCGCCGCCCGCCGCCCGGAGCGAACCGGGCCGGACTGCGGTGCGGCACCGTTCGTTCCGGAGCGAACCGTGCCGGGGCGGGCCATCGTTCGCTTCTGAGCGAACCGTGCCGGGGCGGGGGCCACCGTTCACTCCGGAGCGAATGGTGCCGGGGCGAACCGCCGTTGGGCCGGACGGGGGACGTGCCGGGCGCGTGGCGTGCGGGGGGCGGGTCGGCGGCATGGGATGGCGGGATGACCTCTGAGCAGATCCTGATCGGGTCCGGCCTGACCGTGGTACTCGCGGTCGCCTCCCAGTTGCTGGCCGCCCGGCTGCGCATCCCGGCGATCATCGTGCTGCTGCCGGTGGGCTTCGCGGCGGGCGCGGTCACCGAGGACGTCCACCCGGAGCGGCTGCTCGGCGCGGCCTTCTCCCCGCTGGTCTCGCTCGCCGTCGCGGTCATCCTGTACGACGCCGGGCTCGGCCTGGACCTGCGCAAGCTGACCGGTCACACCCGGCACGCGGTGGTCCGGCTGGTGTGGGTGGGCGCCCTGGTGACGGCGCCGGCCGCCGCGTTCGCGGCCGCGCCGCTGCTCGGGATGTCGGGGCAGGCGGCGGCGATGCTCGGCGCGATCCTGGTGGTGTCGGGGCCGACGGTGGTCGGGCCGCTGCTGAACTTCGTCCGCCCGACCGAGCGGGTGCAGCGGATCCTGGTCTGGGAGGGTTCGCTGATCGACGCGGTCGGCGGCATCCTGGGCGCGCTGGTCTTCCACGCGCTGGTCGGGGAGCAGCACCACGGGTTCGGCACCGGGCTGCTGGAGTTCGCCCTCAGCGTGGGGCTGGGCCTGCTCGGCGGGCTGCTCGGCGCGGTGGTGCTGTGGTGGCTGCTGGTGCGGGTGCGGCTGGGTGAAGTGCTGGGGACGAGTACCCAGTTGGCGGCCGTGGTGGGTGTCGCGGCGCTCTGCGACGCGCTGCGCGAGGACACCGGGCTGATCGCGGCGATCGTGATGGGCGTGGTGGTGGCGACGGTGCCCGCGTTCGACCTGCCGGCCCGGCGGACGTTCTTCGAGACGCTGGTGTCGCTGGTGGTCGGCGTGCTGTTCGTGTCGATCTCGTCGACGGTGACCTGGGCGTCGGTCCGGCCGGTGCTGCTGCCCGCGCTGGTGCTGACCTCGGCGCTGGTGGTGCTGGTCCGGCCGGTGGTGGCGGCGCTCTCCACCGCCGGGACGGACCTGCCCGAGGGCGAACGGGCGTTCCTCGGCTGGATGGCACCGCGCGGCATCGTCGCCGCGTCCACCGCCGCGACCTTCTCGGCGGGGCTGGCGGCGGCGGGCATCGGCGGCGCGGAGAAGATCCTCCCCGCCACGTTCCTGGTGATCGTGCTGACCGTCACGCTGTACGGCCTGACCGCCGTCCCGGTGGCCCGGCTGCTGCGGGTCACCCGCCCGGCGCGTTCCCGCCCGCTGCTGGTCGGCGGCGAGCCCTGGACGGTCGAACTGGCCGTCGTGCTGCGCTCGGCGGGCCTGGACGTGCTGCTCTGGGCCGGGCGGGACGAGCAGCGGGCCCGGATCTCCGCCGCCGGGCTGGAGCTCGCCGACGGCGAACTGCTCGCCATCGCGAGCGGTGAGGGCGCCGAGCAGGAGGGCGTCACCGCGGTGTACCTGCTGACCGCCGAGGACGAGTTCAACGCGCTCGCGGCGGCCGTCCTGGACGAGGAGCCCGGCGTTCCGGTGTTCCGGCTGCCCGCGGCCGCGTCCGGCCCGGGCGTGGTCGGTGACGCGCCCGCCGCGATGCTGCTGCCCGCCGCCCTGACCGGCCCCGAACTCGCCCGCCGCCACGCGGCGGGCGCCCGCATCCTGCGCCGTCCCGCCGACGGTGCCCTGCCGCCCGGCCACGACCTGCTCTTCACCCTCGACCGGGCCGGCCACCTCCACCCGGCCACCCTGCACGGCGAGGCGGCCCACCCGGACCAGGTCGTCGAACGGATCGTCCTCGGCCCGGCCTGAGCCCGGCCCGAGCGCGCGGAGCGGCCCTCCCGGCCGTCCGGCGTCAACCGCTCGGCAGCACAGGGGGGTTGCCGATCCGGGGGGCCGACATGCCCGTTCGGGCCCGCGTCCGGCCGGAGGAGGGGAGGATCGGCCCGTGGATCACGACGACACACCCGCCGGGCGGGCCCGGTGGATCGGCGACGCGCTGCACAGGCTGACCGGGCGGCCGCCCCTGGTCGAGCAGGTGGCCGGTGGCGGCTACCGGGTCACCCTCCGGGTCGTGGAGCCCCCGGATCCGACCGTGGTGACGGCGGTGCTCCGGGTGCTCGGCACGGCCGACCGGTTCGGGCACCGCGATCGGCGACAGCGGGAGCGGCTGTGGGCCGAGGTCGGGCCGCCGCCCGCACCGCCGTCGCCCTGACACCGCTCCACGCGTCGCTCCACGCTCCTGCTCGCCGCCACACCGTGCGCAGCGGATCGGTCCCGCCGCCGCAGGCGCTGAGCGCGGGGGGCCGGTCCTGGCCGGTGCGGAGGGCGGCGGCGGGGTGGCGGCTCGGACGCGACGAACGCGTTCACGGTCACGGGATTCACATCCCTGACACCACACACGTCACTCTGCGCAACAAGCTTCGGCTACCGTCCGAACCGCCGCCCCACCCCGGAAGGGACCCGCCCGATGCGCACCGCCACCGACGACCTCGCCGCCTTCCTGCACGCCCAGGGCCTGGACCCGCACGGCCTGGACGAGCCCGGCACCCTGCTGTGGACCACCCGGGACGCCAGCGGCCCGACCGCCAGCGCCGCCCTGGAGCTCTCCGGGCGGGCCGCCCTGCTGCGCAGCGTCGCCGTCCGTCCCGACCGGCGCGGCCGCGGCACCGCCCGTCGCCTGGTCGAGGACGTGCTGGCCGAGGCCGAGGCCGGCGGGATCCGGCACGTCTACCTGTTCTCCACCGACGCGGGCGCGTTCTGGCGGCGGCTGGGCTTCCAGGAGGTTCCCGTCCCGGAGGCCGTGGCCGCCCTCCCCGACGCCTCGCAGGTCCGCCAGTACCTGGCGGACGGTTCGCTGGCCGCCGAGGTCGCCTGGCGCCGCGACCTCACCGCCTCCTGACGGCGTGCCCCCTGCCGCCTCCCGACGGCCCTTCCCGACCGCGCTCCTTGACGGGGCGTCGAGCGTGCACGATACGTTGGCACGCATGATCGAACCCTCGACCGCGCCCCTGCCCTGGCCCCCCGCCCCGATCCGGACCGCCCGGCTGCTGCTGCGCGAGCCCGTGGCCGGTGACCGGGCGGCGATCGTCGAGCTGTTCACCTCTCCCGAGGTCGGCACCTACATCGGCGGCCCGCGCCCGCGCGAGGAGTTCGAACGGCGGCTCCCCGAGGTCCCGCCGGGCCGCCCGGGCCTGCTGGTGGTCGACCTGGACGGGGAGATGATCGGCGTGGTCACGCTCGACCGGCGCGCCGCCGACCGCCCCGGCCGTCTCCGCCCCGAAGGCGGCGAACGCGAGCTCGGCTACCTGTTCCTGCCCCGGGCCTGGGGCCGCGGCTACGCCACCGAAGCCTGCGCCGCCGCCCTCGACTGGCTGGCCGCCGTCCTGCCCGGCGAGCCCGTCGTGCTCTGCACCCAGACCGCCAACACCGCCTCCGTCCGGCTCGCCGAGCGCCTCGGTTTCACCGAGCTGGAGCGCTTCGAGGAGTTCGACGCCGAGCAGTGGTTCGGCGTCCGCCACCCGGACCGGTGACCCGGCTGCCAGGGCGGCGACCCGGCGTCCGGTGCGGGGAGGCCGCCGCGCCGGCCTAGCGCCGGCCTAGCGCTGGTCGAACGACCAGCCGAGCACCACCTGTCCCGTTTCCGGGACGCCACCGGCGCGACGGTACGTCGCCAGCGCCGCCGCGTTCTCCTCGTCCGTGACCGTCCACAGGCCGTAGCAGCCCCGTTCACGTGCCAAGTCCGCGAGCGCCGACACCAGGGCCCGGCCGACGCCACGCCCGCGGAACGGCTCGTCCACGCCCAGCTCGTACAGGAACATCTCGGTCCCCTTGTCGGGATGGGTCATCTCGACACCGGTGACGATCCCCGCCGGGGCGTCGTCCACGTAGGCGATCAGGAGGTGGTGGCGCTCGTCCGCCAGGAACCGCTCGGTGGCCTCCCGCCCGGGGAGCGTGTCGAAGAGGTGTCCGGCGGCGTTGACCGCCTCGGTCCGCGTGGCGCGACGGATGTCCATCCGGGGATCCTGACACCTCCCCGCCCCGGCGGGCCAGCGACAGGCGTCAGATGTCAGGCGTCAGGCGTCAGGCGTCAGGCGTCAGGCGTCAGGGGACGGTCAGCGCAGCAGGATCGGGTTGGTCAGCGCCGCCGGCCGCCCGTCCGGACGGCGGACCTCGACCCGGACGAAGCCGTCCCGTCCGGCGTGCGCCTCCCAGCGCAGCAAGTCGTCGGCCGGGGCCTGGTGGGCCCGGCCGCGTTCGGTGCGGAAGTGCACGGTGCTGCCGTCGGGGACGCCGGAGAGCCGCAGGGTCAGTTCGGCGGGGGCGCCGCCGGTGCGGAGGCGTTCGCCGATGCCGGCGCGGCGGCCGGCCGCTTCGGCGGTGAACTCCAGCCGGACGGCGGCGGATTCGGCGATCCAGCTGCGTCCGGCCCGGACGGCGGCGAGGACGGCGGAGACGCTCAGCTCCTCGGCGTGCACGACGGTCTGCGGGGTGCCGAGCTGGCCGGGCAGGTGGGTGTCACTGCTGCCGACGGCGGGCTGCCAACTCCCGTCGCCGGTGCGGGTGGCGGCGCCGAGGCGGCGGCTCCACTCGGCGAGCGCGGCCTCGTTGTCGGCCTGCCAGGGCAGGTCGGCGGCCCACTGGCCGTTCCACACCTCGACGGCGTCGAAGGACCCCAGCGGATACATCAACTCCCCTCCGGGGTACGGTGCGTGGGGGTGCGCGGCGACGCACAGGCCGCCCGCGGCGCGCACTGCGCGCAGTGCCTCGGCGAACCCCGGATCGCCCACCCGGTGCGTCCGGCCGGCGACTTGGCCGGGGCGCAGGCCGAGCGCCAGCCAGTGGCCGGTGTCGGTGGTGGCCTCCTCGCCGAGCAGGACCAGCAGGTCGTCGCCGCCCACGGCGGCCCAACTCCCGGGCGCCATCGGCGTGTCGTGTTCGGTGGCGGCCAGGAAGTCGAGGCCGGCGGCGCGGGCCGCGGCGGCCAGTTCGGCGGGGGTGAGCCGGCCGTCGGAGTGGACGGAGTGTACGTGCAGGTCGCCCCGGTACCAGCCGGGGCCGCGCCCGGGCAGCCGGGTCGGCGGGAATGTCATGTCAGCCTCCTCGCTCTCCCGACTCGCCCGCACCGTGCGGTGGTTCCGGGTGGCGCTCAGCCGAGGGCGAACCAGGGCGACGGCTGGTCGGCGAGCGCCTTCTCCAGCAGCAGCGTGTCGTTGGGGGTCAGCGGCGGGAGCGCGTCGAGCGGCCACCAGGCGACGGCGAGCGACTCGTCGTCGTTGACCACGGCCTCGCCGGCCAGCGGGCGGCAGCGGAAGGCGATGTCCAGGTACTGCACCCGGTCGCCGTTGGCGCAGGCGAAGGCGGGCAGGCTGAGGACGCTGGTGATCCGCTCGGGGCGGACGGTGACGCCGGTCTCCTCCCGGACTTCGCGGACCACGGTGTCGGCGGGCTGCTCGCCGGGCTCGACGATCCCGTGCAGCAGGGCCCAACGCCCGTTGTCGGAG
The DNA here is from genome assembly GCF_055562955.1 of Kitasatospora sp. NPDC015121. Taxonomy (NCBI): domain Bacteria; kingdom Bacillati; phylum Actinomycetota; class Actinomycetes; order Kitasatosporales; family Streptomycetaceae; genus Kitasatospora; species Kitasatospora sp. NPDC015121. The sequence goes on from NZ_JBVHEH010000009.1 coordinate 149,144, forward strand.
CGCTGGTTGAGCAGGATCCGGCCGTCCTCGACCACCACCGCGGTGATGCCGGACAGCCACAGCGGGCCGTGGCCGATGTGCTCGCGCAGTTCCAGGATGAACGGGGGGGTCGGCATACGGTGCACTGTAGTGCGCCCCCGCCCCGCCGGCCCGGAACGCCACCCCGCCCCGCCCTCCCGGAACGCCACCCCCCGCCCCGGGGCCCGGAAACGCGGAACGCCGCCGTCGGCCGCCCCGGGAGGGGGTGGCCGACGGCGGCGTCAGCGGCTGCCGACCGGTCGTCAGGCGAGCGAGCCGAGCGCGTCGTTGAGGGTCTTCGACGGGCGCATCACGGCCGCGGCCTTGGCCGGGTCGGGCTGGTAGTAGCCGCCAAGCTCGGCGGGCTGGCCCTGAACGGCGATCAGCTCGTCGACGATGACCTGCTCCTGCTCGCCCAGGGTCCGGGCGAGCGGGGCGAACGCGGCGGCGAGCGCGGCGTCCTCGGTCTGGGCGGCCAGCTCCTGGGCCCAGTACAGGGCCAGGTAGAAGTGGCTGCCGCGGTTGTCGATGCCGCCGAGGCGGCGCGAGGGCGACTTGTCCTCGTTGAGGAAGGTGCCGGTGGCGCGGTCCAGGGTGTCGGCGAGGACCTGGGCGCCGGCGTTGCCGGTGGTGGTAGCCAGGTGCTCGAAGGAGGCGGCCAGCGCGAAGAACTCGCCGAGCGAGTCCCAGCGCAGGTAGTTCTCCTTGACCAGCTGCTGGACGTGCTTGGGGGCGGAGCCGCCGGCGCCGGTCTCGAAGAGGCCGCCGCCCGCCATCAGCGGGACGACCGACAGCATCTTGGCGCTGGTGCCCAGCTCCAGGATCGGGAACAGGTCGGTCAGGTAGTCGCGCAGCACGTTGCCGGTGACCGAGATGGTGTTCTCGCCCCGCCGGATGCGCTCCAGCGAGAGCTTGGTGGCCTCGACCGGGGAGAGGATCTGGATGTCCAGGCCCTCGGTGTCGTGCTCGGGCAGGTACGCCTTGACCTTCTCGATCAGGACGGCGTCGTGGGCGCGGTTCGCGTCCAGCCAGAACACGGCCGGGTCGCCGGTGGCGCGGGCGCGGGTGACGGCCAGCTTGACCCAGTCCTGGATCGGCAGGTCCTTGGTCTGGCAGGCGCGGAAGATGTCGCCGGGGGCGACGGCCTGCTCCAGGACGGTCTCGCCGTTGGCGTCGACCAGGCGGACGGTGCCGGCGGCGGCGATCTCGAAGGTCTTGTCGTGGCTGCCGTACTCCTCGGCGGCCTGGGCCATCAGGCCGACGTTCGGGACCGAGCCGATGGTGGCCGGGTCGAGGGCGCCGTGGGCGCGGCAGTCGTCGATGACGGCCTGGTAGACGCCCGCGTAGGAGCTGTCCGGCAGGACGGCGAGGGTGTCGGCCTCCTGGCCGTCCGGGCCCCACATGTGGCCGGAGGTGCGGATCATGGCCGGCATCGAGGCGTCCACGATGACGTCGCTGGGGACGTGCAGGTTGGTGATGCCCTTGTCGGAGTCGACCATGGCCAGGGCCGGGCCGTCGGCGATCTCGGCGTCGAAGGAGGCCTTGATCTCGGCGCCGTTGGCGAGCTTGTCCAGGCCGGCCAGGATGCCGCCGAGGCCGTTGTTCGGGTTGAGGCCGGCGGCGGCCAGGTCGGCGCCGAACGCGGCGAAGGTCTTCGGGAAGAAGGCGCGGACCACGTGGCCGAACAGGATCGGGTCGGAGACCTTCATCATGGTGGCCTTGAGGTGCACCGAGAACAGCACGCCCTCGGCCTTGGCGCGGGCGACCTGCGCGGCCAGGAACTCGTTCAGCGCGGCGGCGCGCATCACGGAGGCGTCGACGACCTCGCCGGCCAGCACCGGGACCTTCTCGCGCAGCACGGTGACGGTGCCGTCCTCGCCGACCAGCTCGATGCGCAGCGCGCCGGCCTCGGCGATCACGGTCGACTTCTCGGTGGAGGCGAAGTCGTCGACGCCCATGGTGGCGACGTTGGTCTTGGAGTCGGCCGTCCAGGCGCCCATCCGGTGCGGGTGGGTCTTGGCGTAGTTCTTGACCGACAGCGGCGCGCGGCGGTCGGAGTTGCCCTCGCGCAGCACCGGGTTGACGGCGGAGCCCTTGACCTTGTCGTAGCGGGCGCGGACGTCGCGCTCCTCGTCGGTCTGCGGGTCGTCCGGGTAGTCGGGCAGGGCGTAGCCCTGGGCCTGCAGCTCGGCGACGGCGGCCTTGAGCTGCGGGACGGAGGCCGAGATGTTCGGCAGCTTGATGATGTTGGCGCCGGGGGTCTTGGCCAGTTCGCCGAGCTCGGCGAGGGCGTCCGCGATGCGCTGGTCCTCCTGGAGGTACTCCGGGAAGACGGCGATGATCCGACCGGCCAGCGAGATGTCGCGGGTCTCCACGCTCACACCGGCGGTGGCGGCGTACGCCTGGACGACCGGCAGGAACGAGTACGTGGCGAGGGCGGGGGCCTCGTCCGTGTGGGTGTAGATGATGGTCGAGTCAGTCACCGTAGCTCCAGCTTCCACGTCTGCAACGTCTTGACGTCAAGATATCTCGTCCCGGGGGGATCTCCGCAACCAACCCCCCGGCGGCCCTCCCGGACCCGCCGGTCAGCCGGCCTCGGCGCGGGCGGCGATGTTGCGGGCCATCCCGCCGAAGACCACGGCGTGGAAGGGGGCGACCGACCACCAGTAGGCCTGTCCGGCCAGGCCGTGCGGGTGGAACAGGGCGCGCTGGCGGTAGCAGGAGCCGTCGCCGTCGGGGGTGACGGTGAGTTCCAGCCAGGCGAGTCCGGGCAGTCGCATCTCGGCGCGCAGGCGCAGCAGCCGGCCGGGTTCGATCTCCTCGACGCGCCAGAAGTCGAGCGAGTCGCCGACCCTGAGCCGTCCGGGTGAGCGGCGGCCCCGGCGCAGTCCGACGCCGCCGGCCAGCCGGTCGAGCGCGCCGCGGGCGGCCCAGGCGAGCGGGAAGGAGTACCAGCCGTGCTCGCCGCCGATGCCCTCGACGACCCGCCACAGCGCTTCGGGCGGGGCGTCGACCCGGCGTTCCCGGACGTCCTGGTAGAGGCTGCCGCCGGCCCAGTCGGGGTCGGTGGGCAGCGGGTCGCTGGGGGCGCCGGGCAGCGAGGCCGAGGACCAGCGGGTGGTGACCTCGTCGTCGCGGATCCGGCGCAGGGCGAGCTCGACGGACCGGTCGAAGCCGATCGGGCCGCCGGGCGGGTCGGGGATCCAGCGCTCCAGGTCGTGCTCGGAGCGGACCACCTCGTGGCGCAGCGACTCGACCAGCGGCCGGGCCAGCGCGCCGGGCACCGGGGTGACCAGGCCGACCCAGTGCGAGGAGAGGGTGGGGGTGAGGACGGGGACGGCGAGGATCAGGCGGCGGCGCAGGCCGGCCAGGCGGGCGTAGCGCTGCATCATGGCGCGGTAGGTGAGCACCTCGGGGCCGCCGACGTCGAAGACCCGGTCGGTGGCGGGGTCGTCGGGCAGGTGGGCGGCGCCGAGCAGCAGGCGCAGCACGTCGCGGACGGCGATCGGCTGGATCCGGGTGTCGACCCAGCGCGGGGTGACCATCACGGGGAGGCGTTCGGTGAGGTGGCGGAGCATCTCGAAGGAGGCGGAGCCGGAGCCGATCACCACGGCGGCGCGCAGTTCGGTGACGGGCGTGCCGCCTTCGCGCAGGGCCCGGCCGGTGGCGACCCGGGAGCGCAGGTGCGGGGAGAGCGCGCCCTCGGGCAGGTCGGGCGGGACGAGGCCGCCGAGGTAGACGATCCGGCGGACGCCGGCCCGGGCGGCGGCGCGGCCGAAGGCGCGGGCGGCGTCCCGGTCGACGGTCTCGAAGTCGGGGCCGGTGCCGAGCGAGTGCACCAGGTAGTAGGCGACGTCGACGCCGTCGAAGGCCCCGTCCAGGGTCTCCGGGCGGGTGACGTCGCCGGTGGCGGTCTCCACGGCGCCCCGCCAGGGGTGGTCGCGCAGCCGGGCGGGGTCGCGCACCAGGCAGCGCACCCGGGCCCCGTCCGCGAGTAGTTCGGGCACCAGTCGCCCGCCGAGGTACCCGGTCGCTCCGGTCACCAGACAGCGCACGTCGTCTCCTCCCGTCCGGCCCCCCTGCTCCTTCCCCCGGTCTTCGGTGCCGTCCCCGTCCGCGGATCGCCGCGTCGGCCGATCGCCTCCGGTTCGGGTCGGTCCCGCTGCCAAGTGTCGGTGGACACAGTGCCAAGTGCCTGTGGACGGGGTGCCAAGTGGGGGCGGCGGGGCGCGGCTACGGTGGGCGGTGTTCAGGGAACCCCCGTGCTCCGAGGGGGCGGCGGACCTCTCCCGATGTGGCGGGAGGCGACGGGTCCGGCGCCGGGGCGCGGACGTGCCGTGGCGGACTCCTCTCCGCCCGCACCTGTCGGTGACCGGTCCGGGCGGTGGCGCTCCCAGTGCCGCCGCCGCCCGGACCGGTCCCGCTTCGACGGTCCTGCTCCGACGGTCCTGCTCCGACGGCCCCGCTTCGACGGTCCCGTTCCGACGGCCCCGCTGCGGGGCTCCCGGGGCGCTCCTACGCCGCGGCCCGGCCGCCCGCCCGGATGCTCCGTCCGGTGACGGTGGCGGGCGTGAGCCGGACCCAGCGGCCGTGCGCGGGGGGACTGGGCAGTTCGGCGAGCAGGGCCGGTTCGGTGACGTACTCGAGCGGGCCGACCATCAGCACGCTCCAGCCCTCGCGCAGGTCCCGGTCGGCGCGGTCGACCTCGAAGGCGGCGTCGCCGCCGGGGCCGGGGGCGAGCGGGCCGTCCCCGGTGGTGCGGTACAGGACGCTGTGGCCGTGCACCAGGTAGCCGACGGGGCGCACCACGGGGCCGTCGAGTCCGGTGCGGGCGATCCGGCCGAGGCCGTTGGAGCCCAGGCGCCGCCAGCACTCGGCGACGCCGAGCTCGCCGAGGACGGGCGGGCCGGCCAGGGCGGGGCCGTCCGGGTGCTTCACCCGTTCGGCGGGGCGGCCGGCCACCAGTTCCTCGTACTCCAGGCCGAGGACGGCGGCCAGGCGGAGCAGCGCGGGCGGGTCGAAGTCGCGTCCGAGTTCCAGGACGCGGCGCAGGTAGGCGGTCGACATGCCCGCCCGGGCGGCCGCCTGCGCCTCGGTGAGGCCGAGGTCGGCGAGGCGGTCGCTGAAGCGGCGGGCGAGCGCGGTCCCGGGGGTCGGGGCGTGTCCGGTGGTCACTTCGGTCACCTCCCGTGGGTCGTTCGGTCCGGCCGGCGCGCCGGGACGTTCGCGGGCGTCCGGTCCGGCCGGTACCTCCATGGTGCGGGACCGGGGGGCGGGTCGGGCAGGGGCCTTGGACCCCGATCGGACGTTCGCACTCCACTTCGGGGGTCGCACCCGGGACCAACGTCCCGGACCGCCGGGTCCGGCGGCCCTGGCGGGCCCGCGCGGGCGGGAGCAGAGTGGGCCACGACCCCGGCACCGGGCGACGCGGGCGACGCGGGCGACGGAGGCCCGCGGGAACCCGCGGCGGGGAGCCCGCTCGGGAAAGCACAGGGAAGGCACCGTCATGACTCGTCCCGTTCTCGCCGCCGTAGACGCGTCCGTCCGCAGCCGGGCCGCCGCGCACTGGGCCGCCCGGGAGGCCGGCCGGCGGGAGGCCCCGCTGCGCCTGCTGCACGCCTGGCCCTACCTGGGCCGGAAGGCGAACGACCTGGTGAAGGCCGACGACCTGGAGAGCGGCGCGCAGGGCATGCTCGGCGACGTCGCCCAGGAGCTGCGGGCCGCGTACCCGGGCCTGGAGGTGACCGGCGAGCTGGTGCCGGACGCGGCGGTCGACGGGCTGACGGCGGCCGCCGAGCAGGGGCAGCTGCTGGTGATCGGCACCCGGGGCCTGGGCGGCTTCCGCGGGCTGCTGGTCGGCTCGGTCAGCCTGGGCGTGGCGGGCCGGTCGGCGGCGCCGGTGGTGCTGGTCCGCGAGGGCCGCCCGGAGCAGCCGTCGCACGAGCCGGAGGTCGCGGTCGGCCTGGACGCGCTGGAGCCGAACGACGCGGTGCTGGAGTTCGCCTTCGAGGCGGCCCGGCTGCGCGGCGCCCGGGTCCGGGTGGTGCACGGCTGGGAGCTGCCGCCCGCCTACGGGTACGCGGGGTGGATCCCGGTGGAGACCGAGCAGCAGGAGCTGGGCGCGCTGGCGGTCGGCATGGTCGCCGAGGCGGTCGCCCCCTGGCGGGAGAAGTACCCGCGCACGCTGGTCCTGGAGGACGTCCGCACCGGCGGCGGCGCGGCCGCGCTGGTCGAGGCGTCCGAGCAGGCCGACCTGGTGGTGGTCGGCCGCCGCCGGCGCACCCTGGGCCTGGGCAGCAGGCTCGGCTCGGTCGCCCACGCGGTGATCCACCACGCGCAGGCGCCGGTCGCCGTCGTCCCGCACGACTGACCCCCGCTGCCCGCTCCGCCGGCCTCCGCTCCGCCGGTCCCGCCCGCCCCGCCGCGCCGCCTCCTCGGTGCCGGCGGGGCGGGCGCTCGTCCGCCCCCGCTCAGTGGTCGAAGCGGAACGCCAGCAGGGTGGCGTCGTCCTCGGAGAGCGGCCCGGACATCTCGCGGACCACCGCGTCCACCAGGCGCTGCAGGTCGGGGTCGGTCGCGCGGTCCCGGTCGGCGTGCGCGCCGACGGCCGCGCGGAGCGCTTCGAGGCGGGTGTCGACGTCCTGGTCGCGGCGCTCGACCAGGCCGTCGGTGTACAGCAGCACGGTGTCGCCGGGGCGGACCCGCGTCTCCACCGCGCCGTAGGCCACCTCGGGCAGCACGCCGAGCGGCGGGCCGGTGTCGGGCTCCAGCAGGGTGGCCCGGCCGTCGCGGAGCAGGACCGGCGGGGGGTGGCCGGCGCAGATCCAGCGCAGCAGGCGCCGGTGCGGGTAGTAGCGGGCGACGACGGCGGTGGCGGTGGCCTCGTCGCCCTCGTCGCAGGCGATCCGGTTGAGCCAGCCGCCGAGCGACTCGACCAGCGCGCCGGTGAACGCCAGCCCGGCCAGCGCGTGCCGCAGCATCGACATCAGGGCGACCGCGTCCAGACCGTGCCCGCGCGCGTCGCCGACCGCCAGCAGCACCTGCCCGTCCGGGAGTTGGCGCACCTTGTACCAGTCGCCGCCGACTCCGGCCTCGGCCGGGCGGTAGGCGACGGCGGTGCTGACGCCGAGCCCGGTGAGGACGGCGGAGTGCGGTTGCAGGGCCTCCTGGAGGCGCTGGACGACGTGGTGCTCGGTGTCGGCGCGGCGGGCCTGCCGCTCGGTCTCCTCCTCCTGCTCGCGCAGCCGCCGCCGGCTCTCCCACAGCTCGGTGACGTCCTGCAGCACCACCCGCAGGCCCTCCACCGGGCCGCCCTCCTCCCGCACCGCCTCGGCCACCAGCCGGACCCGGCGCGGCCGGCCGACCCCGTACAGCTCGGTCAGCACGTCGATGTCCGCGCCGGTGGTGAGCAGCCGGTCGAGGTCCCGGTAGAGCGCCGGGCGGGCGGTCTCGGTGACCCGGCGCAGCGCCCGGCCCGGCGGGACGGTGGCGGTGTCCGGCGGCAGGCCGAGCAGGACGGCGAGGCCGGGCGAGATGTCGAGCCGGCCGTCGCGCAGCCCCCACTCGGCCCAGCCGACCCGGGCGATGCGCTGCGCGGCGCGGGCGATCCGCTCGGTGCGGTCGTCGGGCCACACCAGCAGCAGCCGGCGGCCCAGCCGGTGCACGGTGACCCGCTCGTGCCGCAGGCCGGTGCGGCCGTCGGGCAGCACCGCGCGCCAGCGCACCGGGACGGCCCGGGCGGCGGCGCCCGTGCGCAGCACCTCGGTGACGGCGTCCGCGAACGCGGCCGTCCACAGCCCCGGGTACGCCTCGCGCAGCGAGAGGCCGCTCCCCTCGCCGGCCTGCCGGTAGGCCGCCCCCGGGTGGGACGGGTGCCGGAGGGCGGCCTCGTTCAGGATCACCGCGGCCAGGTCGCGGACGCCCCCGTCGGCGCCCGGCACCGGCTCCGCCAGCACGGCGGCCTGCGGGACGGCGTCGAGCAGGTGGTGCAGGTCCAGGTCCGGCGGCCGGGTCAGCGCCGGGTCGAGCGCGTCCGCCGGGACGACCGGCGGCGGTCCCGGCGGCTCGGCGGGCCGGACGCGGCGCTGCTCCGCGCGCAGCCGCTCGACGGTGCGGCGCAGGGGCTCGCCCCGATCGACCTGCTCCGGTCGCCCGTACACCGCCGCCCTCCTCCCACCGCCCGGCGCGCTCCCCGTCCGGCCGTCCGGCCCTCCGGCCTTCCGGCCCGCACCGCCCGGCTGTGCTGCGCGGTCTCCGCCGGGCGTTCTCCGCCACTTTTCCGGCGCCCCGCCCGGGCGGCGACCCCGGCGGACCGGACGGGTGAGCGGCGCCGGACGGCAGGCGGGGCGGGCGGGCCGGGCGGTGCGTATCTTTTCCGGAACTTCCGCGTCTGCCCGCCCGTCGCTGGTAGCAAAGGGTGGCGGGGCGGTGGCCGTCGGGGTTCCGCCCGCCGTCCGGGGAGGGTGCGGACCATGGGGCGCAGGCATCTGGTGTACGTGCTGCCGGGTATCGGGGGCAGCGTGCTGGAACGGCCGGGCAGCCGCGGCTCCGGGCCGCGGGCGGTCTGGGACGCGGGGTTCGGTGACATCGCCGGGCTGCTGGCGAACCCGGGGCGGCTGGCCGTGGACGAGCCGCTGCGGGCGACCGGACTGATCCGGTCGAAGCGGTTGCTGCCGGGCTGGACCGTCGTCCCCGGCTACGAGCGGCTGGTCGCCGGTCTCGCCGCGCTTCCGGGCACGGTCGTCGACACCTGGCACCCCGGACGGCGCGACCCGGCGGCGAACGTGGTGCTCTTCCCGTACGACTTCCGCCTCGGCGTCCGGCACGCCGCCGAGCTCCTCGCGGCCGACGTCCACGAGCGGCTGAAGGACCTCTCGCCCGCCGAGCGGGCCGGGCGGGTCGTGGTGGTGGCGCACTCGCTGGGCGGCCTGGTGGCCCGCTACTGGCTGGGTCCGCTCGGGGGCTGGCCGCTGTGCCGTTCCCTGATCACCCTCGGCACCCCCCACCGCGGCGCCCCCAAGGCCCTGCGCCTCCTGGTCGACGGCGTCCGCGTCGCGGGGATGCGCCTGGACCGGGTGAGCGACCTGCTGGCGCGCTGGCCGTCGGTGGCCGAGCTGCTCCCCCGCTACCCCATGGTCTGGGACGGCACCGCGAACGCCGCCCTCCACCCCCACGACCTGCCGCTCGACGGCCTGCGCCCGTCGGCGGAGCGGGGCTTCGCGGTGCACCGGGAGATCGAGGACGCGTGGGCGGCGATCCCCCGCACCGGGGCGGAGCCGCAGGTGGTGCCCCGCCTGGGCTGGAGCCACCGCACCCCCGGCTCCGCGGTGTGGGACGGCCGGAAGCTGGAGTTCAGCAAGGAGCTCCCGGGCTGGCTGGACCTCGCGGGCTGGGAGGAGGACCACGGCGACGGCACCGTGCCCGCCGTCTCCGCCGTCCCCGTCGAGATGGACGGCCACGACACCACCGGCTGGCGCACCCGCGACCGCCACGGCCCCATCGCCTCCGCCGACTGGGTCCCCGGCCTGGTCGAGGCGTACGAGGGGCGGCAGCGGCTGACCGCCGCGCGGGGCGAGGAGCGCGAGGCCGCGCTCGGCCTCGACCTCGACGAGCTGCACCTCCAGGGCGCCGCGGTCCCGCTGCGCGTGCGGCTGTGCGGCGACGAGCTCCCCGAGGAGGCCACCGCCGCCCCGGAACGCCTCTCCGTCTGGGCCACCCTCCGCCCGGCGGAGGGCCCCCGCGCCGCCGTCGCGGAGGTCCGGCTGGACTGGGACGGCGGCCTGGGCGGGTACGCCACCGAGCTGCCCGGCCAGCCCGCGGGCGGCTACGACCTGAAGGTGAGCGTGCGGGCCGTGCCCGGCGCGGGCGACCTGTCCGTGACCGACGGCATCGCGGTGGTCGCCCCGTGACCGTGACCGGGTCCTGGCCCCGCTGGTCCCTGGAGGGCGAACCCGCCGCGCTGGCCAAGTACGTCCAGCCGAAGGCGGTCGCGGCCCTGGTGGGGCTGCCGGGCCCGCCGGCCGACAGCCGCCTGGCGCAGGCGCGGACCGTGTACGAGGCCCTGGCCGGCGCGGGGATCACCTACTCCCACGAGGCGCCGTCGGACGACCCCGGCCGGCAGGTCGTCCGGCAGCCCGCCGAAGTCCTGTGGTCCCCGCGGCACGGGACCTGCCTGGACCTCGCGCTGGTCCTCGCCGGGGCCTGCCTGCACGCCGGGCTCCGCCCCGTCGTGCTCGTCCTCGACCCGCCCGTGGCAGGAGGCGCCGCCCACGCCCTCCTCGGCGTCCGGATCGACGACCCCGACCCGGACGACCCCCAGGTGCCCGACGCGGACGTGTGGGCCACCCGGCCCGACGACCTCGCCGACCTCGTCCAGGCCGACCCGGACGGGCCGGTGCGGCCGCTGCTGCTCCTCGACCCCGTCGGCATCGCCGAGGCGCTGCCCTCCTCGCCGGTCCTCGGCACCGGCGCCACCTTCGCCGAGGCCGCCCGCAGCGGGGCCCGGTACGCCTTGGAGTGGACCTGGCGCCTCGCCGTCGACGTCCACCGCACCTGGCGCGAGCAGGACGCCCACACCCCGGCCGACCGTCCCGCGGACGACCCGCTGCGCAGCCCGTACGTGGAACTCGACCGGCGCGGCGGCCGGCCCCTGGAGGTGCTGCGGGCCGAGCACGCGGTCGTGCCGTTCCAGGCCCGTGACGAGCTGACGATCCTCACCCACTGGTGCCACGAGGTCGCGGCCGGCCCGCACACCGGCATGATCGTCGTCCACGGGGCGGGCGGCGCGGGCAAGACCCGCCTCGCCCTCGAACTCGCGCACCGGCTCGCCGCCGACAGCGGCTGGTACACCGGCTACCTGCGCGACGGCCGCACCGGCTGGGACTGGCTGGGCACCGTCGTCTCCCCCACCCTCGTCGTCCTCGACTACGCCGACGCCCGGACCGCCGACGCCCAGGACCTGCTGGCCGTGCTCAGACGCCGCACCGACCGCGGCGCCGCACCCGCCATCGTCGTCATGACCGCCCGCGCCATCACCGGCCAGTGGCTCACCAACCTGCGCAGGGCCGTCAAGCGCGACGGGCACCTCGCCCGCGAGGGCAGCCCCCTGCACCTGCCACCGGACCACCCCGCCGGCGCCACGCTCTTCCGCCGGGCCGCCGAAGCCTTCCGGGACGGCCCCGGCGGCGACCTCGACCTGGAGACGGCGACCCGGGCGGCACCGGCCGACTGGACCACGCTCGACCACGTCCTGCTGGCCTACCTCGCCTCCCGCGGCCCCGACCACCTCCCCGCCACCCGCGCGGACCTCTACGACGAAGTCCTCGCGCACGAGTACGGCTACTGGGCGCAGACCTACCGGAGGAACGCCGGCCTGCCCAAGGACGCGGACGTACCGGAGGGCACCCTCAGCCGCGCCGTCACCAGCCTCACCCTCCGCTCCCCCACCACCCCCAGGGACGTCCAGGCCGCGCTCCGCGCGGTCGAGGAACTCTCGGACGACCCGCAGGAGCGCAGGACCATCGGCGCCACCCTGACCACCTGCCTGCAGCCCGGCCCCGGCGAGCCCTTCGTCCTGCGCCCCGACCCCATCGCCGACCACCTCACCCTCACCGAACTCCGCCACGACGAGGAGCTGCTTCCCCGCGTCCTCGACGACCTCGACAGCGAACGCCTCCTGTCGGCGCTGCGCCAGCTCAACCGCGCGGCCGCGGCCGAACCGGCCGTCGCCACGGGACTCCTGACGCAGTGGCTCGGCACGGCACCGGACCGCTGGAGGGTCGTCCTGCACCTGGCCGCCGAGCAGGGCGGCACCGCGCTCGCCGCCCTCGAACGGCTCATCGACAGCGACCCCGCCGTGCCCTGGCTCGACGACCTCGCCAGCGCGATCCCCTTCACCACGATCGGCCTGCCCGGACTCGGCCTGCGCGCCGACCTCCGGCGCCTGTCGATCCTCCGCACCACCGACGGCACGGAGCCGGCCGAACTGGCGAGCCAGCTCCAGCGCGTCAGCCACCGGCAAAACGCGGTCGGGGAGCAGCGGGCCGCGCTCGAGACCGCCGCCGAAGCCGTCGACCACTACCGCACCCTCACCCAAGCCGACCCCACCGCCCACCTCCCCGACCTCGCCGCCTCCCTCAACAACCTCGCCAACCGGCAATCCGGCGCCGGAGAGCGGCGGGCCGCACTCAACACCATCACCGAAGCCGTCGGCCACCACCGCGCCCTCGCCCAGGCCGACCCCGCCACCCGCCTCCCCAACCTCGCCTCCTCCCTCAACAACCTCGCCAACCACCAGAACGCGGTCGGAAACCGGCAAAGCGCGCTCGACACCATCACCGAGGCCGTCGCCATCCGCCGCACCCTGGCCGAGGCCGATCCGGCCGCCCACCTCCCCAACCTCGCCTCGTCCCTCAACAACCTCGCCGTCCACCAGAACGCGACCGGGGACCGGCGGGCCGCGCTCGACACCACCACCGAAGCCGTCGGCCACCACCGCACTCTCGCCCAAGCCGACCCGGCCGCCCACCTCGCCGACCTCGCCGCCTCCCTCAACAACCTCGCCGTCCACCAAGGCGCGGCCGGAAACCGGCAGGGGGCACTCGAGACAATCACCGAAGCCGTCGCCATCCGCCGTGCCCTCGCCCGGGTCAATCCCGCCGCTCACCTCCCCGACCTCGCCGTGTCCCTGAACAACCTCGCCATCCAGCAGAACGCGACCGGGGACCGGCGGGCCGCGCTCGACACCATCACCGAGGCCGTCGCCATCCGCCGCGCCCTCGCCCAGGCCGACCCCGCCGCCCACCTCCCCAGCCTCGCCTCCTCCCTCAACAACCTCGCCATCCAGCAGAACGCGACCGGCGACCGGCGGGCCGCGCTCGACACCGCCACCGAAACCGTCAGCCACTACCGCGCGCTCGCCCAAACCGACCCCGCCGCCCACCTCCCCAACCTCGCCGTGTCCCTCAACAACCTCGCCAACCACCAGAACGCGAACGGAAAGCGACGGGCCGCACTCGAGACCATCACCGAAGCCGTCGGCCACTACCGCACCCTCGTCCAGGCCGCCCCGGCCGCCCACCTGCCCGACCTCGCCGTATCCCTGAACAACCTCGCCGTCCACCAGGGCGCGGCCGGAAACCGGCAGGGCGCAGTCGAGACCATCACCGAGGCCGTCGCCATCCGCCGCGCCCTGGCCCAGGCCGACCCCGCCGCCTACCTGCCCGACCTCGCCGTGTCCCTCAACAACCTCGCCAACCACCAGGGCGCGGCCGGAAACCGGCGGGCCGCGCTCGACACCGCCACCGAAGCCGTCGACCACTACCGCGCCCTCGTCCAGGCCGCCCCTGCTGCCCACCTGCCCGACCTCGCCGCCTCCCTCAACAACCTCGCCAACCACCAGAGCGCGGCCGGAAACCGCCGGGCCGCGCTCGACACCGCCACCGAAGCCGTCGACCACTACCGCGCCCTCGTCCAGGCCGCCCCCGCCGCCCACCTGCCCGACCTCGCCTCGTCCCTCAACAACCTCGCCAACCGGCAATCCGACGCCGGGGACCGGCGGGCCGCGCTCGACACCGCCACCGAAGCCGTCGACCACTACCGCGCCCTCGTCCAGGCCGCCCCTGCCGCCTACCTGCCCGACCTCGCCGCCTCCCTCAACAACCTCGCCAACCAACAGAGCG